>DASWLM010000013.1:0-83360 GCA_036396095.1 Dehalococcoidales bacterium | reverse complement strand
TCCTTCGGGTACTTGCTTTAGTTTCCTGGCTGCGCTATTCTTCATTTCGGTGGCTCCTCCTACTTTAGTTTTCGTCCTTCCGAGGGGACTAATCTATTGTAACTGGAGCCATCTCTATCCGTTATTCAATATACTAATCTGACGATTAAACACGCTCAAATATCGTTGCTGGCGCCATTCCACCGCCGGTACATAGAGTAACCAGCGCATATTTAGCCTGCCGCCGAATTAACTCGTAAATCGCAGTGACGCTTAAACGACATCCCGAATTACCCACCGGGTGACCCAAAGCCAATGCTCCGCCATTAACATTCAGTCGGTCCATCGGAGCATCAAGCTCTTTAGCCCAAATTATGGGTACCGGTGCGAATGCCTCGTTAACCTCAAAAATATCAATATCAGCCATTTTCAAGCCTGCTTTCTTTAACACCTTTGGAGTTGAATAAATGGGACCCGTTAATACCAATCCCGGGTCACTGCCCACCACAGCATTAGCAACAATGCGAGCCAGTGGTTTCAAGTTGAGATTTTTTACTACTTCCTCGCACATTAATAAAACTGCTGAGGCACCGTCAGTAACTGGGCTGGCAGTACCTGCCGTTATCCATTTGGTATCTAGAGCTGGAGCAAGAGCCGCCAGTTTACTAAGACTGGTATCTGACCGTATGGTTTCATCCGTTTCGTTGAGGAACTTTTGCCCATCCTTGTTCAGTCCCTGTGTAGCGACAATTTCCCTCTTAAAGTACCCGTTAACTGTAGCGGCATGCGCTTTTTGGTGACTTGCAAGAGCGAACTCTTCGCACTGCAATCTAGTAATTCCCCATTTCTCCGCAATTGCCTGTGCTGCCTGTGCCATATTGAATAACGGAAGTCCGTGAAGCCTTTTCATATAGTATTGTCCGTAGGGAATCCCCTGGGGCTTTCCATTCGGTAGCATTCCGCCATTATCTGCACCTATATCATATTTGCTCATCAGTTCGATGCCGCTGGCGATAACGACATCCATAGTATTGGAGGCGATCATCCCATATGCCATCTGAATCGCTGTTAAAGAACTACCGCACTGGCGATTAACTGAAGTACCGGGAACTGTCTCTGGAAAATTGGAAGCTAACACACCAGTTCGTCCTAAACAAAAACCCTGCTCACCAACTTGGTTGACCGTGCCACTAATGACATCCTCCACAATGCTACCGTCGACACCGACACGTTGCACAACTTCATTCAAAACAAAACCAAGCAACTCCGGAGCTGTCCATTCCCTTAAGTACCCATTCCGCTTTCCTACTGGAGTCCTTACAGCGCTTACCACGTAGACATCCCTCATCTAAATAGCCCTCCCCTTTTTTATTAAGAATTCCATTAGTTCTTGAAACATCGCAGACTACCCATAGCCTAGAATATAAAGCTGATACGATACTATCAATCGTCTACGATTACTGTCAAATAAGACGTGAGTTAGCTATTGAGACAGGCGGGAGAAAGAATAACAAACGGTTGTAATAGGATTGTGGTACCCCAGGGGCGACTCGAACGCCCGACACGCGGTTTAGGAAACCGCTGCTCTATCCGCCTGAGCTACTGGGGCATATGCATGTTGTTTTAATACCACGTTCAAACTGGAACAATTTTATCAGTATTAGAGGGGGAATTTCAATGTTATTATCTTGGCAGACTATTGACAAGCTATATACAAAAGATGTATAAAAAAGTGCTTGTACGTCTGCGAATTGTCCTATATTGATAATTTCATAAGGAGGTGACGGATTTTATTAGATTCTGGAATGAAAAGACCTACTCTGGAACCACGGCAGGGACTCATCCATATTGATAAGGAGGTTTTATGAGAAAGAAATTTATTTTCTCATTGTTTGCCTGCCTGCTAGTCGCGTCTTTAATAATGACCGGCGGATGCAAAAAGGAAGAGGCGAAGACAATCAAAATAGGCGTTATCGGGCCGATGCAGTATGTCCAGGGTGAACATCACTGGTTCGGCGCTACCTTGGCACGTGATGAAATCAACGCCGCCGGTGGTATTACGATTACCGTTACTGATGAAAACGGTAAAACACACGAAGAAACGTATCAGATAGAACTGATTAAAGCAGACTCCAATGAAATGTCCAGTCCTACCGATGCCGCGTCGGCGATGACCCGTCTTATTACGGTAGACAAAGCACAGTTCGTTATCGGTGGATTCCGCACCGAAGCTGTCTATCCCATGATGGACGTGGCGATGGATAATAAAACAATCTTCCTCGGTTGCGGCGCCGCCACTAAAGAACTCTGCATGAAGGCGGTGGGGGATGGTTACGAACGCTACAAGTACTGGTTCCGTGTAACACCGTTTGCCAGCGACAAACTGGTCAGCAATTCCCTGGAGACATTGGCCACAGCTGGCGCTATTATGAAAGCCGGCTTGGGAATTGAAGGCAAAATTAAGGTTGCCATTCTCGCCGAGCAAGCCACCTGGGCAGATGCCATGGTCGCCGCTTACCAGGCGTATGTTCCCAAATATGGTATGGAGGTTGTTGGGACATGGCGACCATCAGCCACTGCCACTGAGGTCACCGCAGAACTGACTGCTATACAGAAATCAGGGGCGCATATCATCCTTACCATCATCTCCGGTCCCGTGGGCATTCCTTTTGCCCGTCAGCTTGGCGAACTGCAGATCCCGGTTGCATCTGTCGGCATCAATGTTGAGGCGCAGAAAGATGGTTTCTGGGAAGCTACCAATAAATTCGGCGCCTACGAAACCACGCTCAATACCTATGCAAAAGGTGTCGCTCAGACCCCGAAGACAGTCCCCTTCTTCGAAGCCTTCGTCAAGGCAAATGGCGAGACACCGACCTATTGCGCCGGTACATATGATGCTATCTACTTACTGAAGGAAGCTATCGAGCGCGCTGATTCACTCGCCTCCGACGCCGTGGTCGTCGAGCTGGAGAAGACGGACTATCAAAGCACGTCCGGAAGAATCGTTTTCATAGGCAAAGACCAACCTACACCACACGATGTCACTTACGGTCCTGGTTATGTGACCGGTATTGCCATCCAGTGGCAGAACGGCGAAATGAAATGTGTTTGGCCCTGGAATTGGAAAGACATCAAATACGAGGGCACGGTACAGTGGCAGATACCCGACCGTGTTCTTAAGTTCTACGGGAAATAACGGATTCTATTTTTGAATTCATTAGAGAGGGGGACCCTATGGTAAATACAAAACCCCGGGGTCTCCCCTTTCCAGTGTACTTGGTAAATTAAGCTTGTTAGAATAAAGAATGCTTGAAGGAATCCTGGTAAATGGCCTGGTCAGGAGTGGTATTTATGCCCTCCTTGCCATAGGGTTTTCCCTGATTTTTGGCGTCGCGCGCATGATAAACCTGGCATTCACTTCTTTCTATATGCTCGGCGCCTACGGTCTGTTTTTATTCGCCAATCGACTGGGTCTCCATCCGCTTCTGGCAATGCTTATTTCTCTGGTACTCACCACACTTATCGGTTTAGCTACCTATAAGATTTTCATAGACCGTGTGCGTGAACACCACGTCACCGTGATGCTAATTACCATGGCGGTCGCCATTATTTATCAGGAAGTAATACTTTTGATATTTAAGGGGCATTACTACACACCGCTGACCTTCCTGACAGGATACCTGACAATCCTCGGGGTGAAAGTCCTCTACCAACATATCCTTGTCCTCGGTGTTGTGGTAGTGGTGTTGCTCGGCGTATGGGCGCTTCTTTCAAAGACACGGCTTGGCATCGCTATCCGCGCGGTGGCACAGGATAGTGAGATTGCTAACCTGATGGGCATCAATGTTTCCCGTATCCTCCTTATCACCATGACAATTGCCTCGGCGCTGGCGGCAATCGCGGGAGTAGCAGTCGCCCCGACTCTGGTACTGGAGCCATACATGTGGACACACCCGCTCGTGATGATTATGGCGATTGTCGTTCTGGGTGGATTGGGTAGTGTCAAGGGGAGCCTCATCGGCGCTTTTATCATCGGCTTTGTGGAGACGGCAGTAGTCTTTCTCTTGCCCTCCGGAGCTTTTCTTAAAGGAGCCATTGCGCTGATTGTTATGGTGGTCATTTTGCTGGTGAGACCGGAAGGCCTATTCGGTGTCGTTTTTGAAGAGGAGCGGCTCTAGGTGATAAGACGACTGTTAAAGGACTTTCAGGGTGATGTTGTTGCCATTCCGGGCAGGTTTCTGGCACTGCTTTTCTTTATTGCGCTCATTATCATTCCTGTCATCACCACTGACTCTTATCTCTTACGCACGCTGGCTTTTGCCAACATCTTCGCTATCTTTGCGGTAAGCTGGGACCTGCTCTCAGGGTATACCGGGCAGGTGAACTTCGGGCACGCCCTCTTCTTCGGAGTTGCCGCTTATACCTCCGCCCTGCTCAATCTCAAGCTTGGCTTATCTCCCTGGGTAACTATCCCCATCGGGGCGTTGGCTTCGGTAGTGGCAGGAGTAATAGTCTGCTTGCCCGCGCTCCGATTGAGAGGTCCTTATCTCTCACTGGTAACACTCGCTTTCCCGCTTATTCTGCTGGGTATCATTTTTGCTTTTACTGACTTTACAGGTGGGGAACTGGGTGTGTCAGGTATTACCCGCATTTATCCTACCTTCCCTGTCAATCGCTTCTACATTTCGTTTGCAGTAATGCTTGTCTCCGTGATGATTATGTGGAAACTTACAGATGCGAAGAGCGCTCTGGTGAGAACCGGGATTATCTTTCACGCCATTCGGGAGGATGAAATTGCGGCGCGTGCCAGCGGTATCAATACCATCCGCTACAAGATGCTCGCCTTCGCCGTGGGTGGTTTTTTTGCAGGGGTAGCCGGCGCCTTTCACGCTCACTTTATGGGGATTGCTTCACCTGCCAATCTTGACCTTTTCCTCTCGTTCCAAGCAATCATCTGGACGGTCTTCGGCGGCATTACGAGCATTTACGGTCCGGTGGTTGGCGTTTTCATAATGTACCCACTCATGGAGTTCCTGCGTGTCCTACCGGAAGTAAGAATGTTGATTTTTGCGGCGATTGTCGTGGTTATTCTACTCTTTATGCCAGAGGGCATCGCCGTATTTATTCGAGATAAGCTGGAGAGGCAGTGTCCCCGCTGTAAGCTATCCAATGTGTGGTGGCGGAAGACCTGCCGGGCATGCAGCGCTGAACTGCGGTAAAGCACAGAAGTTTACCAGGCAGATGAACTTCTTCTCCATCGGTTCTGGGGATTCCCGCTCCCGTATCGGGGTACTGGTTCACCGTGAACGGGACAAGCTTCGCGGGAATGACAATAGAGGATTACAACCCCAGATACGTTTTTCTTATTGTTTCATCCGCCAGCAGTTCTTTGGCTGTTCCCTGAGAGATAATATGTCCGCGGGACATGACGTAGTTCCTGGAAGACAGGCTGAAAGCAAAGCTAACGTCCTGTTCGGCAAGGAGAATGGTAACACCCAGTTCCTTGAAAATATCCTCAATGCGTTTGAACAGGTCTTCTTTGAGTTTGGGCGCCAGTCCGCTGGACGGTTCATCCACGAGCAGGAGTTTGGGTTGATGCATCAGCGCCCGTCCGATACAGAGCATCTGCCTCTCTCCACCGGAGAGCGTGCCGGAAATCTGAGTCTCACGCTCTTTTAAGCGGGGAAATAGCTCATAGACCTTGACCAGGTTATTCTTGATTTCATCACCATTATCGCAAAGGAAGCCGCCGGCAAGTAAATTATCTTTTACCGTCATTTCCACAAAGGGACGCCCGCGTTCCGGGCAGAGCGCCAAACCGCGACGGGCGATTTCATGAGCGCTCAACTTTTCAATTCGTTCGCCTTCAAATTCTATCGCACCCTCAAAGGTGACATCGGCATTACGCGTGCCCCGTGTTACTTCTTTCTGCCATTTGATTAAACCGGCAATAGCACGCAACAGAGTGCTTTTTCCAGCGCCATTTGGACCCACCAATCCTACCAACTCACCCTTATTGATTTTAAGGTTGGCATCATCGAGCACCATCGCGGTGTCGAATTTTACAGTAACATTCTTGACTTCAAGCAATGAGCACCTCCTTGCCGGTGTATGCCTCAATCACCTTCGGGTCTTTGGCAATTTCAGCCGGCGTGCCCTGGGCAATAAGTTCACCGAAGTTGAGCACAATCACACGGTCGACGATTTTCATCAGTTCGCTCAGTTTATGCTCGATGATAAGCATCGCCGGACCTTCACTGTGCAACCTGCCGAACCGTCCGCCTTTATGCAGTCGCTGGACAGACTTCGCCATAAGTTCGGTCTCCGCCGGATTCAGACCGCCGAATGGTTCGTCGAGAATGAGTAATTCCGGTTCAGTGGCGATGGCACGCGCGACCTCAAGCCGTTTCAAATCGCCATGTGAAAGAATCGATGCCGGTTCCAATGCCATGTCAGAAATGCCGACGAATTCCAGGGCATCACGGGCTTTGACTTCCACCCTCTTCACCCACTCGCCGCGTTTCTTTGCCCGGGGAGAAAGACAACCCACCATGACGTTGGCAATAATAGGCAGGCGGCGGAAGGGTTTCACTACCTGGAACGTGCCAGCCATACCCATCTGGACAACTTCCCAGGCACGCTTTCTGGTGATATCTTTGCCTTTGAAAATAACTTTGCCGGAATCCGGTTTGAGGATACCGAGAATACAATGGATGAGTGTGGTTTTGCCAGCGCCGTTGGGTCCAATCAGCCCGACAATTTCCTCTCTACCTATCTGAAAACTGACATCTCTAACAGCGACCAGACCGCCAAAGTGTTTGGTAAGACCCTCAGCTTGAAAGAAAGTATCCGCCATATCACACTCCCTCGTCTCTCAGTTCCCGGCGTGACACCTTGCCGACATCCGTCTTAGGGACTTCCCCACGGAACTCTATGATTTTGGGGACCTTGTAGTGCGCCAACCGTTCTTCACAGTATTTAATGATTTCCATCTCGGATAGTTTGCCACGTGCCTCTGTTTCCAGAACAACGATAGCTTTCACACGCTCTCCGACTTCAGGGTCGGGTACCCCGATAACACCGGCTTCCTTCACTTGAGGATGACTGCAGAGCGCCTCTTCCACTTCGCGGGCAAAGACTGCCAGCCCCTTGTATTTAATCATATCGCGCTTTCTATCATAGAAAAAGAAATAACCCTCCTCATCCATTCTCGCCAGGTCTCCAGTTCTCAACCAGCGCACTCCATCCACCTTCATAAACATCTTCTCGGTCTCTTCCGGTTTCTTCCAGTAACCTTTCATAACCTGTGGTCCCCTGACCACCAGCTCGCCGGTCTCGCCCACAGGCAGAAATTCGTCTTTATCGGGCGCGGCGATTGCCGCCACAGTATTCGGCAGAGGGACACCAAAACTACCGACTTTTGGTCTACCGTACGGGCTGAGAATGCCTACAGAACTGGTTTCCGTCATGCCCCACCCTTCGTGAATCTTGGTACCAGTGCGCTTCTCCCAACCCTTTGCCGTGTCTTCAAGTAAGGCATCTGCTCCCGATACGAGCACCTTCATTCTTTTCCAGTTGACACGGTCGGTACGGGCATAATCTCTCAGCGCTTCATAAAGGGATGGAACGCTATAGAAGAGGGTAGCTTTGTAACTTTCTATGGCATTCAATATGTCATCCAGGTCCGGAGTGGTAAAGATGACGAGGGTATATCCCTGTGAAATACCGCCCAGCATCACCACGGACTGCCCGTAAATATGGTAGAAAGGTAAATAGGCAAGGATGACTTCTTTTCCCTGTTCTGTTATTTTTCCCCAGTAGACGCTACCGAGGTGTTGAGCGGAAACGAGATTGCGGTGTGTAATCATGGCGCCTTTGGGTAAACCGGTTGTGCCGCCAGTGTATGGAAGCGTGACCAAATCTTCATTGATATCGAATTTGTAGACCGGCGGCTTTGGTGGGTATTTTGCAATTAACTCCTGCATATGGTAGAAACCTTCCCGTTTGAACAGCTCCGGCGATGGCGCGGACATTTTTTGATAGACGGCTCTCAGGATACTGCTCCCCAGGAATTTTTTCATGGCAGGCAGGTACTCAGTGATGCTGGTGAGAATGACCTTTTCCAATTTCACATCCGCCTTGTCTACATGGTCGAAGAGAATATCCTGACAAATCAGGTATTTAGCGCCACTGTCCAGTAACTGATGCTTAATCTCCGGACTGACATATACAGGACTGATGGCGGTAACAGTCGCACCTGCTTTCAGTGCTGCAAAATAGGCGATGACGAACTGCGGTGAGTTCAGGAGGAGAAGCGCCAGCCGGTCGCCTTTCTTGACCCCGAGGTCGCTCAGCGCCGTAGCCAGCCGGTCAGTCTGGTCACGTAGTTCCCGGTAACTCATCTTTCTCCCGTAGAAAATCAGAGCCGTCTTGTCCTTCCATTTGTCCGTAGATTCATCAAACATCTCTACCACGGATTTCTCCGGGATAGGGACATCGGGAGGAACATCTTTGAGGTAGAACTTAAGCCATGGCCGAGTTTCATAGGACTCTTTCGCACCCATCGGGGCACCTCCTGCAATCTCCTGAACAGATTATATAACACTTCAGGAATATGTCAACCCGTGTGCATTTTTAATTCCTTCTTGTTTTAATTTTTACACATTTGACTGAAACAAGACAGTATATGATAATTACAGGCAGTGGAAATTGGGTAGAAGTTATATTGTTTTGTTCAGGAGATATGATTATGAGTGAGATTATTGTCAACACAACTGCGGGAAAAGTACGGGGCACCCCCGAAAAAGACGTCCTGGTCTTTAAAGGTATACCCTACGGGGCTCCCCCCACCGGTAGCCGACGTTTCATGCTGTCGAAACCGGCAGAACCATGGACGGGAGTACGCGACGCCATTGAATTCGGACCGAGCTGTCCGCAAGGCAGAGAAACAAATGACCCGGTAAGTCCACTGAATACAGGTATCCCCCAGCGTGAAGACTGCCTGGTTTTAAACGTCTGGACGCGGGCAGTGGGGGATGGAGGAAAACGCCCGGTGATGGTGTGGTTGCACGGTGGAGGCTTCACATCCGGTAACGGTTCGTCAGCGATATACCACGGTCATGGACTCGTCAAGCGCGGCGACGTAGTTGTCGTAACTATCAATCACCGTTTGAATGTTTTCGGATTTTTACACCTCGGAGATATAGCAGGTGAAGAGTTCACCGGTTCGGGCATGGTAGGGATGATGGATATCGTGCTGGCACTCCAATGGGTAAAAGACAACATCAGCGCTTTCGGTGGCGACCCCGGTAACGTGACAATTTTCGGTGAATCGGGCGGGGGCAGGAAGGTCAGCCTGTTACTTACTATGCCGTCGGCAAAGGGACTGTTCCACAAGGGTATCATCGAAAGCAGTCCGTGCCTGCTTGCTATGGAACGGGAAACCGCTACGGAAATTGCCGAACGTCTGCTCGCAAAGCTGGAAATCAAGAAAAATGAAATCAATAAACTTCAGAATATGCCAGTACAGCAGTTGCTGGAAGCGGTGATAGCAATGCCGCCCCTGAGACCAGGTCGTGCAGAGGGCAGAGCCGCCGGTAGCCTGATGAGTTTTTCACCGGTGCTGGACGGTCATTTTTTGCCGGCTCACCCCTTCTTACCGATAGCATCGCCAGCTCTAAATGACGTACCGATTATCATCGGGACCAACCGGGACGAGGCGGCACTTTTCCTTGCCGGTGACCCACGCCGCCGCCGCCTTACCGAACCAGAACTGGTCGAACGACTCACACCGCGACTTGGAGCAAAGCGGGACAGCATCATTGCAACCTACCGGAAGACCCGTCCCAACGCTACTCCCTGGGACCTGCTTATCGGGATTACCAGCGAAGACCGGCGTATCGGCTGTATCAGGCTGGTAGAAAGCAAACTGAAAGCTGGGAAAGCCCCGGTGTTCATGTACCTGTTCACCTGGGAATCCAACTACAAAGGGTACCTGTTTAAGGCGGCGCACGGATTGGAAATTCCATTCGCATTCGATACGACCGAAGCAATGGAAATGACCGGTGACCGTCCCGACAAACCGCAACTGGTCGATTCTGTCAGTGGAGCCTGGATTGCTTTCGCACGTAACGGCAATCCCAGTCATCCGGGTATCCCGAAATGGGAGCCTTATACTCTTAATAAACGGGCGACGATGATTCTGGACGTGCCGTGCCGACTGGAGATTGACCCGGCTCGTGAGGAGCTCGATGCCTGGAAGGGCATGGATGTAATCCCATAGCTCCAATCGCCCGGAATTTAGTTACATGGGGCGCAACGTGCCGGCAAAGACCTGCCAGGCTAATGCCGATTTCGCAACCAGACTTAACAATATATAAGCGCGTTCCCCGAACAGATAATCCCGCCAGGGTCCCACCTTTTTATACTGGAGCGCCATGTTCAGGGCAAAGGTGAAGAAGAATATGAACAGTGTGGGTAGTATGAAATAGACGAAGGTGGGGACATTACCTTCTGACGTGGACAACGACCCGAAGAAGTAGATGGCGAGAGCTATCCACGGCACGAGCCCGGCAATCGAGCCGATGGTGAAGGACGTCCAGTTTGTTTTCGCGGTTGTCTGATTATGGACTTCCATCAGCAAGCCGCAGAGATTCATCACACCAGTCAGCGCGAACGCCATCAGCAGGCTGGCGATATCGTACATACCGCATAGCTGACCGATGAGCACAATCATCACCGAGGCACTCAGGGAATACTCGAACCAGCGGGCAAAGTTAATGCCTTTCTTCAGATTGCCGACATACCAGTCAAATACTCCCGTGAAACTGACAGTGTAATGGGCAATCGCCGAAAGCAACAGAAATATGGCTATCATGGGACCGAGCGGTAGATTGATAACTGTTTCCGTAACTGGTTTCAGGGTCTTGGTTGCCGGTTCGAAACTGAGAAAAGAAGTAGTAACGGGTAGGGTGAAATCATTGCTAAGTAGAAAAATCGCAATCGCCTGTGCAAGGTGGAACGTTCCCATTATCACGTTGTAGAGTCGCAAGCGCTTGAAACGAGCATCGCTATCCATATGCCCCTCCCTATGCATATTTTCTGCTTGCATTATTACAACCGTTCTGGTCGCCTTTCTCCTTAAACTTGAGGCGGAGTCGAAACACATTCAGTCTTCGCGGCGACTTCGACCGGCGGCACACTTTTCTTTATCCTTCTATCGGGTAGAACTATTTTTAGATTTTTTAATTCAGCGACGGCGGATTCATTCAGAAGCCTCCGCACAGCCCCAACGACTTCCTCCTGTGAAACTGGAACATTAGTTGTTCGTTTCAATTCTCGGCGGATGGAAGCGATTGAACTTTCCGATAGGATTATCTTGAGGACGTTATGAGGAATGAGGACACTAAATTTTGACCACAGTTGAGCCAATCCGCCCTTTTTAACGTTCTTATAGCCAACAATCCCGAACTTATCAGCCAACACAGGGTATTCATCTGTTATCAGGTTCCAATGTTCAATGAGAGTTGTTTCTGGCGGTTGCCCGAAGGTGATATGATAGAGGCTCCATTCCTGTCCGTTGGTCAATATCACCCATTCGCAACCGGCGTTAACAGCATAGGATACCGCTTGTTTGAGATGCTTTGGCGATAAATCCGTGCTAACCCTTTTTATCTCTACGAGGACGCAGGGCTTGGCAGGTTTCACCGCAGTCTCATCAATCACAATAGCAAAGTCGCAATAATCAGTATCACCCGGATTCTCGACAGAATATTCACGGGTAATATGCTTGAAAGCATCATATCCCATGAGAGTGCTGAAGATGGGTTCAATGCGCCAGCGCGTTTCCGCCTCATTGGCGCCAGTTTTGATGATAGATTGTATCAGTTCTCGGGCTTCAGTAAGAGCCTTACGGGTTTCTTTATCCAGTGTCCGTTTTGCCATATACACCTCCCTGTGCATATTTTCTGCCTGCATTATTATGTAAATAGTGGCTGTTGTCAAGACGGTGTCGCTTGCTCAGTAGCAGGATAATTTTGACCAGTGCTAATCAATAAATGGGCAGTCGCTAATGCATGCAAGGAAAAGACAGACTTTTACAACTGCAATACCTTGCTTAGAAACAGCTTCGTGCGCTCGTGCTTGGGTGAGGTGAAGAGAATATCCGGTGGCGCTTCCTCGATAATCTGCCCTTCATCCATAAAGATAATGCGGTTAGCGGCGGCGCGCGCAAAACCCATCTCGTGGGACACCACCACCATCGTCATCCCCTCCTTCGCCAATGCCAGCATCACGTCCAGCACCTCTTTTATCATCTCCGGGTCGAGGGCGCTCGTCGGTTCGTCAAAGAGCATGATGCGCGGGTTCATTGCCAGGGCACGGGCAATTGCCACCCGCTGTTGTTGTCCGCCGCTGAGTTGGTAAGGATGTGCGTTTGCTTTTTCTGGAATACCCACTTTTTTCAAGAGGTTGAGGGCAATCTCCCTAGCTTCATCTTTCTTCCGCTTACGCACTATTTTCTGTGCCAGTACAAGGTTGTCCATTACAGTCAGGTGAGCAAAGAGATTGAACGACTGAAATACCATCCCGATTTCCTGGCGGACGGCATTAATATTCTCTGCGCTATCCAGATGAATTCCGTCGACTATAATTTTACCGCTGGTGTATTCTTCCAGATGGTTGATACAGCGTAAAAGGGTTGACTTCCCCGAGCCGGAAGGTCCGACGATAACAAGCACTTCACCCTTCTGTACCTGCAAATTGACACCACGCAAAGCATGGACTCTGCCGAAGTATTTGTGAACATTTTCTATATTGATAATAGTTTCCATGGTTATCTTTCAAACTTGGTGCGGCGTTCAATCCATGTAACGATGCGTGCCGAAAACAGTGTCAGTACTAAATATAATAATGCCACCATCGTCCAGACCTCAATCGGGTTGAAATGGGTGGACATAAATTCGCGACCCCGCCGGGTCAGGTCAGCGACAGCGACCACGCTCACCAGTGATGAGTCTTTTAACAAGGAAATAAACTCATTACCGACCGGTGGGAGAATAACGCGGATTGCCTGTGGTAAAACAACGTGGCGCATGGCTTGAAAGTAACTCATCCCGAGACTGCGTGCTGCCTCCATCTGCCCTTTGGGAACACTCTGAATACCAGCACGGTAAATCTCACTCATATAAGCACCATAACAGACTACAAATCCGACGATTGCCACAAAAACGGCATTCGCCTGATATTCAGCAAGCGCGGAAATGTGAGTCCACTTCCCAATCTGCTGAATGACCACCGGGAAGGCAAAGTACCACCAGATTAACTGCACGAGCAATGGGACACCGCGAACAAGCTCCACATAAAGTGTGGCAATCAGATTTATAACTCTGTTTTTAGAAAGACGACCCAGCCCACCTAACATCCCCACCACAAGTACAAAACCAAAAGCCACAACCGTAAGAAAAACGGTGATTTTCAGACCATCCCGGACAAATTTGATGATATTCCAGTAGGGGTCGGGCATGGTCACACTCAGGATAACGATGACTCCGACAACCAGAGCTACCAGCCACCACCAGACATCCATGCGACTTTGTGGCTCGGCTCCGGGGATATGAGTCAGTTCCTGTTCGTCAATCTTAGGTTCGCGCCGTGTGAACATACGCAACCTTAAACAGAAGAGCTGGAGAGAGGGAATCTATCCCTCTCTCCAAATTATTAGTTCGTCTTGCTAATCAACGACTTAAGTCCGGGAGATAGGTCGTTATACTTTCACTGTCTATTATTCAAACCACTTTTTAGACAGAGTCTCGATAATACCCTCAGCCAAAACCTTCTTCAAACCATCATTAATCTTTTTCAGCAGGTCTTCTTTACCTTTTGCTACCGCAATACCATAATTCTCAGCACTGAAAACCTCACCTGCAGTCTTGAGCTTGGTAGGATTTTTATTGACATAGCCTAATACCAGCGGATTATCAGAGACGATAGCATCGATTTGTCCGTTCATCAGGTCTTGAAATGCTAGCCCGATGTCATCATAGGTTTTCTTAACAGCGCCCGCAATATTATCAATTTCGAACGCACCAGTAGTACTAATTTGCGCGCCAACCGTTTTCCCAGACAGGTCAGCTTTACTTTTGATGGTGGTATTATCGATACGCACCGCGATAAGCTGTCCCGCCGCAAAATATGGATCGGAGAAGAGCATTTCTTTCTGACGCTCTGGAAGGATGCTAATGGATGAGATAGCCACATCATAGGTTCCCTGTGCTATACCCGGCAGTAAAGAGTCCCAGGCAACATTTTTAAATTCGATTTCCAGGTTAGCTTTCTCAGCGATAGCTTTCATCAGGTCGATATCGAAACCTACGATTTCCTTGGTCTGCTCGTTTACATATTCAAAGGGCATCCAGGTAGCATCTGTGACAACAACTATCTTGGTCGCTTCTTTGGTACACCCGCCGAGTGCCAGACCGACCGTAAGCAGACCGACCAGCAACAACCAAAGTACTTTTTTCATACATCCTCCTACTTGAATATAATGGCAAAATCAGCAACAATCATAACACGGAAACACAGTTTTGGAAAGTTGCTTTATTGCGGGACTCTTGACTTCCAACGTCCAGCGTGGTACGAATATCTCACCAAATGGAGGATAGCGACAATGGGTGGAATCACTGATAAAGCTCTTCAAGAACTACAAAATGCCGGATATAAGTCAAAGGTTGTTTCCATAACCCACCTGTCTGAACTACAGGAAGATATAGATAAATTCCACCGGCAGGGTCTGCTGGATAAACAACTCAGCGATAGCTACCTGCGTTTCCAATATAGCCCATCTGAAGACATAAACGGAGCCACCGCCATTTTTATCGTCGCTGTCCCCCAACCCATCACCCGCGCCCGGTTTACCTGGCAAGGTACAACTTATGAAGCAGACATCCCACCTACATACATCGGTAAGACAGATGATACGCGGGTCAAAGATATACTCACATCAGTGCTGAAACCCACCGGCTACAGATTGGAGAGAGCGCACTTGCCAGTCAAAACACTGGCAGTGCGAAGCGGACTAACGCAATACGGTAGAAATAACATCACGTATATTCCCGGGATGGGGAGTTTCCAGCGGTTGGTCGCCTTTTATTCGGACTGTCCGATAGAGCGAGACGATTGGCAGGAACTTAAAGTAATGAGAGCCTGTGAAACCTGCTTCAAATGCATGGAGAACTGCCCGACACAATGCATTTCTACCGACCGCTTTCTTATCCATGCCGAGAACTGCCTGACCTGGCTGAACGAAAATGAGCTCGATTTCCCCGACTGGGTAAAACCCGATTGGCACAATGCAATAATCGGGTGTATGCGCTGTCAGTTAGTTTGTCCCGTAAACAAAACGCAAATTAAGAAGGTTGCAGATGGTCCACAATTCTCTGAGAAAGAAACAGGTTTACTATTGCAGAAGATGCCCTTCGATAAACTTGCAGAAGAGACGCGAGGTAAACTGGTTAGTATCTCTGCCGATGACTGGTATGAAGTCCTTGCCCGTAACCTGAACCTGTTGATGAAGAATTACCGTACTGAAGGCTGGTGAGTGAGTTATGAGCGAGATTTTAGATAAGATATCGCGAGAAATGAAGCGATATGGCTACAAGTTTAAGTCTGTATCAATCTCTCATTTGCCGGAAGTACAGGAGGCGGTGGCAAAATTAGTCAGGCAAGGGATGATAAGCGAAAAACTTCATAGCAACTGGCATTTCTACCTGGACAGTAACAAAGACTTGCCCAAGGTAGAAACTATTTTCATTATCGCAATGCCCCAATCTATTACATGCGCACAATTTGAATGGCAGGGAAAAGCTTATTCCGCAGATTTTCCACCCGGAATTTTTATCAGAGCGGATGAGTCACGTGCTGGAGAAATTCTTAGCAACATATTGAAAACTGGCGGATACAAGGTAGTAAAAGCTCACCTGGCATTGAAGACCCTCGCAGTACGAAGCGGGCTGGCAAAGTACGGTAAAAACAATATCAGCTATGTGCCGGGGATGGGTAGCTCTCACAGACTCATTGCTTTTTATACTGATTATCCCTGTGAAGAAGATAACTGGCATGAAATCGTCGCAATGAAAGCCTGCAACAACTGTTCGCTCTGCCGTGAGAATTGTCCGGCACAATCTATTTCAGCCGATCGCTTTCTGATTCACGCCGAAAACTGTCAGACATTTGACAGGGCAGAGAAGGATTCTTCATGGTGGGTTCAACCTCACTGGCACAATACGCTCGTCGGCTGTGTGAGATGTCAACAAGTGTGCCCGGCAAATAAACCTTATTTGCGCAAGATTACTGTTGGACCACATTTCTCTGAGAGTGAAACAAAATTGATTTTAAACGGCACCCCGATAGACAACTTAGACATGGAGACCAGAGATAAATTGGATAGGCTTGCTGACGAGGAATTATATCTGCGTACAGCGCGAAATTTGAGAGTGCTACTGAGGGACTAGAACTCAGACCACGTGCACCTTAACGAGATTCGTGCTCCCGGCAACCATCAACGGCACACCGGCTGTAAGCACCAGTCTATCGCCCTTCACAGCTAAACCCAGTCCTGTTGCCACTTCCACCGCCAGGTCAAATACTTTTTCCAGGCTCACGGGATTCGTTCTCTGTACTGCATGAACTCCCCACAGAATAGCCAATCGTCTCATTACCATTTCGGAAGGTGTTACGGCAATAATCGGTTGACTGGGACGATACTTTGAAACGCGTATGGCGGTGGTGCCGCCGGTAGTAAAGGCAATAATGGCTTTCGCACCAACCTGGTCCGCAATCTGGCAGGCGGCGCGGGCAGTGGCATCATTGACCTCCGGAAGGCTTGCCAGATAAGCATCCCGCAGTCTCACATCATGGGGATAAGCAGTTTCGGCTTCCAGTGCAATTCTAGCCATTGTCTCGACGGTGGCAACTGGATACTTACCCACTGCACTTTCTTCGGATAACATGAGCGCATCCGTGCCATCGAGCACAGCGTTGGCAATATCGGCAGCTTCGGCACGAGTGGGTTGAGCGGATTCTACCATCGATTCGAGCATTTGAGTGGCAGTGATAACAGGTTTACCGCGCTGGTTCGCCGCCTTGATGAGCCGCTTTTGGGCAAGCGGTACTTTTTCGATGCTAATCTGAATTGCCAGGTCGCCACGCGCCACCATAATACCTTCAGCAATATCCAGAATCTGGTCACTCTCCATCAAGGCTGACGCTTGCTCGATTTTCACAATCAGTGGCACTGAGAAATCGATAGCGGTCAGCAATCGCCGCACCTCAGCTACCTGTTCCGCAGTGGAAATGAACGATAGCGCCACGAAGTCTATAGTTTGCGACCGGGCGAACTCAAGATGCTTTTTGAACGCCGCATTCACAGTCGCTGACGGGTATTTCTTCAAACCGGGACAGTCGAGCATGACACCCGTCTGCAATCCGAGTTCACTGCTCAACCGGCGCACCAGGGAGATAGTCCGCGCATGTTCCTCAAGCGTGCCGTAATTCAAATTGAGACGGGCAATGTCCATACCTGCTTTGAGCATGTTTCCAATCACTTCCGCTGACTGGCTCGCCGGACCGAGTGTGCAAACGATTTTTACATGCCGTTTCAATCTCTGGTTATCCATTTCTTTCCTCACTCACTCTGGTCCTTTCCAATCACCATTCCGACACAAGAATCGCAATCAACGCAAACATGTATAAAGCACTCCCACTACTATCAAGATGTCATTCTGAGCTACGCGAAGAATCTCTTTGCCTGAAAACTGGCTTGAGAGCCCTTTTGTCTATATCATTGTCTGCCCATTCGAGGCTCAGGTCATACCATTCTGGATTCATCGACTCAATAAGCGCTACCTTTCTCTCTCTACGCCAACCTTTTATCTGTTTCTCCCGTACTATCGCCGAATCAATACTATCGGTAGATTCGCAATAGACTAATCGCTCTATGTTATATTTCGCTGTGAATCCTCGTACAGTGTGGCGTTTATGCTCCTCTACACGTCTGAAAAGATTATTAGTAACGCCTGTATATAGTGTCCCTGAGCGGCTGGTCATGATGTACACATAGTATTCAAACATAACGTTCTCCGCCCACCAATCATTTCTACCCTGAAACAAACGAAGGGAATTTCTGCTTATTTGTCAGAGATTCTTCGTTCATCCCGACTCCATCGGGACTCCTCAGAATGACATTATGGGTTTAACTTTTAAGATTTCGTTGTCTTTCCAACCTACCGGAACCCCCACGAGGGCACACAGGAAAGAGTGTTACGAGTGACTTTATTATATCACCGTTTCTACAGCATGAGATGTGACATGTGGAATGTTTATTATGGTAAGATAATGAACGATTGACTATGAATGAGCATACAAACCTATCCGGATTAATTGAGAGGAACCTGCCGAAAGAACTGGTAGCCTTGATGCAGAGAGTGGCAACTCTTGCCGCCCGCAGAAATCAGCAACTCTATCTTGTCGGGGGTGTGGTGCGAGACCTGTTACTCGGACTGCCGAATCTCGACCTCGATTTCGTGGTAGAAGGCGATGCCATCGGTCTGGTGAAAGAATTTGCTGAGGCTGTTGACGGGAAACTAACCATTCATCCGATGTTCAACACTGCCACGGTTAAGCTGGATAAATGGAAGGTAGATCTCGCGATGGCGCGCACCGAAACCTATGCCAAACCTGGTGCGTTACCCACCGTCAAGCCCGGCACACTTAAAACCGACCTGTTCCGTCGTGACTTCACTATTAACGCTATGGCAATCTGTCTGAATCCCGAACACTATGGCGAATTGATTGACCTATACGGTGGTCGGGATGACCTGAGAAGCAAATTAATCCGCATTCTGCATGAAAAGAGCTTTGTTGACGATGCCACCCGTATCTGGCGAGCTATCCGCTACGAACAACGACTTGGTTTTAAGATAGAGCCTAAGACCCTCAAACTCCTGAAACACGATGTGACAATGTTGAAAACGGTGGGGGGGTACCGACTCAGGCGTGAACTGGAACTGGTCCTGAAAGAGAAAGAGCCTGAGAAAATTCTGGTGAGAGCTGACAGACTGGGGGTGCTGAAGGAATTACACCCGGCGCTGAAAGCCGATAAATGGCTGGTGAGGAAATTTCAGGAAGCAAGAGAGTCTGGTAAAATAACTCCTGATACCTATTTGGGATTGTTAACCTGTCGTCTCAATGAAGATGGGATTACGCAAATTACCAAATACTTGCGTTTTTCAAAGGAACAGATGCGGATAATAAATGAAGTGAGAGGGATTATCATTTAGTCTTAGAAAATATGCGTGAATTTTGCCACCAATCAATATAACAGATACAACAAGATTCCCACAAAAGGCCTGAAACAGTTTACAAAATTTCGAAGAGATGAGGATTATATTATGCATCCTTTTCAAAAGAAACTGTTACCTTAGCTTCTATTTGATCTAAATATTTCAGAGTGTACTTATCTGGCTTTTCTATTGAACTTATCTGGAAAGTCATCGCGTATTGGCTAAAAAACGCTCTAAGAATAGAGGAAATTAATCGGGGCTCATTATTTTTTTGTGCAACAACAATTCCATCTTTGTCAACTAGATTAATATGAAGGCTCGTCGCATTCTGAATGTAATATTCCAAGGTTTGTTTTTCAAGATATAACTTTTGCCCTTCTTTCAATTGATGGTTTTTCGGTAGTTGTACTCTGATTAAAAGAGATTGTTTCGGTTTATATCTTTTTTGTAATTCATCTTTTAAACGACTAGCAGCGGCTTCGACTTCTGATGCTTGCCTAGCAGCGGTTTCTTCTTTGCTTATTAATTTACATTTTATTTTACAGATTGATTTGTCAATGTCAATTTCTACTATTTCCGTTTCACACTCTAACCCTTTGCTTAAATGAGCAGAAATAACATTTGAATACTTATTTGGCACGATTCCTATTTTGCCGGTACCCCCAACGGCTCTACGACGAAAAATGAAGACCTTGCTCGTGTTATCTTTGGGAACCCAAAAATTCACATAATCCCCTATACGGCATCGCTCCAATTCTTCTGGCGGACTTTTTTCAACATCAAATAAGAAAGCATCAGATTCCATTGTTTGTTCTAAATTATTTGTGATCGGAGCACCGTTACTTAGCGACTCGACGAGATCATTTGGCATATCTAAAGTTATACCAAAGTAACCGATATCGTTGCTACCTCTATCCCATCCCCCTGTTATTTTGGCGTTGCAAGTAGCAGTTAATCCCGAATGTCCATTAGCTTTCATTCGTTCTCTATAATTCTGTGCCTCCGTCCTGTTCAGATGACCTACTGGCATACCAGATATTTCAACTCTTATAGCGTTAGTGTCATGTGGATTATCATCGGTGTGGACCAACTTAGCGGTTGTAATCCGGTCTACCCCTTCTTCAGTAAAACCGCCACATATCTTGCTCAGGTTTTCCTGATAATATGATTCACCAACAACTTGAGTTGAGAATGTGCTTGGTCCAGTAAGATGAATATTAATTTCAGTCTTTTTGGGCGGCTGCCCAAATAAACGAGATAGAAATCGCATTACTCACCTCTTAAGGACGTCGTAGAGCCACTACTTTCACGGCTTGTTCATAAGTTAGTTTATAGGTCTGTCAATAATCTTTTCCCCGACTAATTCTCCATTTACTGTCCTAACCCGAACATTAACAATACGGTGGGATGATTTCAGGATAATTTGCACGGACGAAAACCCATTGTCATCGTTATACACTGCCGCCGAATCGAAAACGAGGTCTTTAATTTGGCTTTTCGAAAAGAAATACTCTTGGTTTTTCCTTGTAGCGTCACTGGCAGAATAATTGGGTTGCCATTCACCTTTAAGTAATTTCACTGCAACACTTGCTATATTTCTGAATTCGTCAAGGAACTCTTCTTCCTTTTTATATAGTTTTTTAAAATTTTCTGTCATAAATTTTTCTCAGTGCAATCCCCAATCGTTACATATTAAAAACAGGGTCAATTAATTGCTATTCAATCTTCTTAAATTTGCTTCCCGGCGCTCCGCATACCGGGCACTTGTCCGGGGCTTTTCCCAGCACGGTGTTACCGCACACCGGACAGACAAAGTAAGGTTCGTTCTTGATTGCCTGTTTCTCTTTGACCGCCTTCAGCATACCCTGAAAGTGGTCGTAATGGATTTTTTCCACCGCATCCGCCCATTCGAATGAAGTCTGGGCACGCTTGTTCTCATCTTCAATCGCCTGGTTAATCATTGCGGGATACATCCGGGTGAATTCCTGGTGTTCTCCGATAACGGCAGCGGAGAGATTATCGATACTCGTGCCGATGCCAGTCATCGTATTGAAATGGTTATAGGCGTGAACCGTTTCGGCTTCCGCAGCGGCGCGGAACAATCTAGCGACCTGAGGCAATCCCTCTTTATCCGCTTTATCCGCAAAGAACAGGTACCTCCGGTTCGCCTGACTTTCTCCCGCAAATGCCTGTTGCAAATTGGCTTCGGTTTTTTCGCTCATTGCTCCCCTCCATTTTTTATAGATTGCCCTCATTATAAAGGCATCGGCTTTTTACTACCAGTAACCTAAGTCACAATACTACCGACAATCACGCGTCTCAACAAGATGGGTCTCCATCCCCTGATTTTTCAGTCGAACAGCCATGTCTTCCGCGCGCGTCCTGTCTTTCACGAGCGTGAATAGCGCCGGACCCGACCCGGCGAGGTGGACATGGGGCGCGCCGCTTTTACGAATATGGGAACGATAGGTCGTCAATTCCGTACCACGTGTGAAAACCACGTTCTCAAAGGTATTGAATAGCCGCGCCGGATGGAATTCGCTCCCTGATTTCAAATCCTGTACCAGTTGTCCCGTGATTTGCCCGTCTGTGTAGTGAGACGGCTGGAGTTTTGCATACAAGGCAGCGGTTTTCCCCGATATATGTGGAGTGGCGGGGTTTACCAGAATAACGTAATGATGGGGAAAAGCTGGCAGTGGCGTAATTATTTCGCCGCGCCCTTCCATCAATGCCGTGCCACCATAGAGAAAGAAGGCAACATCCGAACCTAACTGCGGCGCCAGTTCCAGCAATTTCTCATGTGATAAACCTAACTGCCAGAGTTCATTAAGACCCCGCAGAACGGCAGCGGCATCACTGCTATCGCCACCCAACCCCGCCATCAGAGGGACACGCTTCTCAATGTCAATAACAACCCCGCCCACATATCCTGTTATCGTCTTTATTACACGTATCGCTTTCGGGATAATACTTTGCTCTGCCGACCATCCCGGCGAAGCGGAGCGTATTTCGATGCTTTTGCTCAAAGAGAAGCGCAGGGTATCACAAAGACTAATGGCTTGTACAACACTGCAGATTTCGTGGTAGCCATCTGGACGTTTCCTCAACACTTCGAGAGTGAGATTGATTTTGGCGGGCGCTTCAATGGTTATCATGCGCACCTCGCTCACGTAAAATGTTCAACAACTGCCCCCATTCTCCAATGGTCAGGGTCTCGGCGCGGCGCTTCGGGTCGATACCCGCTTTCTCCAGAAACAGCAGAACTTCGGTTTTTGGTAAATCTAAACCATGTGATAGGGAATTAATAAGTTGTTTCCGATTGGCGCTGAAACCGGCTTTGACCAACCGGAAAAATTCGTCGACATTATTCACTGCTACCTTTGGCTGCGGATAGACATCGATTCTGAGCACTGCCGAATCAACCTTCGGTGTGGGATAGAAGGCGTGCGCCGGCACTTTCGCGGCTATTTTGGGAACTCCATAGAACTGCACACTCACGCTCAACAGGCTCATCTCACCTGGTTTTGCCGTGATTTGCTTCGCCACCTCTCGCTGTACCATCAGCACCATCAGGCGCGGCTTCAGGGAAGCTTCCAAGAAATGGCGAATGACCGCCCCGGTAATGTAGTAAGGCAGGTTTGCCACCACTTTGTAGTCGGAGACACCGAGTGGTGTGAGTAATTGCGCAGGGTCCGTTTTGAGCACATTGTCATTAATTACAGCAAGATTATCAGGCGAAGCCATTTTCCCCTTTAAAAGCCCGGCAAGCCGCTGGTCGAGTTCGATGGCAATCACTTTTCCCGCACTTTTCACCAGTTCCCCGGTGAGCACTCCCAGCCCCGGTCCTACCTCGATGATGGTATCCGATGGAGATAATTCGGCAGCGGCAAGGATTTGCTTGACCACCCCACCATCGACCAGGAAGTGCTGAGCCAGCCCCTTGCGGGCATGGAGGTCATAGGCTTTCAGTAGCTTTTTAGTTCGGGTGAGAAGCGATTCTGTCTGCATTGTCACTCAGCGAGGGATAATCGGCGCTTAATTTCAGGGATGGCTTTTTGTGTCACAAGCGCACCTCTCTTGATACATTCTTTCGCTCGCTGGAAATCTGTGAAGTTGATGCCGATCATATCCGGTTCAATCACCACATCTGCACCACCAAGGGATGTGCCGATAACACGATAACTAACTATATACATAGTCTTAGCCATAATCGTGAAAATATTGTGCTCTCTGGCTTTCTCTTTCTTAGAAGGTTCGTGGTCAGCAACATTAGCGGTATCGTGCAGGACATTGACTGCAATGATGAAATCGGCGCCCATCTGTTTCAAAACGCTGACCGGGACTGGATTGGAGACTCCACCATCAACCAAGTACCTGTTCTTCCACGGATTTATTGATAGTGCTACGGGAACGGTAGCGCTGGCACGCGCCGCATCCCAGACTAGTCCTTCATTAAGGATAAGCTCCTCACCATTGTCAATATCAACCGCCACGCAGGAAAAAGGAATCTTCAAGTCTTCGAACCGTACCCCGCCGATAACTCTCTTCAACTTGTCCTCGACCCATTTCCAGCGCAGGATTCCCGTCCTGGGGATAGTGAGGTCGGTAAAAAACCGGATGCGGTGTTTGCCCACCTCCACCGCAAGGTCTTTAATCAGGTTGATGTCACGGGTATGGGCATAGAAAGCCCCGATGATTGCCCCCATGCTCGTGCCGGCAATCATGTCAATGGGGATACTCTCTCGTTCCAATACTTCCAGCACCCCGATGTGCGCCAGCCCACGCGCCGCGCCGCCACCCAGCGCTAATCCAACTTTCTTACGATTCATTTTGT
The DNA here is from genome assembly GCA_036396095.1 of Dehalococcoidales bacterium. Classification (GTDB taxonomy): domain Bacteria; phylum Chloroflexota; class Dehalococcoidia; order Dehalococcoidales; family Fen-1064; genus JAURWL01. The sequence goes on along the minus strand of DASWLM010000013.1, from coordinate 59,210 downwards.
TGTTCATATTTACATTCTACCTCTCCCTCCATCTCCCTCTCCGTCGACGGAGAGGGACGGGGTGAGGTCGTTTATCTTTTCCACTACTGCCTATATTTATTCACCCTCTCCCCTAGGGAGTTATGAATTTCTCAAATAGGTACTAGTCGAAAAGCTCCTTTATGTCTTTTTCTGCCTGTTGTTTGGAGACATTACCACGTGCAAACTCTTTGTATGACTCCTGACTGCCCCACTCTCTGGTCTTGATGGGCACAGGCATCGGGACGGCATGTCCGAAAATCAATGCCTGTTGTTTAGGTGCCAGACGCGCCAGTACTGTTTTTAGTTCATTTTTTCCTGAGATACCAGCAAGCACAGAATCGATGTCCCTCTCATTGTCCAGCAGGCAGGTAATTTTAGTGCCCAACTGCGACATCACCTCTTCGTCGATGGCACTGGGACGCTGGTCGATGACGAGTAAAGTGACATTGTATTTACGCATCTCGCGGGCAATCGTACCGAAGATAGTGTAGTTCGCCACCTCCCGGTTGAGGAACTTATGGGCTTCTTCGATAGTGATAACCAGCGGGGTAGGAGAAGCCACATTTCCCGCCATGGATGCTTCCATCTTTTCCTGATAGCGATTATAAATACGGCGGGCGAGCATGTTCGCCACCAGTACATAAGCAGTGATATCGCGGTACCGTCCAAATTCAAGGACTACATTAATACCGCGGTCGAGGTATTCCAGTATACTTTTCACGGCATCTACCGGCGTGCGCTGAACGATGAACGGTAGACGGCGGATGGTTGCCAATCCGCGCCGTAGATTTTGAAATGTGCTTTCGTGGATATTCATCTGCTGGAGCAGATTCTTCGTCTCCTCTGAATCCGAAAGGTCAAGCGTTTTCTGCATCCAGTCTCTACCAAAGCGACGTCGTAATTGATAGACCGCTTCGGTCGCCGCCTCTGTAAGATTCAGAGTCTGTCGGAGGAGAGCGATGTCTTCTGGTTCAATTTCATCGAAACCGATGCGCACCGTGAAATCCGTGCTGACGCCACGCCGCTTCGAGTTCTCTTCATCCAGAGTAAAAACCGCCACCTTCTCCGGGAAGAGTTGCTTCAGCGCCTTTACTTTGCGACCCGCGCTCTCACTGCTCCCCTCCCAGCCGTATTCATTGTGCATATCAAAGATGAGGTTGACTGCTTTGCTTTTTTGAAGCATACCAATGAGGAGCAAGCGCGTCAGGAAGGTCTTACCTGTGCCGCTCTTGCCGAAGATACCATTGCTTCGCTTCACCAGTTCCTCAAGATTAAGGCATAACTTTGTCTCCATATCCAGTGGATTGCCAATCCAGAACCGCTGAGCGTCTTCCTTGCCGAAGACCAATTCCATATCCTGTTCCGAGGCGAGGCTGACGCGAGAAAAGTGGCTGGGTACTGTCTTTACCGGCTGGGGTCCTTCAACGATGCTGGTGACATCTCCGCCAATTGTTAACATCGGCAGGACGTGTAGAGTGCCGTAGGTTGCGGTACCCTCTAACACTTCAGCGGTAAAAGGGTCGGAGGTATCCGGCGGCGTCGCTGTGATGGCTTCATCGGTCACACCGAGTCTGATGTCCGTTATCATACCGAAGAAACGGCGCTTCTTACCCTCGATAGTTACATACCGCCCGACGACCATATCCTCGACGGAAGCCTGCGCATCAAGGCGAATATCAACACCCTTCTCCACCGAGCCGGAGACGACAATACCGAGCGCCTGACTGGTTTCTGTCATGTCCGCAACCTCCCAAGAATCGCTCGCAACCGCTGGTAGTCACCACTGAGCAAAGTGGTGAGCGATTTCCCGGCATTAACCAGAAAAGCACGCGGGTCATCCTGTACCCGGCTCATCTCCCGCAGGACGGTGGCAATTAGCTCTTCCGTTGGTACCTGAGAATTCCCCGTGATGAGCAGATTGAGAAAATCAAAGGATTGGCTGAATCGTTTCACTTCATCTGGACTGCATGGGTGAATAAAAGCGTGAATGTGCGCCGGTTTGGGAGGCAGGTACTGGTACATTTTCCCATCGTTCGTATATCCCACCACCAGCACGGTAAACTCGCTTCGGAGAAGTTTCATCAGTTGAGGGTTGGTCTGATAGACTGCCCTCTCAGAGGCTTCATCTTTACCGCGGGCGATAGGACGCCGCCCCGGTTCGATACTCGCCGTGCCTGCCTGACAAACAATGCCGTAGATTTCTGACGGCGGCTCAATGATTTTCACCAGACTGCCGAAAGAAGGCAAATCGTAGAGTTCGTATGCTTCGGCAATAAAACCTGTGGTAGAGGACTCGATTACTTCAGCAATTTTGGTACTCATAATAATTCCCAATACCTAATATCTAATATCTAAACATTTTCTGGGGGTTGAAGTTTAGTAACGATTGCACCAAATATTTTTGTCAATTCGGTGGCTTCTTGCAGAAGAGTATCGCGTTGCTCAACAATTATATCGGTTTTTACACGAATAAGCTTTAACCAGTAAACAGACTCTTTTGCTTCTTTTCTACAGATACGGAGCCGGAGTAGGAAGTCTTTCTTCCCTAGTGCCTCATTAGCTTCGATGTAATTAGCACCTATTGAACCCGCAGACCTCACCAACTGCTTCACCAATTCGTTGTTGGGTATTGTTCTCGGAAGTCTTTCAACAAATCCGACTATGTCATTCGCAAACTTCAGTGTCCGTTCTTCCAGGTCACGTTTCCCCGTAGACTTATATTCACTCTTCACCATAAATTCCTTAGAAATTAGAAAATGGATATTAGATATTTAGTTTTACAGGTGTCCTTCCAGTGTATTGTACGCTGCCCTGAGTCTCTCTCCTAGCATACACGCCAGCTTGTCCATTACCTTAAAACCTATCACCGGATTATTTTCGAGCACCGCCCTCAATCTGGCGCCATCGATGGTGATTATTTGTGCCGCCTTCTGGCAGACGGCAGATGCCGTGGAATAACGAGGCCCGTAAAGCACCGCCGACCACCCCATTGCACGCCCTCGTCCCAAAAGACCCAGGGGCCAGGCGCCGGTCTTGTTACCCATATTGACCGAGCGCGCCAGCGTTACCTGCCCGCTGACAATGACATAGAGCTTCGTGCTCATTTTCACCCTGGTCGAAGATGTGGTCGCCTGGCTTATAGTCCACCGTTTCACAGGCAGTACCAAGCACATCGAGCAGTGTTTTCATCTCCTTCTCATCCAATGTTACAAATAACTCACAAACTCGCAGTCCTTCCGCAATGTTCTTTGGCACCATAGTACACCTCCTCCGCCCGGGAGCGGGATGTCATCTCCTGTGTGCGTATTCTATAACGATTAGGATAGAGGGTCAACAGAATTTTTAAAGCCATCTTGTCCTCTTACTACGGCTCTTCTCTGACTCGGTGACGGGCAGATGCTTTTCTACCAACGATTCATCGACCATCCGCCAGAAATTATCGCGGTCAGCGCCTGTAACCACTGCTTTTTCGTGGGCTTCACTGAGAGCCACCGGATAACCCTGTCCGCGCCGACACTGGTCAAGCACCAGCGTATGAACGAGTCCCAATTTTACTCTGTCTTCCGCTACCCAGCGCGGTACTTCCACACGGGCAATCTCTCCGTTTAATCTCAGGTAGAAAAAATACACCAAGTGTTTGCCATACCGCTTCTGGATTTTGGAAGGACTGATGAAAAGCACCGAACGCTCTCCTGGCTTCAATATTCCGGCAAACAGGTCGCGGTCATGCACACCAGAAATACTGTAGCACTCCCTAGTTGTGCAGTCAGAACAACGGTCGCTATCCACCAATTCCCGAGGGCACATTGCCACACGCAGGGCATTGACCACATCCGTGCTCCGGGGGAAGCTGATATAGCTGGCAACGACAATCTGTTTATCCTTGGTCAGTCGGTGAATCTCATCCAGATAAGTCAAATAGCCTTTATTAAGCAATGATTCCGTGACGAATTCCGGATAGGCTTCCAGATTCCAGAGAATAAGTGAACCATCCATCAGCCCCAGCACCGTACTATTAGATGGAAGCTTGCGTACCAGCTCCGCCAATCGGCGGCATTCCTCTACGCTCCGTTTCACACCAAGCAAGTTCCCTTCCACCGGCACTTCGCGCAGTCCATCGGGTGATGCAATCATCAGGTCAGCATCACTGGAATAGACCACGGGCTGACTATCCAAAAATGCGTCCGGATTAGCGCCATAGCGCAACACTACCACCCCGATATTAATCAGAAAACAGTTCGCGGCGTGGTGACGGTCGACATCAATATGCGAGCCATCCGTAGCGATGACCGTAAAATCAGTGGGCACATCTGGAGCAGGCATACACTTGTCCAGCACCTCAACAGGTTCGGCAACCAGCCACGTCGTTTTGCTCAGTGCAATTTTCTTCTTGAGCGAATCGAGTTTATCCGCCTGACTGTGCAGGATATCAACGGCACGGGTAATCCGTTCCAGCCGCTCCTTCCGTCTAGTTTTTAATCGGGCGACCATCTCGGTAATCTGTTTTACGACTTGGGATAGGTCAAGCGACACTTTTGCTCACTCCAAAGCAGGCTGATAGTGAAGATATATACATCCTATACTACCCGCTTACTGACATCAATAGAGTGGCACTGTCTATCTTGGCTGGGTTACAATCAATGAGAGGTGGGGATTTGCTTCCTATTATAATTAGCGTAGTGGTTATTTCCCTATCCGGCGTGATGACTCCAGGTCCTATGTTTGCCGTCACAGTCGCTAAGAGCTATCGCAGTCCTTGGGCAGGCGTGCAAATCTCTCTGGGTCATGCCATTATTGAAGTGCCGCTCATTCTTCTGATTTACTTCGGGTTTTCCCGCTTCTTTCAGAATAATATCGTACAGATTGTCTTGAGCCTGTTGGGTGGAGGGATGCTCATCTGGATGGGCATCGGCATGTTTCGTGCTCGTAAGGATGTGGTGGAGAGTGGCAAAGACTTAGTCTACGGTGCTGTTACCGCTGGCATTATTATGAGCGCCAGTAATCCTTTCTTCCTGCTCTGGTGGGCAACCGTGGGCATAACGCTCGTGATGAAATTCATGGAATTCGGGATGGCCGGGCTCCCCATCTTTATTCTGACACACTGGACTTGCGACCTTATCTGGTTATCAATAGTATCGTTCGTGATTTACCGCACGAAAACACTCTGGGGGAAGAAATTCCAAACGGGCATCTTTATTATCTGTAGTCTGTTACTTCTCGGTTTCGGGGGTTGGTTCATCATTTCCGGCATTCAACAGATTATCTAACGCTTTAGCCGGTAGTCCCTCGCAACTCGCACTGGACAATTAAACACACCGGACAGTCCCCTCGGTTACATGGCTCAACGTGAATCACCACACTAGCATCCGGTAAACGATGTTTGATATCCTGTTCCAGATGGTCGCACATATCGTGTGCCTCTTCCACACTGGCATTGCGGCGCATGACGAGATGCAAATCTACAAAACGCTGGCTCCCAGCACGCCGACTGCGCACTTCATGAAATCCCGGAAACCGGTCAACATGCTCTTTGATACAGGCAAGCAGCGCCTCATGTTCTTCCTCTGGGAGACGCGTGTCAGTCAGTTCCGTGAACGACCGCCTGACAACCTGGTAGGCCGACCTCAATATCAGCACTGACATGATTAGCGCGATGACCGAATCAAGAACCAGAAGTTTCGTGAACTGCACCACAACCAGTCCTATCAGCACTCCCGCCGCCGAATAGATATCAGCGTTGATATTTTTCGCCAGGGCATCTACTATTGTCGAGCCGGTTGATTTTGCGACCCGTTGTAAGTGGCGTGACAAGAAAATACTGGCAATGACGGAAACGAACATGACACCAATACCAGCTGTCGTGAGTTCCAGTGGAGTACCATGAAGAATACGGTCGATAGCAGAGTAGACGATAAAGGCGACCGCTGTAAGAATCAGTCCTGCCTGAACAATCGAAGCCACACCCTCCATCTTGCCGTGACCAAATGGATGTTCCTCGTCAGCCGGCTCACTGGCGACACGGACGGCAAGGAAAGCGACGCCGATAGCAAATAAATCCAGCAAGCTGTCCGTTGCCTGCGCGGTAATGCTGATGCTTTTGGTAATGATGGAAACAGCCACCTTTAGAGCAATCAGAAAGAGAACAACACACAGCGCCAGTTTCACTGCCCCGCTTTTACTTGAAAAAGCATTCACTGGTTTTTCACCCCCATAAAAAGAGCCACAGGATTTGCCAGTCCTGTGGCTCTTTACCACTGCAATTAGCCCGGCTATGACAAGCACGTATCTGTCATGCCTGCTCCAGCTTTTTTAGCATACCAAATAAATTTACGCTATGTCAATTAACCCCGGACTTCGGCTGTTTTGTTCGGTATTTGCTTTCGGGAGAATAAACTCCCCCAGCCACCCTTTTCCCAGACAACCAGTAGCGGGGCTGCCACAAAAACCGAGGTAAACGTGCCGAAATATATGCCCACCATCAGTACAACGACCAGGTTTTTAATGGTCGGACCGACAAAAAGCAAGAGGGCAATCAGCACAAACAGCACACCCACGCCGGTCGCGAGTTCACGAGTCATCACATCCATCAGACTATTGTTGACCACCAGCCCGAAATCCACCCCCGGGTACCTCTTCTGGTTCTCCCTGATACGGTCAAAGACAACAATGGTATCATTGACCGCGTAACCAATGACAGTCAGGATACCAGTAACCAGCGCCAAGTCAATCTCCCAATTCGCCACTTTACCCAGAATCGAGAAAACTCCCAGCACAACTATGACATCCAGCAGGAGTCCAGCTACAGCGCATACACCGAAATGGAAAGGCTTGGGCATCTTGCGGAAGGCAAAAGCGATATAGAGGAGGATACCAATTGATGCGATTGCTGTAGCCCAAATAGCCGCCTGCGCGGTTTGTTTGGCAACAATCGGGTCGACATTCTCAAAACCCAGCTCTGTCAAAGCCCCGAACTTAGCGGTTAAATCGTCCTTAAGAGTCGTTTTCTCCTGCGCGGTTAATTCTACCGTCCGGATGACGATATTACCTTGAGCATCAGTTTCGACTGTGCCGACGAAACCAAAACCGGGCAGTTCTTTTTCAACGTCGACAGGAATAACCGTCTGTTCAAATTTCACGGTTAAAAGAGAACCACTAGCAAAATCAATTCCAGTCTTTAATCCGAAAATCGAGAGGGATACAATACCCACCACCAGTAAAATGCTAGAAATAATAAAAAACCACAGCCTATTACTTACAATATTTATCACGCCAGTCTCCTTCCCGTATATGGCTTAAAGAGTTCGGTTTGTTTTGACAATCCTGTACGAACCACCATACGCAATAAGGTATGGCTGGCGAGAACGGCAGTGAACATACTGACCAGCACGCCTATACCCAGAGTCAGCGCAAAACCCTTCACCGTACCGCCAAAGGCGACTGTATCTCCTACCCAATAAAGCACCAGACAGGCGATGATAGTGGTCACATTGCTATCCCAGATAGCAGTCCACGCCCGGCTGAACCCCGATTCCATAGCGGAGCTTAATGTCGTTTTTGCCAGAAGCTCCTCTTTCATACGCTCAAAGATAAGCACATTGGCATCGATTGCCATACCCATAGACAACACGAAACCGCCAATGCCTGATAGGGTCATCGTGACGGGTATTAGCTTGAAAATTGCCAGTGTTAACGCTCCATAGAAAGCGAGCGCCAGTGCGGCAACCACACCCGGAACACGGTAGTAGGCAATCAGAAAAAGCATAACTGCCGCAATACCGATGATACCTGCCCGCACACTCAATTTAATGAAGTCAGTTCCCAACGACGGGTCTACTAGCTTTTCCCCGATTAACTCTAATGGAACGGGTATACGCCCGGCATTCAATTGTTGTGAAAGTTCTGCAGCTTCTTTACGGCTGAGACCCGTGACGACTCCGTCATTTGTAAGCACCGTCTGTACAATGGGTGTTATCGGCTTCCCATCTTCCCCCAAGAGAGGTAGTGCATCATTACCCGAACCTTCGTAAATCCCCAAAGGCTTGTTAAGCAACCTCGTGGTTATCTCCTTAAAGAGCGCCGCGCCCTCTTCATTCCACTCGAAATAAAGCTCAACTGCACCAAGACTACTAACTCTAAGCTCCGTATTTGTTTTAAACAGGCTACTATTCAGAACCTTCGTCTCTCCGTTATAAGTACCTGTTGCCGGTATCCATTCCTCCTCTATTACATTACCATCTGCATCCAGAGTTTGAACCAGTTCGCGGAATTCCAGTAGTGCCGTCCGGCCGATACGCTCCTTCTGCACTTCTGTAAGACCGCCTTTGGGCATCGGGAGTTCCACCACTATCTGGTCGGCACCACGGTGCTCGATATTGGGTTCGGTAACACCCAGCGGATTAACACGGTTGGCTATAACGGCAATGACATCGTTGACAACTTCCTTTTCATTACTTTCCTCCACCCCTGTCAGGTCTGCCTTATAAACCAGACGGACGCCGCCTTCCAAGTCAAGACCGTAAACAATGCCACTCCTTGTGAAATTCCCAATTTTTATTGGGTTTACGAGTAGCGCGATAAGACTCAGAGCAAATATGATGATGATAGTAACGAATACCCAGCTGTTTCTTGACATTTATTTCTTTCCTTCTAGTTTATGACTTTAATGTGTTGTAGACTGCACTCCAATTAACTTCAATTGAATGGGTAGACGTCCGGCATTCAATTGTTTAGAAAGTTCTGTAGCTTCCTGACGACTTAGTCCGGTGATTACACAATCTGTCGTAAGCACCGCCTGTACAATTGGCGCTATCGGTTCTCCATCTTCTCCTAAGAGAGGTAGTGCATCATCTCCGGAACCTTCGTAAAGACCCAAGGGTTTGTTAAGTAGTCTTGTGGTTATCTCTTTAAAGAGTACAGCACCTTCTTCATCCCACTCGAAATAAAGCTCTATTGCACCAAGACTACTAACTCTTATCTCTGTATTTCTCTTTAAGTAACTGCTGTTCAGTACTTTTATCTCTCCATTATAGGTGCCGGTCGCTGGTACCCATCTCTCCTCAATTACATTGCCTTGGGCATCCTTAGTCTGAACTAGTTCGCGAAATTCCAGTAGCGCCGTTCGGCCAATGCGCTCCGCTTGAACATCAGTAATAGTTACCCCAGAGAATCTGATAACTATTTGACTCTCACCAAGTCGTTCAATCATGGGTTTTTTAATACCTAGAGCTTGGACACGCAAAGTCAACACCTTGATCGTGTCGTTAATAATTTCTTCTTGTTTGCCTTTATCAATCGTAGACAGATCCATCTGGTACAGTAATTCCATACTGGATTCAACGTTTGATTTTGAACAACCAACGAATAAAATTAAACAAGATAAGAGAACCCAGAGGATTACAGGTGAAAACCTGCTATGCGTCCTCTTCATTTACTTCTTTCCCTCGGTTAATACGTTATGTATATATTCTAACGCTTCTTCCCTGGTCGTCAACTCCCCAGTTGCGTGAGCTTCCCGTACCATTTCCAGAAGTTCCCCCAATTTCGGTCCCGGCTTTAACCCGAAGATATTCATCAGGTCGTTGCCGTCAACCAGTTTGGGCGGCAGGGTGATTTTTTCCTGATTGTAATGTTCCTCCAGAACATGTCGCACAACATCGGCATGCTTTCGCCAATTTGCCGGAATCAATCCCGGTCCCCTCGTTGCCAGATGGTCAGCCAGGCTCAAATACAGGATATCTATACCCGCATCGCCGGTGTCACGAAAATACCGATATATGGCATGGTGTGACGGCGGCTGACCCATTTGGGTAGGCCTTAAATGGTATTTTACCACGTCAGCCACCAATTTTATTTCTCGGGTACTAAATCTGAGCCTTTCCAGAATATGGGAGACCATTTCGGCTCCCTGTTCCGAATGTCCCAGAAACCGCATCCGTCCTTTACCATCAATCGCCTTGGACTGTGGTTTGGCAATATCATGGAGGAGCGCCGCCAATTTGAGAAGTGTCCGCCGACTACTACCGACGGCAACGGATTTTTCAAAATGACGGACACATTCTTCCGACCACGGCACCATCTCAAGGATGTTATCCTGTTGATACTCCCACATCCCCTGATGTAACAGGTAATCGACGGCGCTCACTGTCATTACGGAGTGAGCAAAAATATCCCAGTGATGCTCTACTGGTTGTTCCACGCCTTTAGTCATGGCAAGTTCGGGAATCAGAACCGTCAGTAACCCCAATTCATCGAGGTCAAAGAGAAATTGCCCTCCCCGCGAAATGGCAAAAAGACGCAACAGCTCTTCTCTAATGCGTTCCCCGGGAACCGACGCCAGTAAAGCGACAGAACGACGGATTTGTTCCTTAGTCTTTTGTTCAATACGGAAACCCAACTCGACGGCAAGACGGACGGCACGTAAAAGGCGCACCGGGTCGGCTGATAGGTTTTCCTCGCGGATACTGCGCACGATACTGCGGTCAAGGTCGTCACGCCCCTTGTATGGGTCGACGAGACTCGCAACCGCCTTACCTGCCACCAGCTCCTTGAGGTCGAGTGCCAGAGCATTTATAGAAAAATCGCGCCGTGCCAAGTCGTCTTCCAGTGTACCGGCGATGGTCGAGATATCGATTACGCTTTGTTCTCCTTCCGCCTTTCTGGAAGTAAGAACCACCCGCCCGACTTTGTTTTCGCTATCTAGCAGGACATATGTACCGTTAAGTGCCTCTGCCATACCGAGGGCAATCTCCAGTGCATCTGCCGTGACTGCCAGGTCGATGTCAGCCGTTTCACGACCCAGCAATGCGTCACGGACAAACCCACCAACTACATAAGCCTTTACCTTTCGTGGCTGAAGGTATGCCATAATTTTCCTTAGTAAAGAAAACATCACTGGTTCAATCAGTGCAAGACTGAATCCTTCACGCTCAGTTTGAGATGCGCTTTGATGTTCTTTCTTTTTGTTCGCCATCACCGGAAAACCACTCATTTCACTCGTAGCAATGAAGCTAAATCTTTCCCCACTATACCGCCACAAGGGAGACAATTCAAGTATCCGCTGAAACCCAACTGCCTTGAATTCCCAAATAAGAGGAGGCGAATTGCATAAGGCAAGCTAGTTAGCATAAAAATACACTTCACATCCGCCAATAATGCGTACCGCAAATTAAGGATGTAACCTCTTGCTTTTGCAAAAAAGTGTGTGATATACTGTAACCGTTTTGAGCACTGGAGGGTAATAGTTGCTGGAGAATTATTGTCCCAGTCGATGTCTACCTGCCGGGTTGTCTGTCGTGGCCTGAAGCTTTAATGCAAGCAATTAGAATGTACAGAATAATATCTCACAAGGCACAAGCCTTTTGAAAAATAGCGGTAATAGTAAAAGGATTGATTATGGCAAAATTTAGTGTGGGTGACAAAGTTAAGGTAGCAGACAGGCCGGTTTGGCCCGGCGGTTATAAAATCGCTAACATGACCGGAACTGTTATTGAGGTCAAGGCAAATCCTCCCGGCTATGTCATTATGAAAGCCGAAAAGACCGGTTATAATATGGCGTTCTATGAGAATGAACTGGAGAAAGCCAGTTAATTACGAATGGTTGCCAGCCTAAAATCTCCTGAAGATTTAAATGAAATACGTTATACCCGCTTGAAGGAGGAAATTGTTGACTGATTTCGGTTACATTGCCTACTTCCTCATCGCAGGTATTCTGTTTGCAGTTATTGCCCTCGGTTTACCCGTTCTGCTCAGATATGTTCGTGTTGTTCTCCACAAACCTAATTCCGTTAAGACCTCCACCTATGAATGCGGTATGGAGACCATAGGTAAAACATGGGTTCAGTTCAATTTCCGCTACTATTTTTATGCTCTGATATTTTTAACATTAGATGTTATGGTAGCATTTCTCTATCCCTGGGCAGTTCAATTGAAGCTTTTAGGAATGCCGGCATTGACTAGTGTACTTATCTTTGTATTCGTTATTGTCATTGGTTATATTTATGCGTGGAAGAAGAAAGCACTAGAATGGGTATAGAAGACATCTCAAAACCATATATCTATCCTGATATTGAGCTGGACAGAACAGAAGGTGAAGCCATTGAAGCAGCAAGAAAACTGTATAAACAGCCTATTAAAGACCCTGATAGCTGGTTAGAAGAGGATATTAGCCGTAATATTCTGTTAACAACAGTCGATGCAATAATCAATTGGTCACGTCGTTCTTCAATCTGGCCTATCAACTCTGGTTTAGCATGTTGTGCTTTCGAGATGATTGCCACCGCTGCTTCTCGCTTTGACATTTCTCGCTTCGGTATGGAAATATTCCGCCCGTCTCCACGCCAGGCTGATTTATTGATTGCATGCGGAACTTTAACATGGAAGATGGCACCGACATATAAGAGAATATACGAACAAATGGCGGAACCGAAGTGGGTGATAGCGATGGGCTCGTGTGCTATCAGTGGTGGACTTTTCCGCCACTCCTACAGCGTCGTTCCTGGTATAAATATGATAATCCCGGTAGACATTTATATTCCGGGATGTCCTCCACGTCCTGAAACTTTGCTACATGGAATACAGGCGTTACAGGAAAAAATAAAACACCAAAGTATTGCTAAGAAAAAGGAACAATCATGACCTTAGCACTCCCAGCTACAGAAATAAGCGCTAAATTAGAGACACAATTTCCAGGAAGTCTCGTTGACTCGAGCGGGAATACCATTGTTGTTAAGCCCGAATCCATATTTCAAATTGCTTCATTCCTGAAAAATACCCCCGGTTTTGATTTTGACTACCTTAACTTCATAACGGCTGTTGATTACAATACTTATTTTGAAGTTGTTTATTACCTTGTCTCGTTAGAGCATAATCACGGTCTAATACTGAAGACACGCTGTACTAACCGTGAAAATCCTACCGTTCCTTCGGTGGTTAGTCTGTGGAACGGCGCCAATTTCCAGGAGAGAGAAGTCTACGACCTTATGGGTATCAAATTTGAGGGCCATCCTAATCTGAAAAGAATAATGCTCTGGGAGGGATTTCAAGGACACCCATTAAGGAAGGATTTCAAGTTACAATGACATTCAAGACCGAGCCTTTTGTCGTTAACGCGGGACCTCAGCATCCCAGCACTCATGGGTTATTCCGCATGCGCTTCACTCTCGATGGCGAAGTCATACAAGATGTCGAACCAGTTTTCGGCTATTTACACCGGGGAATCGAGAAACTGGCGGAAGGATTAAATTACACTCAAGATATTGTTTTTACAGATAGAATGGATTATCTGACATCTATGTCAAATAATCAGGCTTATGTTCTGGCAGTAGAAAAACTTGCAGGAATTCAGGTTCCGGAAAGGGCTGAATATCTGCGGGTCATTATGACGGAGCTGATGCGGATTTCCAGTCATCTTATGACAGTTGGGTTTTTATTGAATGAACTCGGAGCTTTTATGACTCCTCTGCTATATATGTTCCGTGAAAGAGAAAAAATTCTGGACCTCTTCGAGATGGTTTGCGGACAGAGGCTTACTTATAACTATTTGCGCATCGGTGGTGTCAGTCAGGATATTCCTGAAGAGTTTCTCCCTGCTCTTAAAAGATACATTGATAGTTTACCCGGTTTTATAGCCGAGTATGACCAACTTCTTGCCGAAAATGAAATATTGCTCATGCGCACAAAGAATATCGGCATCTTAAAACGGGAGACCGCTATTAATTGCTCCGTCTCTGGACCAGTGCTCCGTGCCAGTGGGGTGAACTGGGATATCCGAAAAGCAGACCCCTATTCCATTTATGACCGCTTTGATTTTGATGTACCGGTCGGCTCCGTGGGAGATATATATGACCGTTACCGCATGAGAATTGAGGAAATGCATCAGAGCATTCGCATCATTAAACAAGCGATGGCACAAATGCCATCCGGTGAGATTCAATCAAAAGTACCGCGTGTTTTACGTCCTCCGAAAGGCGAGGCATACGGGCACATCGAAGCCCCGAAAGGTGAGCTGGGCTTTTATCTGGTGTCCGATGGTTCGACTAATCCGTACCGTTTCCATGTCAGACCTTCATCGTTCATCAATTTGCAGGTGCTTCGTGAATTAATGACCGGCGTAAAAATTGCAGATGCTATCGTCATCTTCGGTAGTATTGATATTTGTTTAGGAGAGGTAGACCGTTAGTGTTGTCAACATTCATTACTAATACAAACCCAAATATACTTTACGCTTCCGCATTGCCTCCAGATTGGCCCGGCGGATTCTGGAGCCATATGTTAATTTTTATTGTCATCCTTTTCGTTTTTGTGATACTGGGTGTTATGGCGTTTATATACATCGAGCGACGGGTACTGGGACGTTTCCAGATACGCATCGGTCCCAATCGTACCGGACCCTTCGGTATCATCCAACCAGTAGCTGATACCATCAAGATATTAATTAAGGAAGATATCATTCCCCAAAACGCCGATGGATTATTGCATCTATTAGCTCCGGCAATCGCCTTTATCCCGACTCTAATGATTTTTGCAGTTATCCCTCTCCAGAACGGCGTGGCGCTGGTAGACCTCAACATAGGTATTCTCTATATCGTGGCTATCAGTTCTGTAAGTGTCGTTGGTATATTGATGGCGGGTTGGGCTTCTAATAATAAATACGCTTTGATTAGCGCTATGCGTGTGATTGCTCAAGTAGTGAGTTATGAAATTCCGCTTGCTTTATCGATTATCGGTGTGGTGTTACTTACCGGTAATCTATCTATGAATAGTATTGTGGAATCACAAAACATTCCTTTTATCCTGTTACAGCCGCTGGGTTTTATCATTTATTTTATTGCGGCGCTGGCAGAGATTAACCGTACTCCGTTCGACCTCCTGGAGGCTGAGTCTGAGATTGTTGCCGGTTTTAATATTGAGTACTCCGGTATCAAGTTTGCCCTGTTTTTCCTGACAGAATACGCAGAGGCGCTGGCAATTTCAGCGATTATAGCCACCATTTACCTCGGTGGTTGGAGAGGCCCATTACTGCCTCCGATACTCTGGTTTTTAATTAAAATGGTTGCTGTCTTTATATTAATAATCTGGGTACGTTCTACCTTGCCACGTATACGGATTGACCAGGTGATGGGTTTTGCCTGGAAGTTCCTTCTGCCTTTGGCATTGATTAACTTACTCATTACCGGACTTCAGGTAATTACCTTACCCGATCTCTCACAGTGGGTGATAGTCGCCATTAATTTCGTAGTGACTGCAGTGCTAATATTGTTCTGGTCTAAATTTTACAGGCTGACGGGAGATAAAAAAGTTGAAGTTTGAACGGTACGGGAAAGGTATTGCCAAAGGGATGGCGTTAACCTTAAAACACTTTTTCCGTAGACCTATTACCACTCAATATCCGGAAGAGAGATTGTATGTTTCTCGTCGGATTCGCGGGAATCAGCTTGTCTGGGATAAAAATGTTTGTAATGCCTGTAGCGCTTGTAGTCGCGCTTGTCCAGCGGGTTGTCTCATTGTCGTAACCTCCAGGGATGAGAACAAGAAATTAAAAGTGGATAAGATAGAACAGGATATCGGCATCTGTATCTCTTGTGGACTATGTGTGGAGTCTTGCCCCGTAAAATGTTTATTTATGAGTTGTGATTATGAAAAATCTGCATATAGCCGAAAGAACTTTATTTTAACCGGGGAAGATTTAATGCCTTCGGAGAAACGAATACCCAGCGGTTATTTTAGTCCTGAAAATGAATCCAAGTTACCCATGCAGACTTTACTAATTGACAGGTGATAAATGGGACAGGTAATAGCCTTTTGGATTTTTGCTGTAATCATCGTAGTTGCCGCTTTAGGCGTGGTTCTGCTACGTAATGTATTTCGAGCCGCCATGTTGCTCATTCTGAGCTTCATAGGCATAGCAGGAGTATATATTTTGCTGAATGCAGATTTTCTGGCGGCAATTCAGGTTCTGATTTACGTTGGCGCCATAGGAATATTAATCATTCTGGCAATCATGTTAACCAGAGAGGTTCCGCTAGGAAGTCCATCAAATAAATTCCGTATTCCGGCTTTATTCGTAGTGGCGCTGTTCTTCGGCGGGGTATGCTATGCGATACTCAGTACCCAATGGCAAGTATCTAATGTATTACCAGAAGCAAATACCACTTCCAAATTGGCGGTTAAACTTTTCGGTGAAGACGGTTTTGTTTTACCTCTGCAGATTATTCCGATTCTTTTACTCGCCACTGTTTTAAGTGCGATTGTTTTAGTAAAGGACAAGAAATAAATGTCAATCGGGTTAGAGCATTATCTAATTTTATCAGCCATATTATTCTCTATAGGTTTGTATGGCGCTTTATCCAAACATAATGCCATAGTTATTTTGATGTGCATTGAAATCATGCTGAGTGCAGTAAACATTGCTCTGGTTGCTTTTTCCCGATACATCGTGCCGCTACAATTGACCGGGCAGGTCTTTGCGATATTTACTATTGCAGTGGCGGCGGCTGAAACAGCTGTGGGTTTGGCAATTATTATTGCCATCTATCGTAGTCGTGAAACCATTGATGCTGGAAAAATCGATTTGATGAAGTGGTAGCATAATGTTCGATCAGAATCAATATATTTGGTTAATCTTTCTAATACCGCTCCTATCTTGGGCAATAATTTCCTTGATACTCAAACCTTTCTTCAAGGATAAACCGAAGATTGCAGGTTATGTTACTATTGCGGCTGTAGCTACCTCTTTACTGCTTTCAATCTGGGTGTTAGTAACAGTGCTCGGCGAACCACATCATGAGTTAGAGGTCCCAAATATTTCATGGGTGATTATCGAGGGTGGAGCTACCATCAATCTTGGGATAATAGTCGATTCGCTGACTGCAGTGATGCTTATTGTCGTAACTGTGGTTAGTTTAATGGTGCAGATATACTCACAGGGTTATATGCATGGCGATGCCGGTTATCACCGTTATTACGCTCATATGTCTCTGTTTACCACTGCCATGCTAGGCTTGGTGTTGGCGAATAGCTTGTTATTAATGTTCGTATTCTGGGAATTAGTAGGGTTGTGTTCTTATCTGCTTATTGGATTCTGGTTCCACCGACCCTCTGCCGCCAATGCCGCAAAAAAGGCTTTTATTGTTACCCGTATCGGAGATTTCGGGTTCTTAGCCGGAATGATCTATTTGTACGCTAATACCGGCACTTTTGATACTGCCGAACTGCATCAAATGGCAATTAGCGGAGTGCTGGCAGGTAACGTCCTCACCTGGGGAGCTATTGGTATATTTGCCGGTGCAGTGGGTAAATCAGCTCAATTCCCACTACATGTATGGTTACCAGATGCTATGGAAGGTCCAACTCCTGTTAGCGCTTTAATCCATGCTGCTACGATGGCCGCCGCTGGTGTCTTTCTGGTCGCCCGCACTTATCCCCTCTTTGAGCACTCGGCAGTTGCTTTGCAGACAGTAGCTACTGTCGGCGGGTTTACGGCTATTTTCGCCGCCTCGATAGGTTTGGTACAGAACGATATAAAGCGGGTTCTGGCTTATTCTACTATCAGCCAACTTGGTTATATGATGCTCGGTCTGGCGACTGGTGGTGTCGCTGTCGGCATCTTTCATTTGTTTAATCATGCCTTCTTCAAAGCTTTGCTATTCCTTGGCGCCGGTAGTGTCAACCATGCTACCAAGACCTTTGACATGAGAGAAATGGGTGGTTTACGCAAAGTGATGCCACGAACATATGCTACCTTTGTGATCGGAGCATTGAGCCTCGCTGGTATCTGGCCTCTATCAGGATTCTGGAGCAAGGATGAGATACTAGTCAAATCTCTGGAAAATCAACCTGTCCTATTTGCCCTAGCGATGATAACCGTATTTATGACCGCTTTTTACATGTTCCGCGTTATCTTCCTGACCTTTGGTGGGGAATATAGAGGCAAGGAACACCTTCATGAATCATCCTCAGTGATGACAATACCTCTAATAATCCTGGCTATTCTGGCATGCGGTTCCGGCCTGCTTAATGTCACCGGTGGGTTCAGTGCATTTTTCGGTCATGGTGAAACGTACAGTGTTGTTGAAGGGCTTTTTGGCATCTTCGCTCATCCATTACCGTGGCTATCTCTGATACTGGCAGGGCTGGGAATCTTTACGGCATATGCAGTCTATAGTAAAAAGTGGTTATCAGCAGAAGCAATCGGGAAAAGATTCTCAGCATTGTATAAGTTGTTTTATAACAAATACTGGGTTGACGAGTTGTATGAAGGAATCATTGTAAAGAAAGTTTTGATGGGCGGTATCTTCCGAGTATTTCAACTCTTCGATAGCAAAGTCATCGATGGAGGTATCAATACTAATTTCGTACAGGGGTTTATTGTACGTAACTTATTCGGGTGGTTTAAATCATTCGATCAAAAGGGTGTAGATGGTGCAGTAAACGGTGTAGCTGACACTACATTGATCGCTGGTAAAACGATGAGGAAGGTACAAACTGGACAGTTACAGCTCTATGGCTTAATCATCGGGTTGGGCATTGTCGCACTAATTGTCTGTTTGTTTTTATTTGGTTAACAGGTAAATACTCGTAGGGGGTAGAAGATTGAATTTTAATATTCTATCATTGATAATTTTCCTCCCTGCTCTGGGAGCAATTTTAATAGCTTGTACATCTAATTCACGAGCAAAGCTGATTAAATATATCGCAGCAATATTTACTTTGATCCCTCTAATTTTAGCTATCTGTGTATTCTTTAGTTTCGATAGGTCACCAACAATGGCTGGTGTAATACAGTTCGAAGAAAAGGCATCCTGGATTCCTTTAATTAATGCTTATTACCATGTAGGTCTAGACGGTGTGAGTCTCCCGCTCTTTTTCTTAATGACGTTGCTTGGTTTCCTCGTCGTTTTAATCTCCTGGAAAATTGACCTCCGCCCGAGGGAATATTTTGCATGGCTCCTACTACTGGAAATGAGTATTCTCGGTGTATTCGCTTCGCTGGACTTCCTGCTCTTCTTCATCATGTGGGAAATCGAAGTTATTCCCATGTTCTTCTTAATCTCTATCTGGGGAGCCGGCAGGAAAGAATATTCAGCCTTCAAGTATGTTCTTTACACCTTGTTTGGTAGCGCTATGATGTTGGCAGGCATCCTGAGTGTTTATTTTACTACCCATAGTCTCAGTATGGTCGATATAACCGCACGAGGGATTGCTTCCTATATCCCGGTTGTTCCGCAAGCCCTAATGTTCTTTTTATTGCTTGGTGGTTTTGCTGTCAAATTACCCGTCTTCCCATTCCACACGTGGTTACCTGATGCCCATACCGATGCGCCGACAGCGGTGAGTGTAGTGCTGGCAGGGACCCTGCTAAAAATGGGTGGCTACGGAATGATACGTGTTTGTGTCTCCATATTTCCCGATGCAGCCAGACAATTTGCCCCGATTTTAATAAGTTTGGCGATGGTCAATATAATATACGGCGCGGCAGTTACATTGAAACAAACCGATATTAAGAGGCTAATTGCGTACAGTAGTGTCAGTCATATGGGCTTTGTATTACTGGGTATTTTTAGTTTGACTACCGTCAGTTTGACCGGCGCCACATTACAGATGTTCAGTCACGGTCTTATCACAGGACTTCTCTTTGCTACCGCCGGCATAGTTATGCATAATACCCACGAGCGTGATATCAATAAAATGGGTGGTTTAGCCAGGCAGATTCCAATTATTACCGTAATCTTTACAATTGCCGGCCTGGGGGCAATGGGAGTGCCTTCTACGAGTGGTTTTATTGCCGAATTTATGACCTTTTTAGGTAGTTTTCAAAGTGATATTCTGGTTGGCGCCTTCCCAATTGCTAAGGTATTCACAGTAATATCTATACTCGGCATTTTACTGGGGGCAGGATACATTTTATGGCTTTTACAGCGGGTTTTTTACAATGCACCGCAGGATAAGTTTAATGGTGTCCATGATGCTGATAAATTGGAAAGAGTATATTCGGCTATTTTCATCATCATGATTTTCTTGGTTGGTGTTTATCCGTCAATACTGACCAATGTGATTAAAACAGGAATCACACCCATAATAAATTTGCTCGGTGGGTAGTAAAGTAGAGTTTGGGTAAAACGGCATAAGGAGTGAACTTTTGGACCTTGTGTTAATAACGCCAGAAATAGTCCTGCTTGTCAGCGCAATTGTGGTGATTTTACTTGACCTGTTTCTCCAGCGAAAAAGCTTACTGGCGGTAATTAGTCTGGCAGGACTGGCAATATCCTTCGGCTGCGCTGTAGGTTTATGGTGTGGCAATCCTCAAACCACATTTAACGACATGCTGACGGTGGATAAATTTGCCTTGTTCTTTAAGTTCTTGTTCCTGGTTATTTCTGCGCTGGTGATTTTAGCTTCAACCGATTATGTATCTAAGTTCACTCGTTTTCAAGGCGAGTACTATGCACTGGTGCTTTTATCCACACTTGGTATGACGTTACTTACAGCGGCAACGGAGCTAATCACAATTTTTGTAGCACTGGAATTAATCAGTATCTCTCTTTATGCCCTGGTTGGTTTTCTTAAAGACTCCAAATCTACGGAAGCTTCCCTGAAATATATGTTGCTTGGAGCAATCGCTTCAGCGATATTGCTCTATGGTATGGCATTTGTCTTCGGGTTCACAGGAAAGACACAACTGGGAGATATCGCTCAAGCTATCGGGACTCTCTCTCTTGCTGGAGGTTCTGCCAGCTTTGGGCTCCTGCTGGGTTTAATACTGTTAATAGTGGGGTTTGGTTTCAAGATTGCCGCTTTCCCATTCCAGATGTGGGTCCCTGACGTATATGAAGGAGCGCCGACACCCATCACTGCCTACCTTTCCGTAGCAAGTAAAGCTGCCGGCTTTGCCATTATTCTCCGTATATTCTACACCGCATTTGACCTTCCTACATGGTTAAGTCAGGACTGGGGAATTATATTTGCCGTTCTTGCAGCAATAGGTATGACGGTAGGTAATATCGTGGCTATCCCTCAAGTCAATATCAAGCGCATGCTGGGTTATTCTAGCATAGCCCAGGCAGGTTACCTCATGCTGGGTATTGCCACAATGGGTCTTTCTAAAAGCCATGACTTTTTAGGACAAAGCAGTGTTATCTTTTTCCTGGCGGGCTATGCTGTGACAAATATGGGGGCGTTTATTGCTATTATTGCTATCTCAAACAAGGTAGGTAGCGACCTGATTGAAGATTATGCCGGAGTCGGGAAGAGGTCGCCGTTACTGGCTTTAGCCTTAACCCTGTGTCTTATTTCTCTAACCGGAATTCCACTGACCGCCGGTTTTATGGGCAAGTTCTACATTTTTAGCGCCGCGGTACAGCAAAATCTGTTATGGTTGGTTATTATTGCCGTGTTGAACAGTGTCATATCAGCCTACTACTATCTCAGAGTAGTAAAGGTAATGTGGTTAGATGAGCCTAAGTTTGAGGGAAGTGTATCCTCTTCCGGCGCGCTACGACTGGCTCTTTTTCTCGCCTGCTTCGGTGTTTTACTGCTCGGCGTTATCCCTAACTATGTAATGAAGCTTGCCGAATGGGCAGCGCAAATGATGGGATTCTAGTCACCATCTAGCCCTAACTACCCTACAAGCTCTAATATCTAAACACTAATCTTTAAATTCCGATTTTATACCTAATATCCCGATTCCAAATATCTTACAGGATTCCGCATGAGAGACAAATTGGAACTGCACGGAGTCGTACAATTTCTCATTTCAAATACCTAGTTTCACAAAGAAAAGGGCTACCCTCACGAGTAGCCCCATCTGTTTAGCAAAAAACCACCAGCTATTATCTGCCCAGCAATTCCTTAATCTTTGTCTGGAATGCAGGGACTATTTTCTTCCAGTCGCCAACAACACCAAAGCGGGCTTCCTTAAAGATGTTCGCTTCCGCATCACGGTTAATGGCGATGATGTTCTTAGAACCGGAACATCCTGCCATATGCTGGCTGGAACCGGATAATGCTACCGCAATATAAGTATCCGGGGAGACAATCTTACCAGTTAGACCAATCTGCATGGTTTCAGGTACCCAACCACTATCACACGGCGGTCGCGTGGCACCAACGGCACCCTTGAGTATCTTGGCAAGTTCTTCAAGCTGTTTGAAACCTTCAGGTCCGCCTATGCCTCTGCCACCGGTAACAATCACCGGAGCGTCTTCTAGCTTGATACCGACAACTTCAGCAACAACTTTCTGGAGTACGTTTGTCCTAATACCAGCGGCATCAAGACCAGCAGCAACAGTAATCGTTTCTCCCTTACGCCCGCTATCTGGAGCCAGAGCTGTCATTGTCTTGGCACGCACTGTCGCCATCTGTGGTAGCCGTTCACTGCTGAAGATAGCACGGGCATTACCGCCATAGACAGGTTTGGTCTTCAATAGTAGTTTCGTGCTTGCGTCAATCTCCAGGTCAATGCAATCCAGAGTGACTGTGGTATTCAATCTAAAGGCAAGCCGCGGTGCTAAATCGCGCCCGATGGTGGTTTGCCCGGCAAGGACAATACGCGGATTAACCTGCTTGACCACCTTTTCAGCCACAGCCACATAAGAATCCGTGCGGTAATCTTTCAACAACGGGTCATCGACAACGTAGACTTTATCAGCACCGAAGCTGATTGCTTCCGCCGCAACGCCTGCAATCCCACTACCGATGAGCACAGCGCTTACCTCTTCACCCAGACCGCCTACCAGCTTGCGAGCGGCCCCGAGCATTTCTTTCGCAATGGGTGCTAAAGCACCATTTACGAACTCTGCAATAACCAACACACCTTTATTATCAGCCATTTCTCTCCTTCACTGTTAGAAAAGTCCTGAAGACTCCCTAGAACAGCTTCGCCTCCATGAGCTTTTTCGCGAGGTTGCCGGCGGCTTCTTCCTCATTGTCACCGGTTATGATCTCACATTTACCTTCCTTTACAGGTTGGAAGAGCCTGAGCATTTTACTGCAGCTCCCGGCGGCGCCAATCTGACCAGCATCCACACTGATATCTGCCGGTTTCCAGATAATCGGTTCCTTACGCTTCGCCGCCATAATACCCTTGATGGTAGCGTAGCGTGGTTCCCCAAGCTCGTTGCTTATAGTAATAAGAGCCGGCAGGGATACTTCGACCACCTCATAACCATCGGCGGTGACTCTTTCTACCTTTGCCTTACCATCGGTGACTTCTACCTTTTTGGCAATGGTAACGCTGGGAATTCCCAGGATTTCAGCAATCGCAGAGCCGACCTGACCGGCATCCGTATCCGCCGCCTGCCGTCCACAGAAGACAATATCGAATGGGCCGATTTTCTTGATAGCCATTGCCAGAGCGTAGGCAGTTGACCAGCTATCACCTTCCGCAAACGCCGGGTCTTCCAAGAGAATCAGTTCGTCAGCACCCATAGAGAGCGGCTTCTTGACGACATCTCTCAACAGGTTGACGCCCAGACTGATGACGGAAATCTTATCACCCCTGGTGGCGTCTTTGATTCTGAGAGCAGCTTCTACCGCTTGCTCATCAAACGGGCTAACGACGGGTGGTACGCCTGGCGGGGGCACCGCTTTATTGGTAGCCGGGTCAATCTTGAAACTGGCTGGCGGTGCTTCCGGGTCAGGCACTTGTTTTGCGCAGACAATCATATTCATTGTGTGCCATTTCCTCCTTAGAACACAATTTGCTTAGTAAGTTAAAAAACCCCTGTTTACTTTATCACTTGATGAATTTGAGCGTCAAGTCGGTAATTCGGCGTATGCGATTACTACCTAGCGTGCGGCATGTCATTCTGAGCACTTCATTATCACTCAGTATAAACTCCGCGAAGAATCTCTGACATTCAAGCAGAAAAAGTCTGCACTGTAGTGTGGGAGATATCACTTCTTCGCCACCACCACCAGCCGTTTTGCATTCTGGTCGTATGGACTACCCGCAAAGTCACCATAGACTTTTACTTCGGAAAAACCACAACTGGTAAGAAGTGCCTTCAACTCAGCCGCAGAGTAAATACGATGAGTTAATGTGTTCTCACGGATTTTCCCGTCTTTAATGAGAGTCCAGTGTGCTTCCATCCACGACCAGTCTTGTGTGACTTTACGTTCCTCAAGAATAATGGCATCATCCTCTCTTCGCCAGTCTCGTTCCCGAAAGATAGCGGCGAGTCTCTCTTTACCATTGACATCAATCAGAAAACACCCGCCCTTCTTGAGAGACTGATACATATTAAGCACAACTTTCCGGTCATCCTCCGGGTCTTCAAAGAAACCAAAGGAGGTGAACATACAAATAGCGGTATTAAAAGTACTGGGACAACGGAAAGACCGCATGTCTTCATTTACAAATTCGATATCCAATCCAGCCTTCTTTGCCTGTTTGGAGGCGGCGGAAAGATAGTCAGCAGTCCTATCCACTCCTGTTACTTTGAAACCACGCCGCGCCAGTTCCAATGAATGTCTGCCTATACCACAGCACAGGTCAAGCACCCTATTCCCGGGTTTTATTTTCAGGAGTGAAATTAGATTGTCTGCCTCTGTGGGTGCATCAGCCACTCTTCTTTCATTGAACATCACGGGACCCCAGAGCTCCCAGAAATCATCATTTTCATGCCAGGGCTTTTGTTTAAGCATGGTATCACCTCCTTGTCATGCACACGACACGGTCGATGCCAGTCAAGTCTGGGATAACACTTATTGGTGCTAAAGAGAATAGCGCATGTAGCAAATTGACGACTTCTTCTCTTTGCCCCATGCCTATTTCAAGCAATAGAGAACCGTTGGGTTTCAGCTTCCTATCAACTTGCGTGCAGAGACGTCGGATGACGTCAAGCCCATCCTCCCCACCATCAAGCGCCAGGCGCGGTTCGTAGCCATTTGTATTTACTGCGGGTAAATCCGCAGTCCTGACATACGGCAGATTCGCAACGATGATGTCAACGGGTTGGAGAATAGGTTCCAGCAGGTCGCCGGCGCACAACCGGACTCGTCTTTCAACGTTATGCCGTTCACAATTACGGCGGGCGGTGTCTAATGCCTTCTGAGAAATATCAGTCGTAAAAATAGAAGCATGCGGTAAATTTACAGCCAGACTGATAGCGATATTGCCACACCCCGTGCCGATATCCGCAATTACCGGAGAGTAATAATTGCGAGCGATTTCAATAGTTTTCTCCACGAGCAACTCCGTCTCCGGACGTGGGATAAGGACACTGCCATCAACATAGAATTCAAGCCCGTAGAATTCGCGCACGCCAGTGATATAAGCGCTGGGCATGCCTTTCACACGGCGCTCAATTTTATTCCAGAAATCGGCTTCCTGCTCTGAAGTTAATGCCTTATCGGATTCCGTAAAAAATCTGGTGCGGTCGATATTCAGAGTGTGTCGTAGAAGTAGTTCTGCCTCCAGAGCTCCATCTTCTACATTATTATTGGAAAGAAGTGTGCGGGCACGGTTGAGTAATTCCTGCCGGGTCATGTTGACTGTTCCTGCAACTGCTTTGCTTGATCGTCTGTCGCTAGGGCGTCTATCAACTGGTCAAGTTCTCCCGCCATGATACGTGGCAGATTATGCAGGGTCACCCCGATGCGGTGGTCGGTGATACGGTCCTGAGGGAAATTATAGGTACGGACTTTCTCGGCACGCTCTCCGGTGCCCACCTGACTGCGCCTCATCGAGGTCATTTCCGCTTCCTGCTTCTGGCTTTCCATTTCCAGCAAACGCGCCTTGAGCACCGCCATGGCTTTCTGACGGTTACGTAGCTGACTGCGTTCGTCCTGACAGACCACCACCATACCGGTCGGTAGGTGTGTGAGACGGACGGCGGTCGCGACTTTATTGACGTTCTGCCCGCCGGCGCCGCCGCTGTGAAAAATATCTATCCGTAGCTCATCTGGTTTTATGTCAACTTCAACGTCCTCTGCCTCCGGTAGCACGGCAACAGTCGCGGTCGAGGTATGAATTCGTCCGGAAGCCTCGGTCGTCGGCACACGCTGAACGCGGTGGACACCACGCTCGTACTTGAACCGGCTGAAAGCACCCTTCCCTCTCACTTCAGCAATAATTTCCTTCATGCCGCCACCACCGCTTTCACTGGTATTGATGACATCCACATCCCACCGTTTTGATTGGGCATAACGGGTATACATGCGGAACAGGTCGGCGGCAAAGAGCGCCGCTTCATCACCACCGGTTCCCGCCCTGATTTCCAAAATGACATTTCGCTCATCATTAGGGTCTTTGGGGAGAAGAGCCAACCTCAAGTCTTCCTGGAGGCGGTCACGTTTCTCTTCAAGCGTGTGGACTTCCTGCTTGACGAGTGCCAGCATATCACTATCCAGTTTGTCATCCTGCATTGCCCTGGTCTGCTCAAGATTTCTAACCGTCGCTTTGTAATCACGGTAGAGGGCTACAAGGTCATCAATCGCCGACTTTTCCTGAGCGAGCTTCATTATTTTCTGTCGGTCCGAAGCTACTTCCGGTTTCGACATTTCGGCGATGATTTCTTCGTGCCGTTTATCAATTTGCTCCAGTTTTTCCCACATAGTACAGCCCTTCAGGGTGAATCCCTTGAATTCCACAGAAATTATAACACAGTGAGTGAGATAGGGAGAAAAATAGAACTGGCTAGGTATTACCAGACATTTCTTCGGGGAAAAGACGGACACCGGTTTCGGGTTTAGAACCGGTAGGCAAGCGAATGTGGTCACCAAGAACCGCATCACGGAGGTACACCTCAGCGCCGATTGCGCAATCGTTGGCGATGACACTACTCCTCAATACGGCGCGCGCCCTAACCTTAACATTATCCCAGAGCACGCTGTCCTCAATCACCACCCTCCGCCCGATGCGACAACCCGAACCGAGAACTACCGGTCCCGTTATTTTTGCTCCTGCCGCCACTGTGCAGTTATCCCCTAGGACAATTTTCCCACTCAGTTTCGCAGTCGGGTGAATCCGACAGTTCTTACCTTTAATCACATTCCGGTCGGAGGGATAGCCCTCGCACTTGTCATCCAGCAGGTCGCGGTGTAGTTGCAGATACTTCTCCGGCGTGCCCATATCCATCCAGTAGCGATAGGAGGGATAGGCATACAGCGGCTCTCCATCATGTATCAGTGACGGGAAAATCTCACGTTCAAAAGAGCACTTAACGTCCGGCAGGATACGCTGGAGCACTTCCGGTTCAATAATCCAGGTGCCGGCATTGATGAGATTGGTGGTGACATCTTCACGCTTCGGTTTCTCTATAAACCTCTTCACTCTACACTGCTCATCGGTATCTACCATGCCATAGATGGTAGGGTCTTCGACTGGCGCCAAGTCGATGGTTGCCTTCGCATGGTTACGACGGTGGAAAGCCAGCATGTCCGTGAAATCGCGGTTATGAAAAATGTCGCCATTGAGTACCAGGAATGTGTTTTTCAAATATTTCTCGGCGTTCTTAACCGCACCGGCCGAACCTCTGGGGGAATCTTCCATGACATAGGTCAGGTGAACGCCAAACCGGGCGCCATCTCCGAAGTACTGTAACATCGGTGCGGGAAGGTGGTGCTGGGCAAGGATAATATCAGTGATGTCGTGTGCTTTCAGATTGCGGAGGACATGCTCCAGAAAAGGGATATTGAGCACGGGCACCATCGATTTGGGAGTGTTGCAGGTGAGCGGACGCAATCGCGTGCCCTGCCCCCCGACCAATATAACTGCTTTCACCGTACTACTCAAAGAAAACGGACTCCCACGATTATTGAAGATATTTTAGCATAAATGGAACTGTGAGATGGATAAGATGAAATGAGTGATACACAGGTGGGTTTTAAATTGGGCGATAAAGTTGTATCAAACAGATTGGATATTTTGGGCTTTAATTCTTTTTATGACGCGAAATACCAGAAAGTGAGCATGCCAACATTCTGGATAACGGATAACAAAATGAGTCGCTGAAACATGGTACCTTGTGAGTGATTACAATACCTTTACATTACCTTGCTCAGGCATTATAATTCTGCATACGTCTGGTTTATTCACGATTAGTACTCACTTGTATATTTACTCTTGAGGAGGAAAAAGTCATGAAAAATTATTTTTTCTTGCTACTTGTATGTATTGTGCTAACCGCCGGTTCACTAAGTGTGGCGCCTGTTCAAGCGGTGGATCTACCCGAGTTTCCTTTTGAGTGGGACTTACCGTACGGTTCAGGGCCTTGGGGGGAAAGTGTCTACCCAATAGCTATCGACTCGTCCGATAATGTTTACGTGGGTGTTATAGGAGGTTATGGCCATGAAATCCAAAAGTTTGATTGTAGTGGCACTCTTCTGACCTGCTGGACACAGGGCGTTGGCACCGAGTGGTGGAACGTGACTGGCATCGCTGTGGATTCTTCAGACAATGTCAATGTTTTAGATTACTTTCATTACGGAATTTTCAAGTACACTAGCAATGGTACTTTACTTAGTAATTCTCTGGGGCATCCCCAAACGATTTCACCAACCGGTATAGCTATGGATTCATCTGACAATATCTACGTTATTACTCAAACCCTCTACGACTGGAAACGGTGGGTTAAAAAATTTGATACCAATGGCTTGTTTTTGACTCGCTGGGGACTATATGGGACTGATGAACCGACCGAATGGCAACCGTCCAGCATCGCCGTGGATTCTTCAAATTATATTTATGTTACTGATGAGTATAATCAATGCGTACACAAATTCAGTAGCAATGGCACACCCATCACTGACTGGGGTTCCGCAGGAGCAGGCGATGGACAGTTCAATGGACCCCATGGTATTACAGTGGACAAGTTGGGCAATGTTTATGTTTGTGACTCAGGCAACAACCGTATACAGAAGTTCGATTCCAATGGCAATTTCCTGACCAAATGGGGCTCGGCTGGCAGTGACGATGGTCAATTCAATCTTCCGTATGGTATCGCTGTCAACTCATTGGGCCACATCTATGTCGCTGACCGTGGCAATCACCGCATTCAGGTCTTTGACGAAGCCACAGCGAAGATGCCTGAATTAACCAGCATCAGCCCGAATACAGCTACTGCAGGCGGTGATGAATTCACGATCGCGGCGTATGGATGGGGATTTACAAACAACAGTATCATTAAGTGGTTTGGTAGTTCCGGGGAAGGAGAGCTACCAACTACGTACATCTCTCCAACTCAGCTTTCAGCTACGGTTCCAGTATCGCTATTCAACAGTCCAATGACTGTCGAGATCTTTGTTCAGTACCCCGATGGGAGCATGTCCATATGGCTACCACTATTCATCACCGAAACCAGCACAACAATTACAGAATGGGATGCTGGAACAAGCACAGACCAAGATGGAAACGCTACCGCATCAATTGGAGGCGAGGGACCATCTACTCCTGGTAGCCTTACTGCAACAGGCTCAGGCAGTGGTACGGTAGTCGTGGCGCAGTATGAGTCAAATCCAGGCGGCACACCAAGTTTTATGAGTACTAATTCATACTTTGATGTTTACCTGGATATCAATAACAACTTCGCCTATGCCACTATTATTGCCTGCAATCTTAATGGTGGAAACGTTGTCTATTGGTGGAACGGAGCTGAATGGATTGTCGTCTCTGACCAGGTATACGACGCGGTCTCTGGATCTATTACGATAACAGTCACAGACTCGACGACACCGAGTCTGTGCAACCTGCAGGGCAGTATCTTTGGAGTGGGTATTGTATCACTTGATGTTGAGGAAATCATACCCAGCACTCTGATGCCTTGCCCGATTGGAAGCACGATCAGCGTCAACTCTAGCTTCTCTGCCCTAGTGATGGATAGTCCGTACATGGTAAACATCTATTGGGGTGACCAGATCCCGCCGACCAGCGTCTTAATGAACACTCAGGGTTACGTCAGCGCAGAGCATACTTATTTATCACCTGGCGTATACACTATCAGGATAGTGGTGACCGATGGGTGTGGCAGGATGGGTGAAGCCAGTTATCAATATATCGTGATATATAACCCCGACGGTGGCTTTGTCACCGGTGGCGGTTGGATAGACTCACCTGCTGGCGCCTACTCTGCGAACCAAACTTTAACCGGCAAAGCATCCTTCGGCTTTGTATCTAAATATCAAAAAGGCGCTAATGTACCTACTGGACAGACAGAGTTCCAGTTTAAAGTTGGCAATCTCCATTTCAAAAGCACCATTTATGACTGGCTCGTTGTTAGCGGAGCTAGGGCTCAATTTAAGGGCTCAGGAACGATCAATGGAACCGGCGACTACAGTTTCATACTCACTGCTAGAGATGGTCAGATCAATGGTGGCGGAGGAATTGACAGCCTCCGTATTAAGATATGGGACAAAGTGACTGGCAACATAATATACGATAATAAGATGGGAGTCAGTGACACATCTAGTGATCTTACAGAACTCAGTGGCGGGAGTATTGTCATTCACAAGTAAATAAATAATCCAAATCACATAGTCTTAAACCGCCGGGGAGTTAGTCCGGCGGTTTCATTTTTCAGAAAAAATTATCTTTTCTTCAGACATAGCATCCGATTTTTCTTGAATAAAACTCGAAGGGTAAAATGAATACAGCGTGAGTGTGGATTCCCTACCCGCCGCTACTTCGCCGCAAGGTTAAAGCCGTAATAACGGAAATCCCCACTGCAAATGCCGCCAGTACCGCAAGGTCTAAGCCCACATCCAGCAAGCTCTTGCCATAGACCATGATGTCTCTCATCCCGTCAACAGCATAAGTCAGCGGCAGAAACTTGGCAACCCATTGCAGGAAATCGTTCATCTGCTCTACAGGCCAGAGAATGCCACAAAGAAAGACCTGCGGCAGGATAATGAGCGGGATGAATTGCACCATCTGGAATTCATTGCGGGCGAATGCGGAGATAAATATGCCCAGATTGATTGCCCCGACGAGCACGATAACCTGGAACACGAAGATTTGCCAGAGGTCGCCTTTGTATTGCACATCCAGTGCATAGATGGTGAAAAGCACGATAATCAATGTTTGCAGGAGCGCAAAGAGAAAGAATCCCAGCAGATACCCCAGCACGATGTCCTGCCGCGAGACCGGTGACGCCATGAGCCTTTCCAATGTGCCCTGCGAGCGCTCCCGGAGGAAACTGATACCTGTAAGCAGGAAGCCGAAAAACAGGGCTAGCGTAGCGAGTAGCGCCGGGGCGATGTAGTCGAGCATACCGGGTACGTCAGGAAAACTGAGCCATATCAGTGTCATTACCACAATCGGCACGACTGTAATCAGTGCCAGCGTACGGCGGTCACGTACAATCTGCTTGATTATTCTGCCGGCGATAGTTAACGCACGACTGTGCATTACCTTGTCTCCTCACGACGCACAAAATAAAGGAAGGCATCTTCGAGAGAAGCATTCGATTTATCGGTTGCCCGCCGCAATTCATTCGGGGTGCCTTCGGCAATCAGTTGACCATTCCGCATGAAAGCCAGACGGTCGCAATGAGCGGCATCATCCATAGTATGGCTGGAAATAACAATGGTGACGCCTTTCTTATTCAAGTCGGCGAAATGTTCCCAGAAATTGACCCGCAATTCCGGGTCTAGTCCCACGGTCGGTTCATCGAGAAACAGGAGGGGCGGGTCGTGGACAATCGCACAGGCAAGGCTGACTCTCTGTTTCATCCCACCACTCAGTTTCATAATCCCGTCGTTACGGCGCTCCCATAAACCTACTAGTTTGACGGCTTCTTCCACACGCTTCACACGCTCGTTCCGGTTATCCGTAAGGTAAATCCGTGCAAAGAAATCGACGTTTTGAACAATGGAAAGCTCATTGTAGAGAGAGTGTTGTTGAGGCATATACCCGATGAGATGAGCAGTCTGACGTGAGGGCGTCTGACCGAGCACAGAAATCGAACCCTGACGCGGTCTTAATAGCCCGACGAGGAGTCGGATAAGGGTTGTTTTCCCGGCGCCATTCGGTCCCAGTAGACCGTAACTAATACCATGCGGTATACGCAGGGACAGGTTATCCAGCACCTTCAGCTTTCCGTAATAGAAGGAGGCATTTAGCGCCTCTGCCGCCAGTCGCTGTGACTCTGCGTCCGTCATATTGTAGATAATGATACAGGGGAAACGCCAGAGAATCAAGCAAAACCCATCCAAAATTGTCAGGAAATTGACTCTCCGCATCCAACACGCTATAGTGAAAATAGAACTGTAAAAGTTCCTTCCGAGTTGCCGTGCCTGTGGGCAGAATGCCTATGGACGGCGACCGATACGGTGCAACGGGAAACGGTTGCGCCCCCCATTCTGGAAAGGAGGGAAGTTCAGGGCTGTATGCCTGATAATTAATTGTGCCTTCCGCAAGAAGGCTCACATTTTTGATTCAGCCCTTTGCTATTCTGCATGTCCAATCTCGTTGATTCGTTCAGCCGCCGTATCGACTATATGCGTATCTCCGTGACCGACCGCTGTGATCTGCGCTGTATCTACTGCACATCGCGGTTCGAAGCACATACCCACGAAGATATCCTCCGTTACGAGGAAATCCACCGTATTGTCCAAGCGGCCGCCAGCCTCGGTGTTACCAAAATCCGTCTCACGGGCGGCGAGCCGCTGGTGCGCTTATACCTCAGTAATCTGGTCAGGATGCTCGCCGGCGTACCGGGTGTTGAAGAAGTCTCCATGACGACCAACGGCACTCTGCTGGCACGCTACGCTGAAGAACTCAAATCAGCCAGACTGAAACGGGTCAATGTTAGCCTCGACTCTCTGAAACCGAGTAGATTTTTTGAAATCACGGGCGGCGATAAACTGGCGGACGTACTGGCAGGCATTACAGAAGCTAACCGCGTCGGACTTCAGCCGGTCAAAATCAATATGGTCGTCCTCAAAGGCATCAATGAGGATGAGATCATCGACTTCGCCCGCAAGACCCAAACCGACGGTTGGCACGTTCGCTACATCGAGCATATGCCCTTCGAAAATTCTGCATCTCGCGGTAACGGATTGGTATCCACTGCGGAAATTATAAAGCGTATCGAAAGTAACCTCGGGAAACTGGTACCGCACAAACCGGCAGATGGCAACGGTCCCGCCCGATACTACAAACTGCCCGGTGCCAACGGCACGCTCG
Organism: Dehalococcoidales bacterium; assembly: GCA_036396095.1. Lineage (GTDB taxonomy): Bacteria > Chloroflexota > Dehalococcoidia > Dehalococcoidales > Fen-1064 > JAURWL01. The sequence continues at coordinate 26,071 of DASWLM010000013.1, read as the reverse complement.
GATTTATCGGAGCGGTGACCGAGTGTTTCTGCGCAGGATGCAACCGGTTCCGTCTCACAGCGGATGGCAAACTGCGCCCCTGCCTGCTGGACGATGATGAAATCGATATTAAAGAGCCGTTACGCAGAGGCGCCACAATTGAGGAACTGGCACAGCTTATTCAGTCGGCGGCTTTCCTGAAACGAGCCCAACACCATTTAAGTGAAGGGAATATTCCGGCGGGACGTTCAATGCGACAAATTGGCGGCTGATTGGCATTCTCTTCTTTCTCACAAGTTGTTTGTTATTTGACGATTGAGAATTGGTATTTTCCCATATTTACCTTTTCCCCTTTATGCAGTACAATACGCTGTGAGTTTCCAACGAAGGCGGTGCATAATGAAAGGCCGTGTTAAAGTAACCATTATCGGGGCGGGGAATGTGGGGGCATCCTGTGCCCAGAGAATCGCAGAAAAAGGCTATGCAGACGTTGTCCTGCTGGATATCATCGAAGGACTACCACAGGGCAAGGCGCTGGACATTCAGCAATCGGCAAACATCCTCGGTTTCAATTCGAAAATTACCGGCACCAATAGCTATGAAGCGACGGCTAAATCCGATGTCGTCATCATCACTTCTGGTGTGGCGCGGAAGCCGGGCATGAGCCGCGACGACCTGCTAATTACCAACCAGAAGATTGTCAGCGAAGTCACCCGCAATATCGTGAAATATTCTCCCAACTGCGTTATCATCATCGCCACGAATCCGGTCGATGCCATGGTCTATCTGGCGCTTCATGAGAGCAAATTCCCACGCAAGCGGATACTGGGACTATCTGGCGTGTTAGATGGCGCGCGACTGGCTACCTTTATCGCCGCGGAGTTGAAGATATCCATCGAGGATGTTTCTCCCTGCGTTATCGGTGAGCACGGCAAGAGTATGGTGGTCATTCCGCGTCTGACTACGGTCAAAGGCACGCCAATTACAAAACTGATGTCCTCAGATAAAATTGCCAAACTTGCCGACCGGACGGTAAACGGCGGGGCGGAGATTGTCGCCCTGCTCAAGACCGGCAGTGCTTTCTACGCACCTTCGGCAGCGCTGGCGGAGATGGCAGAAGCGGTCATTATGGACAAGAAACGAGTCCTTATCTGCGCCACCAGACTTGATGGTGAGTACGGCATCAGGGATACAGTCCTCGGTATGCCGGTGAAACTCGGCAAGAACGGTATCGAGCAGGTGGTGAAACTGGAACTGACCGCCGAGGAAAAGAACGCGCTGGCGAACTCAGCGAAGGCGGTACAGGAACTAATTGGAGTGATGAAACTGGGCACGTAGGCATCTTATTGTCACCCTGAACGATAGTGAAGGGTATCGGCAGGGGGTGGTTCACTTCTTTCCCCACCCTGAGATTCTTCGCTTCGTATCAGAACGACAGAGGGCAAAAAGATAAGGCACTAATAATGAGAGAAATAAAAGCCAGTAAAATCACAGAAGCTATAGCGCGACTCTGCCAATCGGCGAACTTCGAACTTGGCGAGGATGCGCTCACGGCATTGAAGAAAGCGGAGCGTGAGGAAGAATCGCCTCTGGGCAAGGAAACCTTACGACAGTTACTTGAAAACGCCCGCATCGCTCGCGAGGAGTCTTTGCCATTATGCCAGGATTGCGGCACGGCGGTCATGTTTCTGGAAATCGGGCAGGATGTACATATCGTCGGCGGTGATTTGAACAAAGCTATTGAAAAAGGCGTAAGCAAAGGCTACACAGAAGGCTACTTACGTAAATCGATGGTGCGTCAGCCTTTCTCAGCTCGTATTAACACCAAAGACAATACCCCACCCATCATCCACACCGAAATCGTCCCCGGCGACCATCTGAAAATCACAGTGATGTGCAAGGGCGGCGGCGCGGAGAATATGAGCCGGCTCGGTATGCTAACACCGGGCGCCGGACGTCAGGGTATTATCGATTTTATTGTGAAAACGGTTGATGAAGCCGGTGGCAAGTCCTGTCCACCGGTGATTGTCGGTGTAGGTATCGGCGGCACGGCGGACAAGGTTATGGAACTGGCGAAACGCGCCTTACTTCGCTCTGTTGGTAACCCGAATCCGGATGCGGAAGTTGCCGAATTAGAACGGGAACTATTGAAACGAATCAATGACCTGGGTATCGGTCCCGGCGGATTGGGGGGACGGGTAACTGCTCTTGCCGTCCACGCCGAGGTGATGCCCGCCCACATCGCCAGTATGCCCGTGGCAGTCAATATGCAATGTCATAGCACCCGACACAAAGAGGTAGTACTCTAATGGCAGATAAACCGTTACGTATAACCTCACCATTCAGTGATGCGGATATCGCGAAGCTGAAAACAGGTGCATCCGTACTTATTTCCGGCATTATCTATGTGGGACGGGATACCGCACACCGTCGGCTCGTGCAGGCGTTAGACAAAGGCGAAAAACTCCCGTTTGATATCAAGGGGCAAACCATCTACTACATGGGACCATCGCCGGCGCGACCGGGACAGGTTATCGGTTCGGCGGGACCGACCACAAGTTCCCGAATGGATGTCTTCACTCCCCGCCTACTTCAAGTGGGCTTGAAAGCGATGATTGGTAAGGGCGACCGCTCTCCCGCTGTCCGGGAAGCTATTAAAAAATACAGAGCCGTCTATCTGGTTGCCACCGGCGGTGCCGCCGCATTGATTTCAAAATCTATAAAGAAATCGGAAACCATTGCCTACGAGGAGCTTGGCGCGGAAGCGGTCTTGAAGCTAACTGTTAAGGACTTTCCCGCCATCGTAGCGAACGACATATACGGCGGCGACCTCTTCGAGCAGGCAAAGGCGCAATACCGGAGGTAAGAGCATGGAAGACTGTGTGTTCTGTAAAATTATCGCCGGGCAAATCCCCAGCGACACTGTCTACCATGATAAGACTTTGATTGCCTTCAAGGATATTCACCCGGTGACGCAAGTGCACCTATTAATTGTCCCGCGCGAGCATATTGCCTATCTGACCGACCTGACGGAAAAACAATCTTCTTTGGTGGGACACATGATTCTGGTAGCAAACAGACTGGCGCGGCAGACAGGCATTGCCGAGAAAGGTTTCAGGGTGGTCATCAACTGCGGCGAGGAGGGGGGACAGGTAGTAAAGCACCTTCACTTGCACCTGCTGGGCGGCAGACGCCTGAGCGATAAGATGGGATAAGGCCCGCCCACGGCGGGAATTTCAAAATTCGAAGCACGAAACTCGAAACAACAACTAACTAACAAATATCAAGTGAATCTTATGAATGCTGAACTCAAGGCATTTCTAGCATCCGGTACGTTAATTTCCGAAAACAAGGTGATGTGGGGTGGAGAAATATCTCTCCGCATAAGTTATTATTTGGGTAATGAGAACCCACCCATTGATTATGTATCGTCAGTGCGTGCTATTGTTTTCCATGACAATTCCGTACTTGTAGTAAAAGAAAAAAATGGGCAACTTTATATTACTCCTGGTGGAAGAGTAGAGCCAGGAGAGAAATTAGACGAAACTTTAAGACGTGAAGTACTAGAGGAAACTGGATGGACGCTATCTATCACCAAACCTCTGGGATTTATGCATTTTCATCATCTGAGCAGTAAGCCTCTGGGTTACAGGTATCCGTATCCGGACTTTATCTGGCCTATCTATCTGGCTGAAGCAGGTGAGTTCGTGCCTTATGCACGTGTACCAGATGACTACGCCCTCATGGCGGATTTGTTGCTGATTGACGAGGTGCGGAAGTTGCCCATTGAGAAAGTTCAGCTAATGTTGCTTGAAGCAGCCATTAAACTACGCTAGTTATCGATAATGCTTTCCTCGTTATGGCATTACCGCGTAGAATTTATTCTGAGCATTCCCGAAGAGCCAATAATTATGACCACGCTTAATTTTCATTCCCATCTTGTATCGGCGTACAGGTTCACCATGAACGGATTCACCGTGAACGGGGTAAACTACAGCAGGAATCCAGAGGGAGAGGGATGAGCGATATTGGGCTGTTTTCTTCAAATACTTCGGGTCCTGTGGATTTTAATGATGTTTGCTTGTTGTTGACGCAACTTCTGCTCAGCTCCTTGTATTAAAGACCTGCCTCTAAGGTTATGGCCTAGATAGAATTGAAAAAGACACAGATACTGAGTGAAATCGAGGTCAGTTGGGCTGGACCGAAAATCAATACGCAGTAATTTCGCAAGTCGTTTTACCTGGGCGTAGGTGAAAAGTTGTTTCAGTGATTTTTTAATCGTATTATCTGCTCCCTCCCGCAGTGAAATCAAGAAATCCTTATAGAGATTGTAATACTGGGTGGGTATTAATTGGCACCTTCTCTTTTCAATCTGCAGCAGGACTATATCAACAGACGGCACGGGATAGAAATCGGTCCTATTGAAATGATATATGATATCAATCCAGAACAATGGCTTTATAGTTAGTGATGCTAAAGTGTCCTTCGGAATCCCGGTATACTTCTCTGCCGCTTCTTTTTGGAGTATAAGGTAGCTATCTTCCGGTGGATTCTCATTGAAAAGTATTTTATTAACAATTTCAGCCGTGTGGAAGAAGGGAATATTAGAGAACACTTTATATTTACCAGTGGTTGGGAAGTCTTTTAAGAGGAAGTCATCGAGGTATAATTCGAACCTATCCTGGCCAATAAATTTCTCTTTACATTTCAGGTACTTATCGCGGTCTTTTTCTATAGCAATTACTCTGGCACCCTTCTTTAATAGTGCCATACTAATAGCCCCCGCGCCGGCACCTATATCGTAAACCAGGTCGTCATAAGTAATGCTTGATTGATTGACTAATTTCTCGATTATTTTTAGATTTACTATCTCATTTTGGGAATAACTAATGTGAAGATGCTTTTTCGGATTCCTCATAGCGCTGACACCTCACTGGAAAAATACTTGAAATTTATACCAGCACACGGCAGCACTATTGATTGAATACCCGGATAGAGGGAATAAAGTTACATATGATTCCGGATCGAACGACCAGCACCTATCACTATAAAGACGAAATCAGATTACAAATAAAGGCAAGATTATCTCTAAATAATTTTGAGAATAGGCTCTACGAGATAGAGTCCCCAATGACAAGAACCCAGCATTGAGCGACAACAATCGGGGCATGGACGGTGCTGCCGGTTTTTATGAAGAACGACGGCGTGTCATTATAGAATACCTACCCTTTAAAGGTTCGCTACTAGTTTATTATATTGTGTCAATATATTTCAACTCGGTAACTTTATAAGGACACAAATTATTATTTAGTGCTTCTTCCGGTATTCCAGATATAAATGCAATCCGGCAATGCTTTTAGCATCCTCAATCTTACCTGAAGTTAGTAGAGCGGGAATGTCCTTCACCGGTACGCGCTCCAGCTTGATACTCTCAGTGTCTTCCGCAACGAGTTGGCTTTTAATTAAATCAGTCGCCAGGAAGAGGTGCAGGTATTCGGTGCAAAAACCGGGTGCCGAGTAAAAACCACCCAGTCTCACCAGCTTCCGGGGTAGAAAGCCAGTCTCCTCCTGCATTTCACGTCGTACCGCTTCTCTGGGCTTTTCTCCGGCATCAATACCACCCGCCGGAATCTCCAGTAACTCCTTTTTGATTGGCGTGCGGTACTGCTTGACCAGCAGGACATTATCTTTCTCGTCGACTGCCACCACAGCGATACATTCGGAGTGCTCCACAATCTCACGAGTGGTTTTACGTCCATCCGGCATCTGGACAGTATCCACCCGGAGTTTCACCGCCCGGCCGTCATAAATCACTTTGCTGGAGATAGTTTTCTCTCTATCCAAAACCAGTTCGCTTTCTAATCTTTTGGGAATTTCATCGTCATGGCGGTTTCATCGCAGTTCGGGTACTTGGGACAGCGATAGCATTCCGTCCAGATCTTCTGCGGCAGAGTCATCTTGTCTACTTCCTTCAGCCCGAACTTTCCGAAGAAGCCCGGCTTGTAAGTGAGACAGAAAATATTAGAAATACCCAGTTCCCTGGCTTCAGCGAGACAAGCAGACACCAGTTGATTACCCACACCCTGTTTCTGAAGCTCTTCGTCAACCGCCACCGACTTGATTTCAGCCAAATCCGACCACATCACGTGGAGCGCGGCACAGCCGACGATTTTCTTACCTTTCCTGACAACAAAGAAGTCACGGATATTTTCATAGAGTTCGCTTAGCGGTCGTGCCAACATTTCACCCCGTCCTGCGAACGAATTGACAAGCTTGTGAATCTGGGGAACATCGCTAATCAGGGCTTTTTCTACCTTGATGGTTGTTTTCTTTGCCAAATTACTGCTTCCCTTTCAGGCGCTTTTCCAGAGAACTATAAAAATCCGCCTCCGGATGAATCCGCAGGAAACGGAGCGTATCCCGACTGTGCTTCACCGTAACAACTGCCCCGCTCTCAATACTGATGTTCGTGTGTCCATCGATGCTCAAACTTGCCGGGTGTACTGTCTGCAGGCGGAGCCGTACCGTAGCGGTCGAGGGTAACACGAGGCAATAGCTGGCGCTGAGATGGGGCATAATCGGCGCCAGTACCATTTCTTTGGCATGGGGATGTAAAATGGGTCCGCCAGCGGCATACGCATAGCCGGTACTACCGGTGGCAGTCGCTACAATGACACCATCGGCTTTATAGGTAGTCGTTGGCTGGTTGTCAATCGTAGCCTCCACAAAAATTACCCTCACTACCGCTCCACGTGCCAACACCACGTCATTCAGGGCATGAAATTTTCCGGTTTCATCTGCATTCACAGGTGTAAGTTCCGCCTCCAGCAGGGCGCGTTCATCAATCCAGCCTTCGCCGGCAAGCAAACTGCCGATTTTATCTTTTGCTTCCTTCACACTCAATTCGGTCATAAATCCCAGATTACCGAGATTGATACCTGTGATGGGTATTTTACCGGGGACTACCGCCTGAGCGGCGCGCAGGATGGTGCCATCGCCACCAATACTGAGAATGAGGTCGGTGCCGTTTACTTTAGAGCGTACGGCTTTATTCTCCCAGGCGGAGCAAGACCAGACAACTATGCCATGCCAACTGAGGAATTTTTCCAGTTCTTTAGCGAGCTTGACTGCCTCTTTCTTCATGGGGTGATAGATAATACCGACTTTCTTCATCTGCATCTCCGAGATAAGAGAAGTGTAACATAAATGCAAGAAAAACTCTAAACTCTAATGCTTGTTCACGTGTAGGCGGGAATCCAATCACCATATGTATTCGGCTTGCTTTCCTTTCCTATTTGATGATAATCTGATTTTGACTGAAGGATGAAAGGGCAACAACTATGGAGCAGAAAATCGTTTACTTTGATAAACCGGGTGTTGACAACATGGAGGAGACGCTCCGGATTGCTAAAAAGCGCGCCCAGGAGCTCGGTATCAAGACCATTGTGGTGGCTTCCACGCTGGGTAATACCGGTGCCCGTGCCGTCGAAGTATTCAAAGGCATGAAAGTGGTGGTCGTCACTCACAGTGCCGGCTTTCATGGTCCCAACACCCAGGAATTAACTGAAGAAAACCGCGAAAAGATTATTAAGAACGGCGGAACTATTTTTACCGCGACTCATCTTTTCTCAGGTGTGGGCGCCGCGATGCGCAAGAAGTTCTCTACCTATCTGCTCGGTGATATTGTCGCTAATACCTTACGGCTGATGGGACAAGGAATGAAAGTCGTGGTTGAAATTACGGTCATGGCCGCGGACGCCGGGCTGATACGCACCGATGAAGATGTTATTACCATTGCCGGGACAGGACGCGGTGCTGATTTTGCCGTAGTCGTTAGGCCGGTGAATTCCGGCGATTTCTTCGACCTGAAGATTAAGGAGATTCTCTGTAAACCACACTATTAAGCTGTCAGCTTTTTAGAGTTTAGGATTTAGATATTAGGATTTCTTACGATGGGATATCACGAACACAAACAACATTCAATAGCGAATGTAGCCTGTGCAGTGCTTACCACCTCGGATAGCCGCACCGAGCAGGATGACGAGTCCGGCAAACTTATCAAACAGCGACTTACAGACAGCGGTCATAAAGTGGCGTATTATGCCATCCTTAAGAACGATTCTGAAGCTATCAAACTAAAGATAGAGGAACTGCTCCGACGAGACGACATTCAGGTAATTATCACCGGCGGCGGTACGGGCTTGAGTAAACGCGACGTGACCGTAAACACCATTACTCCGATGCTGGAAAAGAAACTGGAGGGCTTCGGAGAATTGTTCCGACAGCTTACCTACCAGGAAATCGGCACTGGGTCTATTATGAGCCGGGCAATTGCCGGGGTAACAAATGGCAAAGTCATCATCTGTATTCCGGGTTCTCTTGGCGCGGCAACGCTGGCGATGGACAAAATCATCCTGCCAGAAATCGGACACCTGGTCAGGGAGGCAACACGATGAGACCCTTCCGCGCGCTCCTCTCCTACGAAGAGGCAAAAGCCGTTATCGACCGCCATATCGAAGCTATCACACGCACGGAGATAGTGCCCATTGATGAAGCCGTGGGCAGGGTTCTGGCAGAAGACTTTACAGCGCTGATGGATGTACCGCCATTCAACCGTGCCGCGATGGATGGCTATGCGGTCAAGGCAAAGGACACCTTCGGTGCCGGGCAGTTCAAGCCCAGGGTTCTTGAGATTATCGGCGAGACCCATGCCGGTGAAAAGCCCACGAAACGGGTGAATGCAAATACATGCTTGCAGATTTCCACAGGTGCGATGATGCCAACTAGCGCTGATTCCGTCGTCATGGTGGAAGACACGGAACGGGATGGCGCTAAGATCAAGATATTCAAAGCAGTTGTTCCCGGGGCGAATGTGGGCAAGCAAGGCGAAGATATTAAAGCCGGCGCAGCAATTCTCAAAGCCGGCGTGTTTCTGGATGCCGGGAAAATCGGGGTGATTGCCTCGCAGGGATTGACCAAAGTCACAGTATATGAAAAACCAAAAATTGCGGTGATTCCCACGGGCGAAGAAGTGGTACCCGGCGGTAAAAAACTTAAGCTTGGTCAGCTCTACGACATCAACTCGCATACCATTGCGTCGGTGGTCAGTGTCAATGGCGGCACACCGGTCAGAATCGGTATTGCCGGCGATACCATGGAGAAATTGAAGGCGACCATCAGAGAAGCGTTAAAATACGACCTGGTAGTGCTCTCCGGTGGCTCATCGGTCGGTACGAGGGATTTGCTGGTAGATGTAATCGAGGGGTGGGGACACGTGCTCTTTCACGGCGTCCAGGTCAAGCCCGGCAAACCGACCGTTTTCGCGATGATTGAAGGTAAGCCACTGATGGGAATGCCCGGTTATCCGACCTCCTGCCTCATCAATTCTTATCTTTTCTTGATGCCGTCTGTCAGGAAAATGGCGCGTCTACCGCCACGCAAGGGCGATACGGTACAGGCAAAGCTATCAAGACGTATGCCGATGAGCACAGGACGTCGACAATTTCTCACGGTGAAAATAGTCGGTGATGAAGCCGTGCCGGTCTTCAAGGAATCCGGGGCGATTACCAGTATTGCGGAAGCGGACGGCTACATAGAGCTTGCGGAGAACATCGACCTGCTGGAAAAGGGCGACCCGGTTACAGTCGTGATGTTCTAGGTGGGTTCAAATCCTGCACTACTCTTTACATCCACTCGTTTTCACGTACGGACAAGAGTAGACCCTTCATCTACCTTCACATGATTATATGAGTCCTGACTTGCGTCAGAATTATATGGAGAAAGCATTAATGGATAATTACTTACAGGCAAACCGGGAACTATGGGACGAACTGACACCAATTCACGCCAGAGCCGAGTCTTATGATGTTAAGGGTTTTAAAGCGGGGAAATTGACACTAAAACCGGTGGAACTCGCTGAGGTGGGAGAGGTACAGGGTAAATCAATGCTACACCTTCAGTGCCATTTCGGTATGGACACACTTTCCTGGGCTAAACTGGGAGCCAGAGTAACTGGTATAGATTTTTCTGAGGAAGCCATTGCTTTAGCCCGGAATTTAAGTCGCGAAGTGGGGGTGAAAGCGAACTTCCTTTGCTCTGATATTTATGATTTACCAGATAAATTGACTGGAAAATTTGATATTGTTTTCACTTCCTACGGCGTCAAATGTTGGTTACCAAATCTCAAACGGTGGGCAGAAATTATCGCACATTTTTTAAAACCTAGCGGCTTCTTTTATATCGTAGAGTTTCATCCTTTCTTAATGGTCTTTGATAACACCGAGCAAGCCACCGATTTTAAAGTGACCCAGTCCTACTTTCATAATCCAGAACCTATAAAATGGGAACCCGGGGGAGACTATGCCAGCAAAGCTACAGTAGTCCATCCTTCATACGAATGGACTTACAGCCTTGGAGATATTATCAATGCTCTCATCGGAGCAAATCTGAGGATTGAGTATCTACACGAATTCCCGTTATCTGCTTACCGTTGTTTCCCTTTCACAGAAAAGGGAGCAGATGGCTGGTGGAGAATAAAAGGCGACAAGGTACCCCTCATTTTCTCTATTAAAGCCTCCAAAGAATAGATTGTACCAGCCAAATATACTTCCTGATATGACTTGCCAATTATGGAAGTCTCTGTTATAATACGAAACACAGGAGGACTACACGTATGCGCGGAAAGACAAAAAAAGCAACTTTTAACCTGCACACTGATGTTCTGACTGCCTTGGATAAGATAATGGCTCAGGGAATTGCGTCCAGCAAGAATGCCTTGGTTGAGCAGGCACTGCTAAAAGAACTGAAAGAGTTGAAGCGACAAGCAAGAAAAGCTCTATGGCAGGAAGCAGCAAAGGACCCTCTGTTTCTGAAAGATGTAGCGGAAGTTGAAATGGATTTCAGGTATGCCGATGCTGAAACTGTGGGGAATATGGACCAATGACAAATCTACAATGGTCTGTTATAGAGGCTAACCTCAACCCGGTGGTAGGAGCAGAGCAAAAAGGCATACGACCAGTGCTTATAGTAAGTAACGAGGAATTCAACCAGGCAATGCCTAATGTTACTGTCCTACCTCTTACCACAACCAAGCGCCGTTTATACCCATCTGAGGTTCTTTTAGCGGAAAGAAAAGCTGGCCAGCCTTTGGAATCGATTATCATGGCTCACCAGATAAGGACAATTTCCAAGCAGAGACTGGGAAGACTACTGGGATATCTTGATGATGCTCGGCTTCGTGATGAAGTACGCGTCGCTATCAAGGAGCACATGGACCTTGACTCAACCGATTATGTTGTATAACGAGAATAATCCTCTTCAGGAGAAGAAGACTATTTAAAACAGTAGTTTCTTCCCGTGAATGGTAATGCCAGTTTCCCATTTCCTTTTTGATGATGGATTCAGTTCTTGAAAAAGGTCAATATGCCCTAGCGTATTGAAGCCAAGCTTCGCGAAGAATAAGATTGCATCCCGATTTCGAGCGACCGGACGCACGTTTAGAAATTCAACACCGAACTTATTTGCTTCCTTTATAACATGTCTTACTAGTGCCGTGCCAATACCGCGACGGCGGCAATTTGATGAAACGATGACCGGTTCAATTTCCGCTTCACCTTCCCATGTGCAAGTCAGCAATCCAACAAAACCATTTATTTCCCCGTCCACTTCAGCTACCCATGTAGCTTTCCTGTTGGGGAGTGCAATGTATATTTCGAATCCCTGTCCTGGGTCAGGTTCACCAATAGTCGGATCTTCATAGATATTCCTATGGTGCTGGGTAAGTTCAGACCACAAAAGACGACAAGCAGAGTAGTCGGAATCACCGTAACTTCTTACTTTTATATCAGTTTTACGTATATTCATCATTCAGACGCTCTTGTACAGGGTATACATATAGACCGTGAAACCCTGCTTCTGCCAGAATGAATTGCCTATTAAATTTTGAGCTGTTGTTCCCAATTCCACGCGCTTGATGTCATTTGATTGAAGCCATTTCACAATTTCGTCATACATTTTTTTACCAACGCCGTGACGCCGATAAATCTCCGTTACCGCCATTTGGTCGATATATCCATATTTTTTACGTTTTGCTCCCGGAGTATTTCTCCGTATTTCTGACAGGGAATAACCGACAACCCGATCCTTATCTAATGCCACCAACACAAGCCAGTCATCTGATTGCATGAAGCGCTTTAAATGATTTTCTATAAAACCTGGAATAGGATTATCATCGGGCGTCCAGATAGGGTCAATACTCACATGAAAGAGTAAGAACTCCAGCCACAATTTGCCTATATCTGCGACATGCTTTTCTTCCGCTTTAACTACTTTAATAGTCATACTTTCTTCCGCCGGTACAAGCCGCTCTTGCCACCGGTCTTGCTCTCCAGATAGATATCGGTGATGGTCATACTTTTCTCCGCCGCCTTGCACATGTCATATATGGTGAGCGCGGTAACAGTTACAGCGGTCAAGGCTTCCATCTCCACGCCGGTTTTGCCCGTGCTCCTGGCAGTAGCCGTGATACCGATGCTGTCCTTAGCGGAAAGGTCGAAGTCAATCGTAATACTATCGATGGGGATGGTATGGCAGAGAGGTATGATATCGGGGACTTTTTTCGCCGCCATTATTCCAGCCACACGGGCAACGGCTAACACATCGCCTTTTTTAAGACTGGCATTCTTCACCTGCAGAAGTGTGGCGGGTTTCATCAGCACCTTGCCTTTAGCAATTGCTTCCCGAACGGTTGGACTTTTAGCGCTGATATCTACCATGCGGGCTTCGCCACCAGCAGTAACGTGACTCAGTTTCTTGACCATCTTATGTACCTCACGATTCGTCAGTAATAGTAGCAGGATTGAGGAGTTACTGGCAAGCGGGGGCTCATACAAATTGAGAAGATATAATTAAGGTGAGGTTTACGATGATGTCTTCATCACCCTCACCTAGCCTCTCCCCTCAAGGGAGAGGGAAAATTTCAAGAAGTGTTAGTCTCCGCCCACCTTGACCGAACCATCCGCATAGGTCTCAATCTTATGCGTGGGCAGTGACTGCTTGAAACGGTCGATGAGGTACTGGCAGGCGGCAAACCCTTCCTCGCGGTGTCCGGCGGCGACCGCAATCACCAGGTTAATATCCCCCACCCTGAGCTTGCCAATGCGGTGCGTGAAGGCGATATTTTCTAATTGCCACTTCTGTTTAGCATCCGCCACCAGCATCCGGAGTTTTTCAACTGCTTTGCCATCCCTGTCCTGATATTCGACAGAAACGACGGATTTATCATGAGAAGTGTCCCTGATGACACCGACATAAGTCACCACACAGCCGCTTCCCTTTGTTTTGGCACGCATGATGACCTGCTCCGGGGCGATTGGTTTATCGGTAATCTCAATCATAAGCACGCAGGACTATGTGGATTGGGGGGGAGGCGTTTCTGAGACTATGTTAGTGGCGGGCGAAGCACTACCCCCAGCCGGTACCGGTTTTTTCAATAACTCAGGGAAGATTATCTTCTCCGGTAATGACGCCACAGGAACGATTTCTTTGAAGAGAGCCTCAAGTTCGTCATAGTCGAGAGTCTCTTTAGCAATGAGTGTTTCGGTCAGCTTAACAAGCACTTCCCTGTTATCGGTGAGAATTTTCGTGGCAACCTCATACTGTGCATGAATAATCTCATCGATTTCGTGGTCGATAGCTTCCGCCGTTTTATCGCTGTAGTCTTTCTGCTCGGAAATTTCCCGCCCGAGGAAGACTAGTTCCTGCTTATCACCAAATGTACGCGGGCCCAGTTTTTGGCTCATACCTAGGTCGGTGACCATTGTACGTGCCAGGTAAGTTGCCCGTTTAATATCCTCCTGGACACCTGATGCACTTTCACCATAAATCAATTTCTCGGCCGCGTGACCAGCCAGGTACACCGCGATTTTATCATTCAATTGAGAAACCGCCTGCAGCGAATGGTCTTCTTCGAGTTGCTTCATATATCCTAAAGCCATGCCACGCGCAATAATGGATATTTTGTGGGGTGGCTCGGCATTGGGTAATAACCTGGCAACAACGGCATGTCCCGCCTCGTGATAAGCAATCTTTTCTTTCTCCTTTGGGCTTATACGCTTACTGCGCCGCTCCGGACCGGCGATGACCTTATCAATCGACTCTTCCAACTCGTCCATCTCAACTGCCTTCTTGCCACGACGTGCGGCAAGTATTGCCGCTTCATTAACCAGGTTAGCAAGGTCGGCTCCGGAAAAGCCAGCAGTCTCTTTTGCCAGTGTCTCAAGATTCACGGATGGCGCCATCGGCTTGTTTTTGATGTGTACTTTAAGAATACCAATGCGTCCTATCACGTCTGGTAAATCGAGCACTACCCGGCGGTCGAAACGCCCGGGACGGAGCAAAGCCGGGTCAAGGATATCGGGACGGTTGGTAGCGGCGAGAACGATGACATTTACATTGGTATCGAACCCGTCCATTTCGGTGAGAATCTGGTTCAGGGTCTGTTCACGCTCATCGTGACTACCACCCAACCCCGCCCCACGGTGCCGTCCGACGGCGTCGATTTCGTCAATAAAGATGATGCAGGGAGAATGGCGCTTGGCATTATCGAAGAGGTCGCGCACCCGGGAAGCGCCAACACCAACAAACATCTCCACGAACTCACTGCCGCTGATGGAGAAGAAAGGCACACCCGCTTCGCCGGCAATCGCACGAGCAAGCAGGGTTTTCCCTGTTCCCGGCGGACCTATCAGGAGAACACCTCTGGGTATGCGCGCGCCTAACGTCTGGAAACGTTCACGCGACTTCAGGAAATCCACAACCTCGTGCAGTTCCTGCTTGGCTTCATCGACACCGGCGACATCATCGAAGGTCACAGATGGTTTATCCCCCGGGAAAAGACGGGCACGGCTCCTCCCGAAAGACATTGCTTGGTTATTGATACCACGTGTACGGAAGAACATAAAGAAAATGAGTACGGCAAAAAGCACGAGTGGTACGGTTGTCCAGAGCAAACTGCTCCAGTCGAAACTACCTGGTTTAATTTCGTATACGGACACCCCATGAAGATTCAAATCGGTGACATCCCAGATGGAAGAGTACCCGATATAGCTTCGGTATTCTGTCTTGTCTTTGGCATAGACGGTCAACCATTCACCATTGACGTTGATTTTATCGATTTCCTCATTTTGAGACATGTTAATGACTTGGCTGATGGGGATTTCCTGGGGTTTTGGTTGCGGTACACGGATAATAAAAACAACCAGCGCTGCGATACTTACCAAGAGCAGCAAGTAATACAGCCCGGTATTTCTCGCTTTCGGTTTCATGGTTTCCTCAATTCTTTATAGTCTTTGTAGACTCTGCCTTCATTATAGCAGACTTACCATAAATGCAATAGCAGACGGCATTTTACGCCTTAAATTCGAAATCTCAATTACATGGGTAGGCAGAGGGCACAGGTCTTTACTATTATGAGGCAAGGTACTACGACCCAACAATCGGTAAGTTCATTTCTCCTGATACCGCCTCCCCAGACCTGATGAATCCCCAAAGTCTGAACAAGTATTCCTATTGCTTCAATAATCCGCTAAAATATAATGACCCCACCGGTCACTGGCCCAACTGGGCGAAGATAGGTCAGGGGATTGTCAAAGGTATACAGGCGGCGGTAAACGTCGTAAAGCAGAACATTAACATAGTTCAGACCGTTCTTGATGTAGCTGGTATGATACCGGCGATAGGAGAGATTTGCGATGTAGCCAGTGGTATTATATCAGTAGCTAAGGGTGATTGGGGAGGTGCAGCACTATCCCTGGCTCCTGTGGTGCCGGTTATAGGCAATGCAAGCGGTGCGGCAGGAGATGTCCATGTCTTCATTAATGTTGCACAATATAGTCCAAGAAGTATTTGGGCTACAATTGAACGTCCTGCGCTGTTAAAAAATCCAGCCGTGAAGAGTATTAATTATCATAGTGTTGGTAAATTCGTTTTGGGCCCATAATGGAGAAGAAAGTGTTTAAAATCCCAAGAGTTAATGTTATCGAATCTGATGAAGGTTTTTCAGTTGAGGTATTGGGAAGGACAGGATTAAAGTATGTACAAGGAGAGCGCACATTACATATCGATTCTGAAATATTGATGGGACATCCAGATATAATGATTGGTGCTTCGCGTATTATTAAATGGGAAACAGGAGAGGTTATAGACGTTAAGACAAAGGAAAAAATCATCGATAACATACGCCGTGCTTTTGCTTTTCGTGGTTTCGAAATAGATTTCCGCTAGGCGATATATAATAGCTGATGCCATAGTAAATCAAGTTATATTTGTTGCTAACTAGTTTCCTTAGACCCTTAAAATCCTTTACTAGCACTTTAACAGTTTAATTGAAGTTTAATATTGTTTCGAGCTTAGATATTAGAATTTAGATATTAGATATTCGGACTTATCATTTATCCATTTATTTCAATTCTACAAACGCCCTTTTCAGTAACAGGGCATCTTCCTCCAGGTTAGGACTTTCGCAGATTACCAGTCCACCCGCCTTGAAATCCCTCAACGCTTGTAGCAATTCCCGGTAGGCGAAGTCGGAATCTCTCAGGTCGAGGTGGTTTTTCTCACCACTTTTACCATACGCAATCCCGGCTACATGGATATGCATTTCTTTGAGCGCCGGTGCCCCCAACCGCTCCTTTATCTGTGAGAGTACGGTGGCGAACTCGTCATAGGAATTAAAGGCTCCCGTCCGGGCATGCCAGTGCGCAAAATCGATGCAAGGCGCTACCCTCGGAATTTCCGATGCGAGACGGAGTACCTCATTCAAAGCGCCGAACTGGCTGGCTTTGCCCATGAGTTCGGGTCGCAGCCTGACTTTAATCCCATCCTTATCCAGTTGTTCCCGGACTTCCAGCAGACTATTCTTGACTGTTTCGTAAACCTTTTCCAGGGGGTCACCCAGATAGAAGGCGGGGTGAAAGGCGACATCGCCGGCACCACATAGAGCCGCCGCTCGTGCCGCTTGAATCAACCTGACCTGACTGGCTTTCATTTTCTCCGGTTCGTGTGCGTTCAGATTGATGAAGTAGGGCGCATGGACGGATAATTTAATATTGCGGTTAAGAGCAACCTGGGCAATCTGTCGGGCACTGACTTCACCGATATTGACACCCCTCACGAACTCTATCTCCAGGGAATCCAAGCCAAGCTCAGCGATGCGTTTTATACCTTCAACCGTCGAGTGCGGCGGCTTGGAGCTGTGGGGATTACCCGCCGTACCAAAGAGCAGTGTGTTCATTTTCATCCTTTCCGCAATTACTGGCATAATATCTGTCGGCAGGGGTGATGTCAAGACGGACTCCGTACATCATACACTGAGATGGCGCATAGTCCGGGCTTGTCCGCATCTGGTATAATTAAGCTAGCTGAAATCTTACTTGAGGAGTCCTATCTCTGGAATCATTAGCAATAGCGCGAATAGCCGTTGAAGCGGCAGGGGAAAAACAGGCTTTAGACATCTCTCTCCTCGATGTGCGGGATGTTTGCACCTTTGCAAGTTATTTTGTCATCTGCAGTGGTGAGAGCGAGCGCCAGTTACAGGCAATCTGCGACGAAATCGAGCATTCCCTGAAGAAGAACGGGGTGCGCGTTATTCACCACGAAGGCACATCGGACTCCGGCTGGATGCTTTACGACTACGGTGATGTCGTCATCCATGTGTTTTCACAGGCAGAACGCGACTTCTACCAGTTCGACGAACTCTGGCACAAAGCCACTCCCATCGTCAGGATTCTTTAACCGCTACAGATTTCGTTTTTCTTGAAGAAGAGCGCAATTTCCTTAACGGCGTTTTCCGGCGAATCGGAGCCGTGTACGACATTGTTCTGAATATCCAGCCCGAAGTCCGCCCTGATGGTGCCTTTTTCCGCCTTTGCCGGGTCGGTGGCACCCATGATTTTACGGATAAGTTCAATGGCATTCTGCCCCTCGAAGACAATAGCGACGATAGGGGCAGAAGTAATGTAATCCACCAGTGAATTAAAAAAGGGTTTGCCTTCATGTACGGCATAATGACGCTTCGCCAGGGCTTTATCCATGTGCAGAAGCTTCATCCCCACGATTTTCAGCCCCTGCTGTTCGAAACGGCTGATTATTGCCCCCGCCAGATTCCGCTTCGTCGCATCCGGCTTAATGAGTACCAGCGACCTTTCCATTCGATTTGAACTCCTTTCTCCCAAAGCCATATTTTCACCAAATAATTTTTCCACCACCGCCGTATTCACTACTTCCAGACTGTTCACAACTAAATCGGCTTCAGCCAAACTATCAGCAGAGTGGGTATTGGTTACGGCGATACACTTCATACCGCCATTCTTCGCGGCTTTGACACCAGCTACCGCATCCTCAATCACCACGCAGTTTTCCGGACTGACACCGAGTCGCCGTGCCGCCAGCAGGTAGCCCTGGGGACTGGGTTTGCCCTCGGTCACATCATAGCCGGAGATAATATGCCGGAAGTAATGTTTGATGCCCAGCGTCCCGGTGATGAGGTCGATGTTCTCCATTGGTGTGGAAGAAACCAGCGCTTGCTGAAATCCAGCCGAATTAATATCCGCAAGCAATTTGAGTACGCCCGGGAGCGCTTTCACATTGTCTTTAATGAGACGGCGGAAAGCCACTTCTTTCGTCTGTGCAATAGCTTCAAATTTCGCTTGTGTAAAATCCTTGCCGAGCATCGCGCGGATGATTTCATCGTTCCTTAACCCGAAGACATGCTTGAAATTTTCCTCTGTAAAGGTAATTCCTGTCTGGTGAAAGGTCTCCTGCCACGACCTCATGTGGTAGACACTGCTATCAACGATAACACCGTCCATATCCCACAAGACAGCTCTGGACTGATTAGCGGCCATTACTTTCTGCCTTTCCGCTGCTTCTCTGCACACCAATCACAAAATGGGTTGCGCTTCCTTCAGCTACCACAGTACCACCCGGCAGTTTTACAGCAGATGCGCAATCTATCACTTTCCTTGTCTTTCTAGTGATATGACTGGTAATTGTTAGCGGTATACCGATGGGGATAAGTTGTTTGAGGCGGGTTTCAAACTTGGCAGTGATACACCTTATTCCCTGAAGGTAGGTGACGTTACTCATCACCTCGTCCATTAAACACCCGACAATGCCTCCATGCAAATACCCGGGCCACCCCTGATACCGCTCATCAGCAGTAAAGATGGCTTTGATACCCTTCCCATCCGGCTCAAATTTCAGCTTCAATCCGATGGGATTATCCTGTCCGCACCCGAAGCACTGACTATACCCCTCGGGCAAATCTATTGAGACCTGAGGCCAATTTCCCATTTTTTACTCCACCATACGTTGTCATTCCCGCCCCGTATCGGCGTACGGGATAAACTCCGGCGGGAATCCAGAGTTAAGTGTTTCGTTATTTGTGTTTTGCTACGGTGATTGATGGTCTGCGTAAATAAACCGGCTGGAGAGTCGCTACATTATCTAACTCGCCAGCGGCAATCTTCAGCATCCCCAGCTCGGCAAGATAGCTCGCGCGACGCACGTCGGTGGTGGGGGAAGCAATGACCGCCTTCTCTGCCAGTCGTGAAACTAACTGCGATGAAATAGCGGGCAGGTACTCGCCGCAGAACAATGTCTTTTCTTTTATCTCCACACAGAGTTTCTCCACTGTAGTAATACGCTCTCCTTCAACTTGTCGCCAGCCGTTCGCCTGCCTTTGATAGAGAGCAGTCGCGATTTCCCCGCGACTTGCATTGAACACAGGACAAATCGGCAAGCCCGTTGTGGCATACTGATAGGCTTCGACCTCCAGACTGCTGACACCAACGATAGGAATATTCAGACTGAAGGCAAGCCCTTTGGCGGTGCTGATGCCGACCCGCAAGCCATTGAAGCTTCCCGGTCCCTTCGCGACAATGACACTTGTTAGCACGCTTGTATCTAAACCTACTAGCTTGAGAAGATGAGCCAGGTTGGGCAGGAGTTGTGTGGTATGATTCTGTCCGGAACGCCAGGTGAGTTCGGCGAGTGTCACCCTGTCTTTGACCAGTGCCAGTGAGGCAATATCTGTCGAGGTATCAATTGCGACCAGCATGCTTACTCCTTCACCTTTACAGCGACGGATTTTTTCACGTCTTCGAGCAATCTGGCGTAACGCTCACCCTTCGGTTCGATTTCAAAAGAGCGTTCCATATCTGAAACATAATTGATTTTTACCAGAAGATGGTCGTCGGGCAGAATATCCAGCCCCTTTTCCGCCCACTCGATGACGCAGATACCCTGTCCGTACAGGTAGTCATCCAGTCCTAGATCGGCGATTTCGGCAATATTGTCCAGCCGATAGAAATCCACATGATAGAGGGGTAGTCGTCCGTGCAGTTCGCGCATGATGACAAAGGAAGGGCTCAGCGTATATTCCTGAATATCCAGACCCCAGGCAATGCCCTGAGTCAAGCAGGTTTTACCCGCACCCAGTTGTCCCACCAGCAGGTAAATATCTCCGGGCATGGCTAACCTGCCGATACTCCTGCCGAGTTCCCTGGTCTCTTCCGGGCTGTGCGTGATTAGCTTCCAGCGTTTCATATTATTTCTTGAAGGCATCCCAGCCGCCTTTTTTCAAATTGATGGGACTACCGGCGCTATCAACGAGAACGACCTTGCCGGGATTTTTAGCGGTAATTTCTCCGACTACCGTGACCCGGCAGTCAAGGGCTTTCTTCACACGTTGAATGACACGGGCAGGGGCGGTGAAGAGCAATTCATAATCCTCGCCGCCGTTCAGCGCAAATTCTAAAGCTCTATCCCCGAAACATGCTTTCGCTACCGGCGATACCGGCACGAGGTCGATATTCAGACACGCGCCTAAACGGCTCATCTCACAGATATGGGTAAGGTCACCTACCAATCCGTCACTGATATCCATGCCTGCCATAACTCCACAAGCCAGTAGCTTCTGACCCTCTATGACACGCGGACACGGCTGTAAATGCGCTCGTCGCAGTTCGGCAGTCGCCTTCGGCGGGAACTTAAGATTACGGGTGAGCATCGCCAGCCCGGCAGCAGAAGCCCCCAGGGTACCGGTTACGGCAATTTTGTCACCCGGTCGTGCGGCAGAACGTATAAGTACTTTATCGTCTTTGTTGCTGGCGCACCCGATGACCGTGACACTGATGAAAACAATCGGAGAGCCAACCGTATCACCGCCGATAATGGTAACGCCAAATTTCTCTGTCACGGCTATCATACCATCATAAAGAGCCTGGACATCCTCGACTTTCGTATCCGACGGCAAGCCCAGTGAAATCAATGCATACATTGGGATGCCGCCCATGGCGGCAATATCACTCAGGTTGACGGCAATTGCTTTCCAGCCGAGTTCCTGCCACGTGGTTGTTTTGAGAGAGAAATGGACCTTCTCAACCAGCGAATCGACGGTGATAATCTGGAAGGGACTCCGCGGACGCCAGACAGCAGCGTCATCGCCGATACCAACAATAAGTTGGCGCCACGATTTCCATCGTTTATCGGTGGCTGCGGCGACTCGTCCGGCGAGCTTTCCAATAAGCCCGAACTCCCCGATTCTTGAAACCTTCATAGCGGAATTATAGCACTTAACATTGAGAAAACCATAAACTTGTTCCCGTGTAGACGGGAATCCAGAAAGTCAACGCCTGAATTCTACGGTGAGAGATGGTAGGTGGAGCATTGGCAACTAATCATCGCTTGATACTTGATTATTCACATCTGCTGCTTCCCCTTTGTGGGGAAAATGTTGTAGTATTTCTTAACGATGCGTGTTGCGATTCTGGCAGATATCCATGCTAACCTGACCGCTTTCGAGGCGGTACTGGCTGATGCGGCACAGCGGGGTGGTGTAAACGAGTTCTGGTGTCTCGGTGATGTAGTTGGATACGGACCCGACCCGCACGAATGTATCGCACTTCTTCAGAAAGTCTGCAAAGTCCGTGTTGCCGGGAATCACGACCGGGCGGCCGCAGGCAAGATTGACACCGCCGACTTCAATCCCCAGGCGGCTGAAGCAAATGAATGGACGTCACAACAGCTTACCCCACAAGACATTAATTACCTGACCAATCTACCGCTTAGCATTGAAAAGGGCGAATTCACGCTGGTGCACGGCAGTCCCCGCGACCCCATCTGGGAATACCTGTTTTCCGTGACAGAAGCGGCGGAGAACCTGGAGGCTTTCAGCACACCCTACTGCTTTGTGGGACACACCCACCAACCACTGGTTTTTACCTTTGGTAGACGCAAAGAGGGTGGGGTAACAAAACTGGAGCATGAGAGTGAAGTTGTTCTGGCGGAAAAACGGCTGATTCTGAATCCGGGAGGCATAGGCCAACCACGTGACGGCGACCCACGTGCCAGCTACGGCATTTACGATAGTAGCATACGCACGTTCACACTCTACCGCGTTGCGTACGACATCACAGCCGTGCAGGAGAGAATGAGGGAGCACGGACTACCCGCGATGTTGATTGCGAGGCTAGAGGTGGGGAGGTGAAGAAAACTCGGTACAATTGCCTCCGTTCAGGTTGCGTCGTGTGCTATAATATGCCAGCTGGCAGCAGAGAGCATAAGCCACCGCCAGTTGTAAAGGAGGAGGCAAGGTGACAATACAAGAACCGGTAAAAGACGAACAGTCCATTGAAGCTAAAAAGAGAAGCCGCTTGCTGCAAGCCGACGTACCCATGTTTTCTTTGAACGAGGCTCTCAAGATTCCATCGACAATCTACGAGAACTACGCCGGGCACTCTACCAGCCCTTTGAACGTTGCCAAGGCAATCAAACTACTCCCAAACTCAAGCCAATTCCGCATGCTTTGCGGGTCAGCTGCTGCTTATGGCCTCACCGACGGTGGATGGAACGCCAAAGAGATAGTAATTCAACCCTTAGCAAAGCGAATTCTAACCCCACTTACAGAAGGCGACGATCTTGTTGCCAAGAAAGAGGCCGCGCTTAAGCCCAGAATCATCGGGGAATTCCTTCGCAGGTACGACAAGTCGCCACTACCCAAACATGATATAGCACTCAACGTTCTCATAGAAATGGGCGTGCCACGAGAAAGAGTACAATCTACGTACCAAATGATTCTCGACACTGCTCAAGCGGTGGGCATCATCAAGGAGATCAAGGATAAGTCTTTTGTGGACCTCACCGGGCTGCCTGCGTTCGCCGAACCCGAGAAGACTGGAAAAACCGCCGTTGTTGAGGAAACCCAACCGCCTATTGACACGCAAGCTGAAGCAAGGGCAGCCTTAGCGGGTGCACCCAAGAGGACTCTAGGCCAGGGGATTTTCATCGGCCACGGCAAGAACAAAGTACCACTAGACCAACTGAAGAAGATTCTAGACCAGTTCAAAGTTCCTTATAAGGTTGCGATAGACGAGCCGAATCTGGGGCGACCTATAAGCGCAAAGGTAAAGCAGATCATGGAATTGTGCAATTGCGCGATTCTGATCTTTACAGGCGATGATGAGCTCCTTGACAAAGACGGGAAGTCAGTCAGGCGCCCTTCAGAAAACGTCATTCACGAGCTAGGTGCTTCATCGTATCTTTACGAAAACCGGATAGTCCTGCTCAAGGAAGAAGGTGTGCAATTCGCCTCAAATTTCAGCGACCTTGGCCACATTTCTTTCGCCAAGGACCAGTTGGAGGCGAAATCCATGGACCTCATAAAAGAACTCATAGGATTCGGTATTCTTAAAATTTCAACCTAGAAAATTCCTCGCCCTCCCAAACATAAGAAGCCCCCTTTCCCCTTATTGCAGATTTGAGGGGCTTCTTTCATTACAGAATCAGTAGAAGTTTACGCGTGCGCCATCAAGCCGCCGTCAACAAACATGAACTGCCCGGTGGTGAACTCCGTCACATCAGATGCCAGATAAACTACCAGCGAGCCGATTTCTTCCGGTTTGCCGTAGCGTTTCTCTGGAATGTAGCGTGCCAGTGTCTCGTCTACCGGCTTGCCCGTCTCAGTGAACCAGCCTGTACCGATGGCATTGACCGTGACACCCTGCAAAGCCCACTCCTGCGCCAGAGCTTTAGTCAACTGGAGCACACTGCCCATTGATACACAGTATGCAGCGCCATTAGCAATCCCGCGTTCGGCGAGACCGGAAATGATATTAATAATCCTGCCCTTTTTCTGCACCAGCATCTGTTTGCCGGTAGCGCGGCAGAAGTTCATTACAGAGTTGAAATTATAGTCCATTACCTTTTCCCATTCGGTGACTTTAATCTCCAGAAACGGCTGGAAGAAAGGAGTATCCCCTGTATTCACCAGGACATCGATACGCCCATATTCGGCGATAACCTGATTCACTGCTTTTTGTACCTGTATGGAATTAGTGACATCGGTGGGAATGGCAATGGCTTTTCTGCCGGCTTTACGCACGGCTTCCACTGATTCCGTCAATTTGGATGAGGCTTTCGCAACAACGGCGATATCCGCACCTGCGCCGGCTAATGCCGCTGCCACCGGCTTCGTCCAGAACTTATTATCCCCACCGACCAGGGCAACTTTGTCCTTTAACAGAAATGCTTTCGCTGTCATGCCAGACCCTCCTTCAGTGAGACTACAGGCGCGTAGCCCGTGGTGGCATATCCTCCCGCCAGCCCGCCGCCATCGGAGATAAAGATGCCGGCAGTAACGTAGTCGGACGCATCCGAACAGAGAAATACGGCAAGGTAGCCGATATCATCCGGTTTGCCTGAATGTCCAACGGGAACGAACAGGCGTCTGGTACCGCCGGCGGCGCGGAGCGGCGCCATGGCTTTCTGATATTCCTCCGGCTGGTATTCAAAGGTATCCACAAAACCAGGCACGATACAGTTGACACGCACATTATATTCGGCAAGGGTTAATGCCATAACACGGGTAAGATTGACGACACCTGCCTTGGCAGTATTATACATGAAGCTGTTGCGTTGACCGCGGAAACCCTCGCCGGAAGCCACCAGAATGATGTGCCCATCTTTACGGTCGGCGAAATACTTGCTCACGGCACGACTGCAATAGAAACCACCGGTGAGATTGACATCGATGCCAGTATGCCAGTCCTGGTCGGAAGTTTCCCACAGCGACTTGGGGCGCTCGCCGCGCACGATGCCGGCATTGTTAATGAGCACATCGATTTTGCCCATTTCCGCCAGTGTTTTTTCAATCAGATGATTACACTGCGCTGAGTCCGTGACATCCGTCGGGACGACCAGTGCTTTCCTGCCGAGTTTGCGGACGCCCGCGGCGGTTTCTTCGAGAGGTTGTACACGACGGGCGGCAACCACAATATCCGCACCCTCCTCTGCTAGACGAAATGCCATTGACCTGCCCAAGCCAGTACCACCGCCGGTGATGATGATGACTTTGCCATCCAGAGTTCCCTTTTGTTCGCTCATAGAAACCCCTTTTAAGAAGAATTTGGAGCGGAAGACGAGGTTCGAACTCGCGACCTCCTCCTTGGCAAGGAGGCGTTCTACCACTGAACTACTTCCGCCCCTGTGGTGCCGAGGCCCAGAATCGAACTGGGGACACGTAGATTTTCAGTCTACTGCTCTACCGACTGAGCTACCTCGGCATAACAAAGTTTATTGTAACTTTTGGTGAGATGGAGTGTCAAGGCTATGTACAGGTTCAGTCAACGAGATGCTAAGAAGTACCACTGTCTTATATCCTATCTTAAGCTATTGACGCGAGATAAAACGGTTAGGGGCATCAAGTTGATGCCCCTAATTAAAACAGCGATATTGCTCAACCAGTTACGCCGGTGGTACAACCCTTACTGAGTCGCGGCCGATGATTTGAATACCATCATAAGTATAACCAGTCAATACAGCCACACCATCGCCAACCGCCAAATCTAGCTGTTCGGTATACACCTGAACTACAAGGTCGAGATATCCATCGTTATTCACATCTTCAAAGGAACCAGCATTTCCACTCTTGCCCTTTAGCATCACTGCAGCGCTAGCCAGAGTGACAGTCAGAGGATTAACTGTAGCTACATCAAAGGTAGCCGAGCCGAGGATAGCCACGGGTACCACCCCATGA
>DASWLM010000012.1:0-36482 GCA_036396095.1 Dehalococcoidales bacterium | reverse complement strand
CAGGACTACAATCATGTCCGGCCGCATCAGGCTCTTAAATATCGGGTGCCGTATGAGGTGTATACAGGGAAAATACTTTGGCCTACTTTTGTACCACAGAAAACAAGCCATTAGTGGTATGATTTCAGTGAAGCATTACATAATTAAACTAATCCTACGCCGTTCATTGTTAGGCATTAATAACCCCTAAGTACTAATAAAGATGAATAAATCGTACTGCACATGTTGTAGAAAACGATTGAGCATAGCCTAGTAGTTGGCTTTTCTGCTGTAGACACTCACCTGAAGTGGGATGGTGTACCGCCTATTGATGACCCGGCTCTACAATTACCCCACCTCCCTTCCTCCCCACCCAAAATTCAATAATTACGAAACAAGTGACAAACAAGCTGATTGCTTACAACTAATGGTAAAAGTTGTCACAAACCTGTCCTCGCGAAGCTGGTCGTGTTCAAGGTGGATCCGTTCATTCGGCGAGCTCAAGAAAAGCTCTGACACGGGAGGGAGCAGGGATTCCAAACAAGTTCCCATATCAGATTTTAAAGTACACGGTCGGCAAGAATTGACAAGGCATAGTGAATCAGCTATATACTAGGTATTCTGAGAATTTTCCGGAAGCAAGACTTCCGTACTTTGCAGACTTACCATGATAGTAAATATCAAATAAACACGGAGGGGAAATGAGAACTCTGCTAATCAATACGCCTTATCCGTTTTCAGAGATGCCGCAGATACCCATGGGCTTAGCCTATATCGCGGCTGTGCTGGAGAAGGCAGGTGTTGAGGTCCAGGTTCAGGATTTCTTGGTTCAGGACTATTCCAAAGAAAAGCTGGCTCAAAAGATTCATAATTTCGCTCCGGAGCTTATCGGCATTACTTCGGTAACGATGAATTTCCCTATCGCTTCGCAGATTCTGAAAGACTGTAAGGAGATTGCAGACAACGCTATCACAGTCATTGGCGGACCGCATGCTTCTTTTACAGTAGAGGAAACGCTGAGAGATTCACCGTGGATTGACCTGGTGGTTATCGGAGAAGGCGAAAATACCATGCTGGCATTAGCGTTGGGCAAAGAGAGACCAGAAGAAATAGATGGGCTTGCCTATAGAAGGAACGGCGCTATCAAACGGACAACACCCCGCAAATGGATTGAGGCATTGGATGAACTGCCCATCCCGGCGAGGCACCTTTTCCCGATATCGCAGTACTTTCCAACCAATCCCAAGAGCGGTATGATAACCGGTCGGGGTTGCCCCTTCAACTGTATTTTTTGTGTGGGGCACCGCATGGTCGGTAAGAAAAAGAGATTCCGCAGTCCTAAACTTGTCGTCGATGAAATGGAACATGTTTTGAGTCTGGGATTCAAGGGAATAAATGTTGTCGACGACCTGTTCACAATCAATAAAAAACATGTCTATACGATTTGTGATGAGATCAAATCACGCCATCTTAAATTCAACTGGACCTGTTTTGCTCGTGTTGACACTGTGAATAGAGAATTACTGTCGCTGATAAGTGATGCCGGATGTAACTGTATCTGCTACGGTGTGGAAACCGCCGACCAGGATATGATGAATATACTGAAGAAGAAAATTACTCCGCGGGAAGTTCAGGAAGCAATAGACTTGACCAAAAAAGCAGGCATTGAAGCTATGGCGTCGTTCATACTGGGATTGCCCGGGGAAACTGAAGAGACATTGCTCAAGACTATAAAATTTGCCAAGGACCTGGGAGCAACCTGCGCCCTTCATGCGCTGGCGCCATTCCCAGGCACCGAATTATATGAAAATGCTGATAAACTTGGTATCAAGATTCTCACCGACGATTGGTCGAGATTCAATGCCAATGAAGCAATTACCGAAACGGAAGGCGTGCCTGCCGCTATGGTCAATAAAGTGTTGCTGGGTTACAGTCGAGGCTATTAAGCTCATATAGCAGGGGTAAAGATTTATCGCCTGTCAAAATGACAAATCATCCGTCTTGAAATTATCACTCTTATCGTAGTATAATTTCGTGTCTGTTTCTCCCCAAATAAACCAAATGTTGAATCCCCCGGTTTAGAAGTGCCAATAATTAGCTGGAGGAACCGGTTCTGAAAATATGTCTGCTTTCCTATCGAGGTAATCCCTATTCGGGCGGGCAGGGTGTCTATATTTATTACCTGTCCAGAGAGCTTCGCAACCTGGGGCACGAAGTCCACGTCGTATCAGGTCCTCCCTATCCGGAGCTGGTGGATGGTATAACACTGCATAAAATGGAAAGCCTGATGCTCTACGACCGTAAACACTCATTTGCCGAAATTTTACCCAAAATCAACTCGCCATTGAAATTTTATGAACTTGTTGCTGGTCTGCTAGGGAGTTTCTCCGAGCCTCTCACCTTTAGTATTCGTGCCTATGGAAGTCTGAAATCACGGCTGATGGATGAGAAGTTTGACATTATCCACGATAACCAGTGCCTCGGCTACGGCTTGCTGTTGATGAAAAATCTGAACATTCCGGTATTAGCCACCATTCATCATCCGGTTCACATCGATAGAAAGATAGAGATTAGCCAGACAAAAAACTTGTGGAAGAAGTTCTTGCTGACGCGCTGGTTCTCCTTTATTGGAATGCAGAACCGTGTATCGCGTCGTCTGGAAAGAATAATTACCGTTTCTTATAAATCGGCGGAAGACATTCACCGCTTTTATGGCGTTTCCCAGGATGCCCTGCGAGTTGTATATAACGGAATTGATATTGACTACTTTAAGACTAACGGCAATGTTGTCAAAGAACCGCAGAGTCTGATTATGGTCAGCAGTGGCTCTGGATACTTTAAGGGTGTTCCCAATTTACTGGATGCGCTTCGTCTGCTGAAAAATGAGGTTAAGTTGAAAGTGACTATCATCGGCGCAAATGATACCCAGAACAAAGTGGTGAAAATGGTCAAAGAACGAGGGCTTGAGGATATAGTCTCTTTTACTGGAAAAATTGAAAAAGACGAACTGGTACGGCGTTACTGTGCGGCGGAATTTGCCGTTGTTCCGTCTGTGTACGAAGGCTTCGGCTTCCCGGCGGCGGAGGCGATGGCATGTAAATTACCTGTGATTGCGACACGTGCCGGCGCCTTACCGGAAGTGGTGGGGGAAGATGGAGAAGCCGGCATTCTGGTGCCGCTTGGCGACCCGGCAGCGCTGGCAAATGCCATCAAGCGTCTTCTGGCGGATGAACCTTTGAGAAAGAAAATGGGTGAGGCAGGCCGGAAAAGGATGGAGCGCAATTTTAGCTGGAATCAGGCAGCTCGTAAGACTGTAGAAGTCTATCAGGAGCTGGTCGGATGCTAACCATCAACTATGACATATTGGGCATTCACGACGGTGACGTTGTGCTAGATGCAGGCTGTGGCGAAGGCAGGCATTCCATTAAGGCATATCAGTCAGCACATTGCACGGTCTGCGCTCTGGATATCGAGCAGAAGAACGCCGTCATGACGAAATACCTTCTCACCCTTCTGGATGAAGAGAATGGGAATCACGGCAAATGGCTTTCGCTACGTGGGAATGCTGTATCGATGCCCTTTCCAAATGACTGCTTCGATAAAGTAATCTGCTCTGAGGTTCTGGAGCACATTCCCGATGACCGGCAGGTAATCCACGAATTCAGAAGAATCCTGAAAAGCGACGGTGTTCTGGCAGTCAGTGTGCCCTCTTATTTCAGCGAGACTATTTACTGGACATTATCACGCCAGTACTACAACCAGCCGGGCGGGCAT
Source organism: Dehalococcoidales bacterium (assembly GCA_036396095.1). Classification (GTDB taxonomy): domain Bacteria; phylum Chloroflexota; class Dehalococcoidia; order Dehalococcoidales; family Fen-1064; genus JAURWL01. The sequence continues at coordinate 32,729 of DASWLM010000012.1, read as the reverse complement.
ATCAGAAAATACCGTTTGAAGCAGTTGATTTCAATTCTCAGGGATTCAGGATTTGATGTCTTTAATATCCACCACGAGCACGCTCTACATGTCCCCTACTGGTTTCTACGCTGTCTCTTCGGTATTAACCGTGAAAAAGCATTCATTCCTTCCCTGTATCACCGGTTTTTAGTCTGGGATATTGAAACCGGAGCAAAACCAGTCCGTTTTCTGGAAAAGGCACTTAATCCTGCATTCGGTAAAAGTGTGGTGCTATATGCCCGCAAGAACATGACAACAGGAGGACAGTAAGGCAGTGGGTTCCTCGCAAATTCAGGATATTATTAGCGATGCTATCAACTTCATCATCGAAACCCAGCAACCTTCGGGGGCGATTCCCTGGTATCAGGACGGGGTCATCGACCCATGGGACCATGTGGCATGTGCGATGGCGCTGGATGCCTGTGGCAGGTTCAAAGCTTCTCATCGGGCGTATCAATGGTTGCGTATGGCACAGAACTCTGACGGTAGTTGGTGGTATACATATCAGGATGACAAACCAAAAGAGATGATAAAAGATAGTAATCACAGCAGTTATGTTGCTTCAGGGGTCTGGCACCACTATCTTGCCACGCATAACAAAAATTTCCTGCGAGAGATGTGGGAAATGGTAGAAGGTGGCATCGATTTTGCTCTCAGTCTGCAACAACCATCGGGTGAGATTTTCTGGGCGAGAGGTGCTCAGGGGAATGTATGGACCAGCGCCCCACTGGCAGGTTGCGCTTGTATCTGGAAGAGTTTACAGGATGCACTCAAGATTGCCGGTGTATTGAAAATAAAGAGACCAGACTGGCAGGAAGCGGCGGATAGACTACTTCATGCCATTCAAGAAAAGCCTCATCTCTTTAATACCCTCGGCGATAATCAGCGTGGTTATGCAATGGGCTGGTACTATCCGATATTAACCGGCATTTCTCAGGGTAAGCAAGCACTGTCACAAATTGATAGGGGATGGAAAGATTTCATAATTGATGATTGGGGTTGTAAGTGTACTCTCGACCAACCCTGGGTGACTACGGCTGAGACCTGTGAGCTTATCATGGCATTGGTCAAGATAGGTGACCATCCCCGGGCAAAGACATTATTAAACTGGGTAATTAATCAACGTGACCAAGATGGTGGTTTCTGGACAGGTATCAAGCTCCCGGAGAGGATTATCTATCCCCCTGATGAAAAAAATACCTGGACAGCAGCGGGTGTGATTTTGGCGACTATGGCAAGTATCGGCGGCGAAGCTTTACCCGACCTCTTTTAGGTGAACGCGTGAGTGCGACTATTGATTTCGTCGGTTACCAGACCCTGATTGATTACATCAATGAGCACCACTTGTATCAGCTGGAAGGCGATTTTGTTGAGATTGGGGCGTTTGTCGGCGGAGGTACCGTCAAACTGGCGAAGCTAGCCGGTGCGTATGGCAAAAAGGTCTTTGTAATAGACATCTTCGACCCGACGGCTGACGTGACAGCAACCCCGGACGGCACCAAAATGAGCGATATTTATCTGGCTTTTCTTGAGGGTCGCTCACAATATCAAACATACTGTGAAAATACCCGAAATTGCGACAATATCGTAACCATCAAAGAGGATTCAAAAAAAGTAAAGTTCCCAGTAAATCAGAGATTCATGTTCGGTTTTATCGATGGCAATCACCAACCTGATTATGTGCGTAACGATTTTCTGCTGATCTGGGACAATCTTGTTTCAGGGGGGGTGGTGGCTTTGCACGATTACAAATCCGAACTCCCTGAAGTGACCCGGACAATTGACCGGCTTTTAGATGAGAAAAAGAAGAAAATTGCCAGCACCACCGAGATTAGTGAAAAGCACATTGTTCTGGTTACTAAGAAGTAGCGTTAGCTTATAGACGGTCGGTGGTACAGCGACGGCACACTTCAATGTCAGGCAGTTTCCCCTTGTTTATGTCGTAGCGGAAACGTCGATACTTTGCCAAGTTCCAGATAGATTCCAGTGACTGTTCAGACACATTACCTATAATCGAGTAACCCGCCCAATCCTTACAGCACGGCACAACAGAGCCATCGGAGAGAATGTATGTGTGTGATGCAGCCTGAAAACAGGGTAATTGACGTCCATCAGTAAAAGCGGGTAGTCGCTCCTCACCACCCCTCCCATCGCATGGGATAATATCTACCGTATCCACCAATCCCTCCCAGAATAGACGAAAAGCATCTACTTCACCTTGATTCTGCGAGGTCAGCGTCAGTGCGACATGAGTACGGATTTTGCGGTGACTTTTACGGAGTTCTGCTAGGAAACCAGTTACGTTAGCCAATACTCGTTCATAGACCAAACCACGGCGGTGTTGTTCGTATACCTGCTTGGAGAGACCATCGATGGAAAAATGCACTTCACTGATACCATCTCTGAGCAGGAGCTGGGTTTTGGCAGCGTCAAGTAAATATCCGTTGGTATATATCACCACTCCCACATCAGGTAGCGTTTGGGTCAGGTAATCCAGCCCCTTCTTCAGATGTTTCCAGGAAAGAGGTTCGCCATGGACAAAAGGGCAGAACTCTTTGACCGATTTGCCGCGGCAATCATCCACGATCTTCTTGAAAAGAGACCAGGTCATGTCTTTAGGGCGGTTGTCTATCTTCTTGTTGGGGCAGATGATGCAATCCGCCGGACATCTGATAGTGGTCTCAACCAGAACACCGCTGGGGAAATCAAGCTTTTTGTTCATTCGACCTTACCCCCGTATCAAGTACGGGGCAAGCACAGCTCTCTCCGTCGACGGAGAGAGCTGTATACACGGTGTGAGTGCAGACTAATTATAGAGCGTGAATGAGGAGGATGTAAAAGATGGCAGCGGGAAGGCTTGTACTGAGCGCAGCCGAAGTAATCCGGGGTTCGAATCCCCAAGGTTGCACCATATAACTTCAGACTTATGCTATCTATGTATTCTTGTGTGCTATAATATTGTCACGCTATTAAAGGTGTAATCTACAGTGACATGGAATTGGACAGCAATTGGTACTATTCTACTGGCTTTTGCGACCGTTGTTCTTGCTATTCTAACTTGGAGAATTATTAAGCAAAATAGTGAAATAAGTAAGAAAGAACGACAAGAGAGACTTTTAAAAGAAATTATAAACTGGGGAGAATCAATAAAAAGATGTAGTTTTGTATCCAACCTAGAAGAGTTGATTATTGTATTAAAACTCACGGGAGACGATAAGCGACGTGTTTGGGCACTCAAGCATGATTATGAATATAGAATTGTTGGAGTAAGATATTCCTACCTGAAAAATATCGCCTTGGAACTCGATGTTAGCGTACAGAATGCTATTAAAGATGTCAGTGATTATCTTGCTAAACACATAATTCTCCTCGGGTTGGAGTTCGAAGGAAAAACTAACAAGAATGATGTGCCGGATAGCATAGATACGATAAAAGAAAGCGTTAATAAAATGATAGAGATTGCAGTAAGGTTTTTACCCAAGTAATTAACGAGTGATGCCTTTTCTTAAGTAGCTACAGTGCCAGAATTGGCTCTTTCTTCTCAAATAATAGTTATGGAACGTCCACGAATACCACTAGGAAGCCCATTTTCGTCTGAGAAGACCACGATTAGCCATCGCCCCACTTCTTGAGAAATGCCTTGGCTATCTTTCTGGTTTTCGGACTTTCGCTATCCTGCTGTTTAGTTACGAATGCTACTATGTTCGCTTTATTCTTGGAATCTGTAAAGTATTCCATCAAAGCTTCTATTGCCCCGGCTTTGATTAGCTCTTTGCGCCCTGACGGATGATGCGTCTTATCTATGTTAAGCAGGATATTGGTAATACGGTTTTCTAGGTGCGGTTTTGCCCTGACAATCTGTGCGGAATTGCCGGCGACATATATCGCCACAATCACACTCTTGTCATCCAGCAGGCTGTAATAGCTATCGAATATCTTCTGAAACCCGTCTTCTCTATCTACTTTGACGAGATTTGTGAGAAGGTGGACGGCGCTCATCTTGTGGTAAGAATTATCGCTGTGTAGCAGTTCCACAAAGTAATCCCACGATGGATACAATACTTCGCCATGTGTCTTGCTAATCAGCATCAGAACCTTATAACAGTTATACCTGAACGTTTCGTCTTTGGATTTGAGTCCCGCCAGTAGTTCTGAAAGTAATTTGTTCTCTCCGAGTGCCTTGCTAGCAACATTCTCGATATCCGCATTTTTATCGTTCAGTTCGGGCAACATGTTAATTCCTCTAGCACAGAGATTCTTCAATCTTCTCTAGTTTCCACCTGCTCTACCGTAATGTGCTTTGGATAAAAACCGTAGCGACTGTAGAATGTAAGTACTTCTTCGTTTCCGACTCCTACAGTGAGGGTCTTCGTCTTGGCTTGCTTTTCGTCCATCCACTTTAAAGTTCTCTGCATCAGTTGGTCGCCGATACCGAATTGTCGATATTTCGGCTCGACGTATATCGATTCCAACTTTCCCTGCTTATCTGAAGACACAATGCTCACACAATAGCCGATAATCTTCTTTGTCTTTGAATCCATTACGATATCCAGGTGCAGACCACCCGACTCAGCTTTCTGCAGTAATTCTGCCTTTCGCCGTTTCCAGGTACGCCTGGCGTAGTGTTCTGCGAAGTGCGGTGAGCGAATTCTCTGGTGTTCTCTTAACTTATTCCATAACGGCGCAATGGAGTCTAAATCCTGTCTGCCTTTTTCTGCGTATTCTATCGTCATTTGTCGCTCAAAAATTCAACCTACCGCTTTTAACACCCGCAGGGCGCGCAGTGTTACCCATTTGTTGGGCTGTTTCTTCGCGCCGAAATCCACCCAGGTCTTGCCTGTGTAGTCGTACTCCATCAGCCAGCGCCCCTGCTTATCCTGCTTTTCGCGGATGAGCTTCAGAGCATTTGTCAGGCGGGGGTCTTTGCCGTAGCCCAAGCCAACCAGAGCTTCCGCAATTTGCAATATGTCGGTGATATAGAACACCGGGAATCCGAACTTCCACCAGTTCCCACTCGGTTTGGCGCTGTACCCACAGGGATAATCGGCTTTCGCTGGGTCGGTGCTGAACAGGAACTCGACCCCCTTTGCGATAGCGCCGTCTATCAGCTTTGTCCTCTTCTGCGGAGGTAGTTTGCTGAAAGCCAGCATTACCTTCACGGCTCCCCAGGCGCACGGCAGTTTGTTATTGGAACCGCAGGCGAAGTTCGGTCCGCATTTACCCGCATAATAACGCACTGCCGCTGTCTTATCCGTCATTGGGGCTATGCCTTCCCCGGTCACGCTCCGTGCCATCCACTCGAAGGCTTTGTCCAAGCGTGGGTCCTTGCATCCCAAATCTAAAAGTGATTCACAAAGATTTCCCTGTAAGCAATCAGCCGTGCCGGAAGGAAGCCCATTAACAGTAAAGTGACCATCTCTGGTGAGGTTGTGTTCCAGAATATAGGAGCAGGCAGTCGCGACACGCTCATCTGTATAAATTGAGGCGCCTAATTGAGCCAGCAGGATAATTGACCAGACCGTCCCGGTGTATTTTGGATAGTAGCCAGAACCGGGTTGCTCCCAGTAACCTTCCTTATCCATTTTCTCCAGAATCACGGCAATAGGACCTTGTTGGTGTGCCAGTGCCTTTATGGACGCCAATTCTTTAGCATCTGTCTTTATCAGGTCGCGTACTGCCAGATATCTGATGCCTATATCCTTGGGTTCTAATAACCACTGTATGGCGGTTGTGTCCATCGAGTCCTTTTTCATCTCTACGACCTTATCATCACTAGCATCATTTTGAATCGTTTGATGGCTTTAAGGGCGTGTGGTTCGTTGGCGGGCATAATAATCATCTCGCCGGCTTGTAGATGAAAAGGCTTGCCCGAAATTGATATTTCCGCTTCGCCATCGAGGATATACACCAGAGCATCAAAGGGAGCGGTATGTTCACTCAGCCCCTGTCCTTCTGCAAAGGAAAATAGCGTCAGCGTGCCGGCCTTTTTGTCAAGGAGTGTACGGCTGACCACTGAGCTTGTCTGATATTCCACCATGTCAAGTAATTGCGAGACCTGTGGCGAACTGTCCGACTGTTTCTTGTTTCGTGGCATATTCTTTCCCTCGCGCTCTTAACAGTAACATCAAAGTCGGTATAGCGTAAAATTCGTTAATAATGGAAAAGGGAAATACAAACACATTATCATGAAATTCCCAGACTGAGCCCTTTCAATCTCTGGGTATTTCGTTTTAAGCCTATTTCTCCCAATTGCCCTTTTGTCAAAAGTAGATGGCTACTGTGGTGAAAGCTGTGAGGTGCAATTCGGGCAACGTGTCGCTTTGATATTGATTGTAGAGTGACAGAAGGGGCATTCTTTCGTTGTTGGCGCCGCGGCCGGTTCTGCTGCCTTTTGACGCGCGCTCATTTTCGCAATCGGACGTACAATGAAGAAAAAGACGACGGCGGCAATGATAAGGAAGGTAATTATGGTATTTATACACGCGCCATAATTCAGTGTCACAGCGCCAGCAGTTTGTGCTGCAGCTAAAGTATCGTAGGGACCGGAAGGTGTGCCTTGTTGGAGAACGTAATGTAGATTAGCAAAGTCAATTTTCCCCAGAAGTAGACCAATAGGTGGCATGATGACGTCTTTAACCAAGGAGGTGACAATGGCACCGAAAGCGGCACCAACGATGATGCCCACTGCCATGTCAACCACGTTGCCGCGCATGACGAATGCTCTGAAATCTTTCAGCATACTACCCTCCTTATCCTGTTATTCAATGAACTGGACGTATCGCACTATACATCCTTTTATTTAACCTGTCAACGATTTGACCCCTTGCCTCATGCCACCTTATAATTAAGAACGTACGCAGAGCCGAAACATAACCTGCAGAACATGAGTCGTATTCCCCCCAATCGGTGAAATCAAATCGGATTTACTGTGTACTTGAATTAAATCACCATGCAGATTAATGTCGCGCAATTTCTAAAATCCGACCAGGGCACCACGAGGGTTGTCCGGATAGACGATATCTTCGGGGATGAATCCGCACAGATTCCCGTTCGTGGGGAACTGAAACTGACCCATATCAACCGTCGTATCTTGGTACAGGGCAAACTAACCATTGATGTTCCACTGGTGTGTAGTCGCTGTTTGAAACCGTTCATCTGTTCCTTGCCACTGAATATCGAGGAAGAATATCACCCCTCCATAGACATCGATACCGGCTCTAAACTACCGTCACCCGATGAATCGGGCGCGTTTACGATTGATGAGCGCCACATCCTTGACTTAACGGAGTCAATCAGGCAGTATAAAGTAATGGCACTTCCTATGAAGCCCCTGTGCCGTGAGGAATGCGCCGGAATATGTCCCACCTGTGGGAAAAATCTTAACGAAGGACCGTGTGATTGTCCTTCGGATGAAGCCGACCCGCGCTGGGCTGAACTACTGAAACTCAAGAACAAAGGAAGAAAATAAGATGGGACCATTACCGAAGCGAAAATATGCCAAAGCAAGACAGGGACAGCGTCGTGCCCACCTCGGACTGACTGCGCCGGCGCTCGTTGATTGCCCGCAATGTCACAGTCCCAAGCTCCCGCACCGCGCTTGCCCTACCTGTGGCAGTTACGCTGGCCGGGAAGTTGTCACGATTAAAAGCCCCAAACCTAAAAAAGCCTAGTAAAGACTCTTTAGGATAGGTAAACTGTGCTCAGGACGGCCATCTGCGACCTATTGGGCATCGAGCACCCTATAATTCAGGGAGGAATGGCGCATATCGCCACCGCCGAGCTCGTGTCGGCGGTCTCTAATGCCGGTGGACTCGGCATTATCGGGTGCGGTTATTATCAAGCCGAGTGGGTGAGACAACAAATACGGCTCACTAAACAAAAAACGACCAAGCCCTTCGGTATTAATATCCCGCTGACCTCACCTCATGTAAAGGAAGTCATCGAGGTCATTCTCCAAGAAGGTGTGCCTATTATCACCACAGGCGCTGCCAGTCCACGACCGTATATTCATCGTTTCAAACAAGCGGGAATGAAGATTATGCCTGTCATTGCCACGGTCGCCGCCGCCAGACACATGGAAGAAGCTGGCGCTGATGCCGTGGTCGCCGAGGGTATGGAGTCGGGTGGACATGTCGGTGAAGTGACCACCATGGCGCTTGTCCCGCAGGTAGTGGACGCGGTTAAAATCCCGGTGGTGGCGGCGGGTGGTATTGCTGAAGGGCGCGGACTTGCCGCCGCACTGGCTCTGGGCGCGCAGGGTATTCAAATGGGTACGCGTTTTGTTTGCAGTACGGAATGTGTTGCCCACCTCAATTACAAGCGTAAAATTCTCGAGGCCGATGATCGTGCTACCATAGTCACAGGCCAGACAACAGGTTTGCCACTTCGCTCTCTGAAAAACAGCCTCACCGAGCAGTACGTCGCATTGGAGCAGGCGGGTATCAGTAAAGAAGAGCTCGACCTCTTTGGGCGTGACAGAATGTATATGGGTCTCATTGAAGGGAATGTAGACGAAGGCTCCCTCCTGGCAGGACAAATTGCCGGCATGATTAAAGACATCAAGCCCGTTAAAGCCATTATCGAAGAGACGATTGCACAGGCAGAGCAAATTATCACCAGTCTTAATAATTTTACAAGGAGGTAGCCTTGGCGGAATTAAAGAAAGTTGCCTATGTTTTCCCGGGACAGGGTGCTCAGGTGGTGGGGATGGGCAAAGACCTCTATGACAGCTTCGATTCGATAAAAGCGCTCTTTAGGCAAGCCGATGATGCCATCAATTTCCCTATAACCAAGATGTGCTTTGAGGGACCGGAGGAAGAACTGCGAAAGACCGTTAATGCCCAGCCGGCATTGGTGCTGGTTAGCATTGCCTGTCTCAAAGCGGCACAGGAAGTCGCGGGCAAAATTTTACCTCCACCTGTGTTTATGGCAGGGCACAGTCTTGGTGAATATACTGCTCTTGCCGCTGCGAGTGTCATCGATTTTAGTACGGCGGTTCATCTGGCACGTGAACGTGGGCGACTCATGTACGAAGCTGGTATGAAACAACCAGGGGCGATGGCAGCAGTTTTGGGGCTTGAGGAACCGGCGCTTGCCGAGGTATGTAAACAGACCGATACAGTCATTGCTAATATTAATTGTCCGGGTCAACTGGTTATCAGCGGCGCCAGCGAAAACGTCGCTAAGGCTTCCGAAATGGCAAAATCAAAAGGTGCGGCACGCGTCACGCCTTTGCAGGTAAGCGGTGCTTTTCATTCGCCCCTTATGCGACCTGCTGTAGCAGGTATGGCAGAGGTGCTTGGCAAGGTCAGCTTCCGAGATCCAATTGTGCCTGTGATTGCGAATGTCACAGCGCAGCCGCTCACAAAAGGCAACCAGTTCAGAGAAGAGCTTCTCAATCAATTGACCAGTAGTGTTCAGTGGCAAAGGTCAGTGGAATATATGCTGGGACAGGGCGTGAAGAGCTTCATTGAAATCGGTCCCGGGAAAGTACTTGCCGGGCTGGTGAGACGCATCAACCGTGATGCGGAAATGCTAAATATAGGGGATGCGGCTTCAGTGAAGAGTCTTAATTCTCCCTCAGCTTGATTGCACTGACAAGTCCTATTTATAGAATTAGGGATGTGCGAAACTCAATTCGTAGCTAGGTACCTTTATTGAAATATAGTTTTACCTCAAGGTAACGGGGTGGTGACTATCAATTGGCACACTCCTGGGTGGTGTGCCAATTGTTTGTTGCACATCGAGTCCAAAAGTGGTATTTACTATGTTTGGGTAAACCCCTGACCCCGGCTTTGCCTTAAAAGCTCCGAGAGGAGAGCATACTTCTGTTACTGATATAAATACCAAAGAAGAAAGGAATCTGGGATTTCGCCTTCCTGAACGTGTAATGAATATTATACGCAAACTACCGCATTCGAGACTTGGTGCGCTTCTTAGAAGCCGGTGATGTTGCTCCGGGCAGCATGTTTTCGCGAGGACGCTCCGGCTCCATATCTTCAACTCTTAGGACCACTCCTCCCGACCTGATCTGAGGTTGCATCACAATGGCGAAGCTGGAGGGCATCAGGCTCACTTGTCCCCTTTCAATGTCTAAGGTAGAAAAATCGATGTGAAATGATGTGAATCGTGTTTCTATCATCGTCCCCTTCCTAACTCGTCAGTGCCCACCCACTCTGCAAGGGGGCGACCTCAACTTGTACTGGTAGACCAGGCACTAAGTCAGTGGGCTTTTTCTGTCGTCCTGCCATCACCCCCTCAAGAATCTTGTCAGGTAGCACTGATGCTTGTGTCAGCTTCAGTTTGGTCTGGTAAGCGTACGAGCATTCGGATGTCTCGATGAACCCACCCTTCAACGTCAACTCACTTTCCAGTTTCGTCCCCAGTACCCCACGAATCAGAAACTGCTTGTCTAGGTCCACTTCTTTAGCATAGTCCTCGTAGATACTCCAAATCAGTCTATCTTCGTCAGTTGATGCATCTACTACATCAAGGCCAATATCTTTTGCCTCAGTTCTGTTTATAGCATGGAGGTGAGAGTATAGCTTCTGGGTGAGCTTGTTTATGATTTCATCAACCCTTGCCGATTCCTTTGTGGTATCCATGTGCAAGCTCAATAGCTTTTTGGATACCTCCCGGATCTGCGTGTAAGTCCTATGCACATTGCCCAAGGCTATGGGGCTAATGTCTTTTGACAGTATTTGGAGAACAGTGGTGAGATCAGCGCTCCCCTCGATCCCTACGGTCGTTTTTGCCATCTCGATGAATGCATTGACTTCCTCAACACTGATACCCAGTATGGACTGGCGATTGTTCGGATCTCGAGGACTGAATTGATTAGCCGTTGTTGGGTCTACGGGGCTGAGTTCTCCAGTTGGTGACATGATAATCTTATTAGCCCCCATTGCTATCAGTGTACCTGCACTGTGTGCTCTGAAAGGCACAAGGACATTGAACTCGGGAGCGAAACTCCGAATGGCGTTAACCAAAGGCCATGGCACATTCATGTCGCCCCCACGAGTATAAAGCCATAAGTCTATGCGGGCAGCTTTTCCAGCAGTTCTTAGAAGCTGATTGAAAACAGGAAGGTGATCTTGTGATATATGGCAATTGATTCCCGTGACTTGGGCATCAGCAATCCTATCGGAATGGAACAGCGCAAAGGTCTTTGATCCACGCACTTCCTGCAATTTTTGGTAGAATGCTTGCCTCTGTAAAAAGGGCACAAGAAACCTCCCACTGGAACTTCTTTGCATAATGATTATACTATGTCCTGTCAACGTGGTGTCAAATCGCATTGGTTTGTCCGCTCATCAGAGCTGCCGCGTACTGAAACCCGGATAATCTTAGGCACTACAGCGGGCGTGAAAATTTCGTAAACCGAACGTACAAGTGTTCTTACGCGCTCCCCGAAGACATCGCAAAGGTGGTGGAGTTCTTCGTCACCGACCTGGGTGATTATGTCACCGGGCAATGTCTGAGCGTGTGTGGTGGTGTAATAAGGTTTTAACAAATGACCGGGACTAAAATGATAGGGGGCCTGGTATTTCTCCAGACCCCCTTTTTTACAACTCTCTTTGAGAGAACTCCTGCCTTACTTATCTATGGCTTTTAACGATTTCCCGGCAGCATTGTTTGCCTATTACTTTTTGCTGACCGTTGTCGGTGTGGTTATTGATGGTATTTCTTTCTTACTCTTCATGATTGCCCAACCGACAACTGCCATTATAACGACGGCGATTACTATGACCAGCCAGTCTTTACCCCAATCCACGTTCTTGAAATCAAGACTGAACTTCACGATGATTGGCGCCGCAATCAAACTGACCATGTTGACCACCTTAATCATCGGGTTCAGTGACGGGCCAGCAGTATCTTTAAGCGGGTCGCCAACGGTATCACCAACGACACCAGCCTTGTGACGTTCACTGCCCTTACCGGTGTTGGCTTTCAGGTCGCGTGGTTCATCTTCAATGGATTTCTTAGCATTATCCCAGGCGCCGCCGGCATTGGACATAAACACTGCCAGCAATTGACCGCTGAGGATGATACCAGCCAAGAAGCCACCCAGGGCTTCTACACCCAATAGCAAGCCAAGGAAGATAGGGGTGAGGACGGAGATGAGCGCCAGGGGAATAAGCTCTTTCTGGGCAGATTGTGTGGAAATACCGACGACTTGTGCATAATCAGGTTTAACAGTACCTTCCATCACACCGGGGATACGGAATTGCCGACGGACCTCTTCCACAATGCGTCCTGCCGCGCGGCTAACAGCATTGATTGAGAGAGAACTGAACAACCATGGCAGAGCGCCGCCCAGCAACAGGCCGATAAAGACCTGGGTTTCAGAGACACGAATGGAATCCATGACTTTTATGCCAACCGCTCCGTTTGCAATAAGGTCTGCCTGTACTCTGCCTACATCCGTGATATAAGCCGCGAAAAGGCTTACAGCGGCAATAACAGCCGAGGCAATAGCCACCCCCTTGGTGATGGCTTTGGTGGTGTTACCAACGGCATCAAGGTCAGCCATAATCTGACGGGCATTCTTGGTTTCCTTATCATCCATATCATGCCATGACATTTCGGCAATACCGTTGGCGTTATCAGAAATAGGACCGAATGAGTCCATAGCCACGTTGTTGCCGGTATGGCTCAACATACCGATACCAATCATTGCCACAGCATACAGGACATATTCCACACCCATACTACTATATAGCAAAAGGGCGCCAATAAAACTAATGGCGATGACAATCAGCGCCCAGACACTGGATTCCATACCAACCGACAAACCGGAAAGGATCGTGGTAGCAGGTCCGGTGCTGGTTTGTTTGACAATACCTTTGACCGGGGAACGTTTGGTAGCGGTGAAATACGAAGTGAGGGGATTGAAAGCCACCGCTAGACCGACACCGAAAGTAGTCAGTAGTGCCAGCTTCCAGTCTCCCGCATAGAAGATTGCGAGTAGAAACGCCCAGAAAATGGTATTGAAGCTGGATACTTCATAAGAGCGGAACATCGCCTCTTCGGCATCATGCGCCTTCAGGAATTTGATAGGGAATTTTTGCCAGATTGGCACGGTAAACGTACCGATGATAGAACTAATCACGCCGATGGCGCGAATTATCAGAGGATAGACAATCCATTTTAGCTCACCGGTTATTGCCACCAGTGTCAAACCGAGAATTAAGCCGGAGACGATTGTTACTTCATAACTTTCAAAGATATCAGCGGCCATACCAGCGCAGTCACCGACATTGTCACCCACTAGGTCGGCAACCACTGCGGCATTGCGCGGGTCGTCTTCAGGGATGTCTTTTTCAACTTTACCAACCAGGTCGGCGCCCACATCCGCGGCTTTGGTGAAGATTCCACCGCCAACACGCATAAAGAGCGCCAGCAGAGTGCCGCCAAGCCCGAAACCGAGCAGGGCATCAGGAGCGGCTTTGCCGAAGATGATGAAGATTACAGTGCCGCCGAGAAGTCCCAGACCATCAGTGAGCATACCGGTGAATGTACCGGCGTAATAAGCAATGGAAAGGGCTTCGTTCGAACCGCGTCTCGCCGCCGAAGCCGCGCGCACATTTGCCTGAATAGCCATGCGCATGCCGAGCTGTCCGACGAGCAAGGAGAAAGTGGCGCCGCAGATAAATGCCAGTGTTCGTCCGACTGCGATGATGATTCTCGTATTGTTCGGGAATTCTGCAAGTGCTTCCCGGCTGAGCGGCATAAATTGGACACTGCAGAAAAGCACCACTGTCAGAATGCCGACAGCAGGCAAAATTGTTTTAAGCTGACGGCTAAGGTAGCTATCCGCGCCGATACGGATGGCATTCCATACCTCCTGCATTTTGGCAGTGCCCTTGTCCTTCTTGAGCACGGTGCCACGCAGTAGCCAAGCGTAAATCAGGCTGATGAACGCCACTATGACTACGCAGATAATAGATATTTGCTCAAAATTATTGAGCCCGTGTCTCGCCAGACCAAGAATATTCCAGTCCATTCATACTCCTCTCTTAGATTACTCAGTATGTAATAACAGGCGCATTGTTCCTGAGAAAATAAAGGAAAAGTCTAAAAGGTGTTGGAAATATGGAGCGTGCCTTGCTCTAAATTGAGAAACAGCTAGTTTAGATGATGTACGGCACCTTTCTGTAGTCCCGTTAATTCGGAAAAACATGTCTATTATAATACAGTGAATAGGGTACAATAGCTCTAATATTAAGAAATTAGCATTTCTCAGCATCAATGTCAATATTGTGCAATGCGCAATATTACGGATATCCGTGCCGATGTTTTATTGTTTATACAAGTATAACAAAGCGACCCACTATAATCGTGATTTGTAATGACACTGCTAATCATCTTATCACCGTTCTAGATTCCTTACTTCACCAGATGGACTGTGCTATACTGAATTTTGTATACTTTATCAGGTAAGGAATTGAATTATGGATTTGACCGGTAAAACTGCAATTGTCACGGGTAGCGGGCGCGGTATCGGCAGAGAAATCGCTCTCAAGCTGGCGGAAGTTGGCGCTAATGTTGTAGTGAATGATTTTGGCGTTCCTGAGCCGGCTAATGAGACGGTCGAACTGATTAAGAAGCTTCAACGTAAGAGTATGGTTGCTATGGGTGATGTCAGTCAGGCGGCGGATGTTAATCGTATCATCGATATGACGGTGGCGGCTTATGGCAAACTGGATATCCTGGTGAATAATGCCGGCATTACCCGCGACCAGTTGCTCTTGAGAATGACTGATGATGATTGGGACAAAGTCCTTACCGTGGACCTGAAGAGCGTTTTTCTGTGCACTCGCAGCGCTTTACGGCACATGATACGTCAGCACTCGGGACGCATCATCAGTATCTCCAGTATCGTCGGTATTATCGGTAATGCGGGACAGGCAAACTATGCATCAGCAAAAGCCGGGATTATCGGCTTCACAAAAGCCACCGCTAAAGAGGTAGCATCGCGCAATATTACAGTGAATGCCGTGGCGCCGGGTTTTATCGATACCGCTATGACCCAGCAGCTCCCCGAAGAACGGCGGCAGGAGATGGCTAATAAAATTCCCGCCGGTTATCTGGGTACGCCGCGGGATGTGGCGGAAGCCGTGGCATTTCTGGCTTCTGATGAAGCTCGTTATATTACCGGACAAGTATTGACGGTTGACGGCGGGATTTCACTCGGTAAGCTCTAGACGAATTAATGGGTAATATAGTAATCTTGATACAGGATTGTAAATGGCAGGTGGGCGACGTAAAGCGAGAAGTATAGCCCTGCAAGCACTTTACGAAATTGATGCGGTAGGACATGACCCGGAAGTAACTTTGAACCACCTTCTGGAAGAAACAAAGCTAACCGGGGAAAATGTCTCCTTTGCGCAGGACTTGGTAAGAGGGGTAGTACGATATAAAGAGAAGCTGGATGCCCATATCCGGCGATTTGCTCCTGCCTGGCCCGTAGAGCAGATTGCAGTCATCGATCGGAATATCCTGCGACTTGCAATCTTTGAGGTTTTGCTTGATAATAGAGTACCAGTGAAGGTCGCGATCAACGAGGCAGTGGAATTAGCCAAGGACTTCGGGAGCGACAATTCACCACGGTTTATAAATGGCGTTCTGGGCGCCGTGAGCGCCCTCATAAAAGATGAAAAATCCTGATACGGGGGTGTATAAACGTGGCAACTGTCTTTGAGCGGGTTAAGAAAGTGGTTGTGGAACAGCTTGGAGTCGAGGAGAAGGAGGTCGTGCCTACAGCCCGCTTTGTGGATGACCTCGGTGCTGATTCTCTTGACCTTGTTGAACTTGTCATGGCATTCGAAGAAGAGTTCACCAACCCTTCTCACAAGGTTGAAATTCCCGATGAAGATGCGGAGAAAATCGTCACCGTGCAAAATGCGGTCGACTACATCACCGACCAGGGTATAAAAAACACATAGGCACAATGACCAGTAGCCGTGATTAAAGCGGTATTTTTCGATTGGTTCAATACTCTGGCGCACTACTATCCACCGCGCGAGGAACTGGAACGTCAGGCTCTACACGAGCTTGGTTTTACAGTCTCACCACAAGTCATCAGCCGGGGTCTTTATCTCGCCGACAAAAATTTCTACGAGGAAAATGCGCGTCTCCCCGTCCGTCAGCGAAGTCCTGAAGAGCAACTAAAAATCTATTCCGGTTTCCAAGTGACCATCCTGCAAGAAGCCGGCATTGCGCCACAACAGGATTTAGTTCTCAAAATGATGACCCGTATGCGTGAACTCAACTCCACCATGAAGTTCATTCTCTATGATGATGTCTTACCTGCATTCAAAGCCGTGAAAGATAAGAAACTGACTATCGGTTTGCTGACCAACCTTCAGCGTGAAATCGATTCAATGTGTCTGGAACTTGGGATTGCATCATTTATCGATTTCACCGTAACCTCCGGTGAAGTGGGTGCGGATAAGCCGCAGGCGCCCATTTTCTTGAAAGCGCTGGAACTGGCGAAAGTTAGACCGCAAGAAGCCATTCACATCGGCGACCAGTACAATAACGATGTCAAGGGAGCCAGGGCGGTGGGCATCGTGCCACTCCTGCTCGACCGCACGAATCTCTACCCCGAGATCACAGACTGCCCGCGCATACAGAGCCTGATTGAAGTGACGAAATACCTCAGCTAACCTCTTGGGGTTACCATCTTATCAATGCCACATCAGGCACAGTCACGATTGAAAGATAAGCCCGATTTCAGCTATAATGAATAATTGCCTGCCATAAGCAGGCACGCGTAACATGGTGAGTATCGCCTAGCGGTTAGGGCGCCAGGTTGTGGCCCTGGAGACCGTGGGTTCGAATCCCACTACTCACCCCAAACCTTGCCCTTCAAAGAAGGGAAATACCAAATATCAATCAATAGGTTACAAGTCGCCTTTACCCCATCCCCATTGCCTGATACCTTATTCCCCGCTATAATTGTGAAAGCTGATAACCTGTAAAGTATGCGCCTGTAGCTCAGTGGATAGAGCATCGGTCTTCGGAACCGGGGGTCGTGGGTTCGAATCCCTCCAGGCGCGCCAGGTCAATCTGCATTTTTATATTATTATCATGTAAGAAAGGGGAATGTAAATGACACAACCTGAAAACCAATATCCGAAGCAGGTCATTACCACCGAAAGAATTACTGGCACTTCAGAAGGATATCAGGTAATCACTACCGTCAACAATGAGGCGGAGGAGAACGCGGTAAAGGCTGCGATTGGCTATATGGATGCCTTTAATGAGAGTGATGTTAAGAAAACCGATAGTTTTATTAACTTTCCGCATGTTCTTGTGGGCGCTACCGGGGTATTTAGAGTGACTGAGAAAGCTGGCTCCTTATCGTCGCCCGGGTCCTTTACCGATTTCCGCCAAAGATATGGCTGGAACCATACCTGCTGGGATTCACGCGTGGTGATTCATAGTAATGAGAATAAAGTCCATCTCGTGGTGACATATTCCAGGTACCGGGCAGATGGTAGTAAAATTGGCACATTTCCATCTATCTGGATAATGACACGGCAGGATAACCATTGGGGGTTTAAATTGCGTTCCAATTTTGACCGTTAGACTTCGGAACCGGGGATCGTGGTTCGGTTTGACTCACCACAAGTGGGTTTCCCTTAGCTTCCTTCAGCTACGTTCAGGACAGGTTGCCAGGGACAGGCGAATCCCTCTAGCGGCGGCTTCTTGCAATCCCGGCTATGCTAATAGTAATCGTTAATCGGAGTCCCGACTATAATCCTGTATTCTTCTGTTTCCTTGGCGGGCATAATGTATAAATAGAACAAAATTCCATTGTTATCGATGACTTTTACCGGCTGCCACCCCATCACCGGGAATGACTCCATAACAATCCTTGTCCCGCCCTTAAGTTCCTTCCCGAACTTCGGCTTTAACGCCGCCGAAGCCGCAGAATGCATATAACAGAAAACTACCGAAGCCTCTGATAAGTCTACCCCCATGATGTCGGCCTCGATGAAAGTCAATTTGTGGTCCATACGCGCGTTCTTTGCCTCTTCACTCGCGGCTTTCACCAGAGCCGGGTCGATATCTATTCCTACACATCTGCCGGCGCCTTTTTCTACTGCCGTAAACAGCACTCTGCCGTCACCCGAGCCCAGGTCATACACGACATCGGATGGGGACACCGGACAGAGCTCAAAGAATGTATCGATATACTCAGGTTGTGTCGGAATCCAGCTTATATACTTGGGCATATAACCTCTAATACTACGACATGCCGACCATTTTGCTACGGCAAAAATGCCTGTGTGATATGGTTATATTTTATCAGAGGACTGGATACTATCCAAACAATTTCCTCAAAATAGTCACTATTGAAGCTCATTTAGCAAGCTGGTATAGTGATGAAAAGTCATGAGTTGAAGATAAGCTGTGGATACATGAGGAATAGATTGCCTGATAATGATGCGCGAGAGCGTTTTAACAGAACTTTAGCTGCCGCCAAGCGAAATTACGAACAATCACCGACTTTGGCTAATACGGTCTGGTATGGCAGGGTGCTGGGATTCCGCTATCAGTACGACGAAGCCATTGCCATTTTTAGTAAAGGTTTGGAGAGTTATCCCGATTCCTTTGAGTTACTACGGCAACGTGGACACCGTTACATTTCCACCCGACGTTTTACGGAAGCCCTCGCCGACCTCAAGCAGGCTGAGAAACTGATTCAAGGTATGTCTCTCTGGATGGAACCGGATGGAGAGGGGAATGAGTTGCCTGTCCCACCAGCGAGCATCCAGTTCAATGTTTATTATCATCTCGGGCTCGCTCACTATTTACTTCGTAATTGGAAACAAGCCGCCTCTGCTTTCAATCTCTGCCGTCAATGGATGATAGAAGGTGATTACAATAACCTGACTGCCTGTATCGATTGGCACTACATGACCCTCAGGCGGAATGGGAAAGTAGCCGAGGCTACGGAACTACTCAAGTTAGTCCCGCACGGTTTAAAAGGCGAACAGTTTGTCGAAGGTCCCTCATATTACCGGCGACTTCAGATGTACCGTGGGGAACTCCAGCCGGAATCCCTCCTCAATCCCGATAAGGGTAACCAGGAGATACATAGCTTAGATACCATCTATGCGACGCAGGGTTACGGTGTCGGTAACTGGTACTACTATAATGGAAATATCCCGCGTGCTAAAGAGGTATTCGAGCGTATCCTGAAAGACCGAAGTACTTCCGCCTTCGGGTACATCGCCGCGGAACGGGACCTGGCTGAAATCAAAGGCTGACTCAAAGAGTGCAGTCGATATTTGCCGTACCCTCACTTTTGTATTAGTGCGCGCCGTGCTGTATACTATAGATGGTTTCAGTTCAGGTTATTATGTGCTTCTTTGAATCCCGCAGATTTATTTAAGTATTAGATGACCCAGACTCTAACTAATAATTCCATAGAGAGGAGGTCATCTAGTGACTTTTCAGGACAAATCAATTCAGTGCTTCGATTGCGGGTCTTCATTCACTTTCACCACCGCCGAACAGGAGTTTTCCCACTCCATAGGGCACAATAACGACCCGAAACGCTGTCCCTCATGCCGGCAGGTCAGGAAAGTACGTCAGGCGAAGGCAGGTAATAGAAACATTACTGCCACCTATCAGTTACAACAGCAACAGATGTTCCCCGCCACCTGTACCAGTTGCGGCAAAAGCACCCAGGTGCCGTTTGAGCCCAGAGCTGGTAGGTCGGTGTATTGTCGCGATTGCTACAGCACCATAAGAGTAGGTCGGTAAACCTGATTCTTAACCAAGGACACAATCAGAGTTGCCGGTCTACAGAGGATATCGCTCTTCACAATGGGGGCAAGATGATTATCTATGTAGGCAACTTATCCCTCGATACGACCGATTTTCAACTGCGACAAGAATTCATGATTTACGGACAGGTAGCATCGGTGAGCATCATGAATGACAAGTACATCGGGAGCGGGCAACCAAGAGGGTATGCTTATGTGACTATGGCATCGAAGTCTGAAGGCGGAGCTGCAATCATCGGCTTGAAAGGCACAACCGTGGGAGGGCAGGTGATTGACGTTGTCGAGGCTCTGCCTCTTTCAGGGAATAGAGCCGTGAGCTTTGCACATGTCCGGGCAGACAACCGCTTTAGCGGGAAACGGAGAGAGCGCGAACGCCAATCCATATGAATGCCCAAATTTTAAAGAAGTATAACAGTATAGAATACCTAGGAGTATAAATGAGTTTCGAAACCTTCAATTTTCATCCGAGCATCATGGCAGGTGTCCGCGCGCTCGGTTATGTTACGCCGACACCAATTCAGTTACAATGCATCCCGCCGGTTATGAAGGGCAGGGATTTAATCGGCATCGCGCAGACGGGGACCGGCAAAACCGCCGCTTTCGCTCTGCCCATCTTACAGCATCTACTGCAGGGTCAACGAGGTAAAGTCCGGGCTCTCGTGATTTCGCCGACGCGTGAACTGGCAGAGCAGACCTGCGAGGCTTTCAACGAACTGGGACAGCAGACCAGACTGCGAAGCGTTGCCATTTACGGCGGAGTAAGTATGTCTCAGCAACTCCGTCAATTGCGTAATGGCGCTGAAATCGTTGTGGCTTGTCCAGGACGTTTACTCGACCATTTGTGGGGAGGCACCATCGACCCGTCACACATAGAAATTCTGGTAATCGATGAAGCCGACCGGATGTTCGATATGGGCTTCCAGCCTGCTATCCGGAATATTTTGCAGTGCTTGCTGAAACCCCGTCAGACACTACTTTTTTCAGCCACAATACCGGAGGACATCCGTCGATTGGTAAAAGATATCCAGCACGACCCGGTGACAGTGCAAATCGGTCATTCCGAGCCGGCAGTCAGTGTATCTCACACTCTGTATCCGGTTGAACAAAACCGCAAGACCGCATTGTTAGTAGAACTCTTGAGGAATACAGAAACGGAGTCCGTTCTGGTTTTTACACGTACCAAATTCGGGGCGGAGCGACTCGCCCGTCATCTCGTAGAAACAGGCTACAATGTCACGTCGTTGCAGGGCAACATGGCTCAGAACAAACGCCAGGCGGCGCTGGATGGTTTCCGCACCGGCTCGTATAAAATCATGGTAGCCACGGATATCGCCGCACGCGGTATCGATGTTTTACGAATCTCGCACGTCATCAATTACGATATGCCCGATAGTGTCGATGCCTACACACATCGCATCGGGCGCACGGGACGAGTCGACCAGACCGGTGACGCTTTTTCATTCGTGACGAGCAAAGATGGTGAAATAGTGCGCGACCTGGAACGGGTGCTCAATGTGAAACTCGAGAGGCGTACCGTAAAGGGAGTTAGCAACGCGGCACCGGTAGTGAAACGTGAATTCAGCCGTAAACCGCGCTCAGCACGTTGGCAACCGGCACGAAGTTCGCAAAGACGACAGGTTAATCACCGCATCCACTCACCACAACTGGCATCTAATCCAGGCTAAAGAGGCACGCCATGTTTACTCTAGCTCACCAATACTTGACAACCACAATAATTCAGTTCATACTTTGGTATGATTTTGGTATGAGGGATAGCCTATGAGTAGAACAAGCAAGATTGCCATCAGCCTGCCGGAAGATATACTAAATGCCGTGGAAGAAAAGAGAGGGGAAAGCGGAGAGAGTCGCAGTCAGTTCTTCCGCCGTGCCGTGGAAGCGCTGCTGAAACTACAACGGGAACGGGACCAAAACGAGCGCTACATCCGTGCTTACAGTGAAAATCCTGAAACCGAGCAAGAGATAGAAGCGGCGCGGCATGCCGCCAGTACCATTCTTGCCAGGGAGCCGTGGGATGAGAAGGGGTGAAATATGGTGGGCAAAACTCGACCCGCCTGCTGGACGCAGACCCGTGGTTCTTCTTTCTCGTAATGAAGCCTATACCGCCCGTTCACTGATTATCGTAGCGCCGGTAACCACCCGCATCCGTCAGATTGACTCCGAAGTTTTACTGGGCAAAGAAGAGGGACTGCCGCAGAAATGCGCGGCTAATCTGGATACGATGACCACCGTCCCTAAAGATTGTCTCCAGCAAAGAATTACCGCTTTATCCACACAGAAGATGATAGAACTGGAATCCGCGATTCATTTTGCCCTGGGGATGGAATAGTCCTGATTCCCGATTCGCCGGTCATATAATCGATTCGACCACACACGCCTATAACTCAGTGGATAGAAGTATCGGTTTTCGGAACTGGGGGTCGTGGTTCGGTTTCACTCACCACAAGTTGGTTTGATCTGACTCACCATAAGTGGATTCGGTTTCGCTTACCATAAATGGATTCGAATTCCTTCAGGTGCACTAAGCTAAGGCGTCGTAGTCGACCGTTTTTTAGTGAGCTTCTTCACCTGGTAATCGATCCAGCTTAATGTCTCGCTATCCAGGGTGGTACTGCCGTTTAGACCGTGAAAAGTCACTTCGGTGGTCGCTATTTGGGAATCCAGCCAGTCGTTCATTGCCTTGCTCTTCAGTGCGGCTAGCTGGTCATCAGTCACCTGCATGGCACCGGACTTTTCGGAGACCATCGAGAGAAAGTAACTCGTGACGACCTCAGTACTGGAACTGCTCGTGACGTATGGGAACGGGTCGCTGCACTTACCGATATCCAGCACGTCGACGAAAGCACTTATATCTGAACTCAGCAACTCGGTTGGCAACCAGCCCAGATCACCGCCATTTTCCTTTGCTGTCTCATCAAGGGAGACCTCCTTAGCTACTGTCGAAAAGTCTTCTCCTCCATCAATTCTGGCTTTGACGCTGACTGCCGTATCGTTGCTGTCTAAATTAATTACCCAGAGATGCACCTGCGGGACAGTGGACGGGACATTAGCTGTCACGATTTCTTCAAGACGATTTGCGATTATGATGTGCCCCACAATTTCGCGGTACTCTTCTTCAGTCAGCCCGGTATTTGCCAGCTGGTCCTCGAACCAAGTATCAAATTCAGCGTCCGTAATCGTCTCGTTCGTTCCCCTGGCTTGCTCCATCAGGTACGTGTCAATTTCTTCCTCTGTAGGGGTTGAGATGCCATAGTCCGGGGCTACCTGTTTCATGATAAGCTCGGCAGTCAAGCTATCGATAGTCGTTGCGGCATCGCCGTATGTGCTGGCAGCCACACGCTTGAGAAAATAGCCGGTCTTGACGTTTTCTTCGCCTACGGTAAGGATGACACGCTGGTATGGTCTGACATTCACCAGGTAGTAAAACGCGCCAACGGCAATGGCAATAACAAGTACAATAGCGGCAATGATGAGGGCGGTCCTTGTTGTTGATGCTTTCTTCTTCTGCGGTAAGGCGGTATTTGCCGCTGCTTTAGTTTTCCGTGAAAGCCTTTTCTTGACCGGTCTTGGTGGGTGTACTGAATGTGTCATGTTCTCCTGCAATGGTATAGTGTAGCCAATATTATACAGAAATACCACTCCTTATTTCCAGCCGCTTCTATAACATTTTGCCGGAAGAACAATTCACAGGTAAAAGGACTGCCCTCTTTGGGGGCGGAGTTAATGTGGGGTTGCGAGCAAGGGGATTACTTCTGCGCTATTGACAAAGGCTTAAGCCTATGCTATCTTTAACATAGAATCACGATGAGAGGCCAATCTGTGGGGTTAGTCCCACAGCAATGCCTCTCTTTTTATTTACCCGTCTTGTATTCTAGCAAATCCCTTAAATTATTCATGAATACGATATGTGACATGACCTTCCGAAACAGTGAGGAGAACCTGTTCTTATTTGGAATCATCAATTTCAGCAGTTTATCATTACTTTGTAGATAGTCTATCAAACAATAAAAATCGCCGTCACCGGTCACGATGAGAGCTTGGTGAAAATTATCATACTCAATCATCGTGTGAAGAACTAACTCGGCATCCACATTCCCTTTTACCTTCCCACCCGGCAAGCTGAGAGTAGGCTTAAATACAAGAATATAGCCGTCTTCCTGCAGATTTGTATACAAGGTCTGATTATGGGGAACATATCCGATGAAAAGATATGCCCTGGTCACGAGGTATTTTTCCTTTAAATAAATCCGGAACTTCTTGAAGTCCAACACCCATCCCTGCTCACGAATGGAAAGATTCAAGTTCTGGCTATCAATGAATGCGTAATTATTAGCGCTTGTTTTCATATTTACTTAGCTTCTTGCTGGCTGCTATTGAAGTATATCATACCCCAATTTGCTAGGATATTCGGTAGGGTAGTAAGCACAAGACAAAGGTGCTACTGCGGCTGAATAGACACTCCGGAACCGGGGGCGTGAATTCGATTTCACTCACCATAAGTGGATTTGTTTCCAGCCTTATGTTTAGCTGATATGGAAATGACGTTAATTGTTTCAGAATTACCGGAAGAATAAATCAATTGCCGGGTAATAATTGTTTCAAAACGAAGTCTGATGTACCGACAATGTATGTCTGGTCATGAAGTTTGTCAAGCTGTAAACCAATCCGATAAGTAGGTCTAGGTGGCGATAACTCTAGAGGTCTGATGATTTTGTCATATATTGCTTGCTCTTTTTCGTTGTAACCTATAATAATAAATGTAAACGGTTCATTCTTAAGATTGGTATTTACAGTATATTGTATGAAGCTATCGAAAACATACCCGTCTTGGTCAGGGAAAATCCAGCCACCTTGACCAGCAACATTGTCATTAGTGATCAGTGCAACATCACCATGAAACTTCCATAGATGTCGCATACCTGTTACGGTGGTATTCTGATTTTGTTTGCTGATTGTTCGCTTTTGAAGATTAGCCGCTCTTTCAAATAGGTCATCCCA
Organism: Dehalococcoidales bacterium; assembly: GCA_036396095.1. Taxonomy (GTDB): domain Bacteria; phylum Chloroflexota; class Dehalococcoidia; order Dehalococcoidales; family Fen-1064; genus JAURWL01. The sequence goes on along the minus strand of DASWLM010000012.1, from coordinate 7,887 downwards.
GTTTAAGCAAATGATTTCAAGGACTTTACTGGGGAAATTTTTAATAAGCAATTTGTGAGATGCAGAAGGAACTTTCCTGTCACTAACTATCTTGAATTGTAGTTTGAAGTTATGACATTTGGATATATCTGATCGCAGATCAATCCAACTGGTTGCTTTGCAGAATCGTTTAAGATACTCTAAAGTATCAGACAAAGGGAGCTCACTTTCGAAGGAAACACCCGCACCCGCGAGGAAGACAGAAGAGTAATTGCGGATCAATTCACGGCATAGATTCCATTTCTTCGTTTGGCTTAGTACGCTTTCGATATAAGTGACTGCCGAGCGATAGATTCTTTCTCGAATCACAATAGGTGAAAGGGATCTAACTGCATCAGTAATTGATCGCTTGCCTTCTTGAATAGCAGCATCGATAATAGGATTAAGCTGGGCAGCACTATATCCCACGCGAACAATATGAGCTTCTAGTTTCTTCTTTACTGGAACTTCATAGATATCGAGTGAAGTACTAGCGGAATTCGGAGACGAGTCTATCGGCATCTAAGGCGTACCTTTCGGTCTGTCGTAAATAGGACTCATAGCTAATTTCACGGTCAATAAAAGATCGACCAACTTCTTCATGTAATCTTCCATATTCGTGTATTATTAGAGTCATGAAGGATTCACAAATATAACTGGGTAGAAAAAAGCGTAGTTCAGTCGGTTCTGTAGATGGTTTATTGTAAAGATCGGATGGTTCTTCAAACGAATCAGAGCCATACAGTTTTTTACGCAATTCCAAATCTCGAGATAGGATCTTAGATATCACTGGGAGAAGTCTCATAACGTGACGAGAAATTTTAACAAGGCTTATCATTTGGTAAAAATCGTAAAGTGATAATGGCTCAGATTGGTCAAACTTCCCATCGATATCGTTGAGTAGATCGGCAGGAGTAACACTGTTCAACTCTGTATTGCGATCGGTAATGCCTCTAAGTGGAATGCTAGTTGTAGTATTATTGTCAGGGAGTGGAATAGATTCCAATATAACTCGATGGGGGCTACTAAGAGGGGCACTGATGGTTGTAGACGCTAGGGCAGGTGAATCAGGGTAATTATCGGATGATGCAAAATATACTTTGGCGCCATCAGTATGAATAAGAGGATTAAAAGATGAATGCTCAATTGGTAAAACACACATCTCTTTGACACGCTCAACTAAACGAGTATCGGTAACGCGCTCAGTTATACGAATACGTTGCTTCGTTGGAAGTCTCTTGCTACGTAATTCAGAAATCCGAACATCAAGCTTATTAGGGGTTACTACCTTGCGGATAGTATTTGAAACAAAATCTTCCGACTCGATGGTGTGTATCACAGCCTCAGCTATGACATCCATTGAAGCAGTAGGATTTTCCGATGCGATATCAAAGATAATCTTGTCTAAAATAGATTCCATAGTAGCAAGACCTATGCTTTCAATTCCTTCTGAATAGCTTTACTAAATACATCTGAAAGTCTCTTCTTAGATTCAGTCGACAACTCAATAGGTTTCTCTTGTCCTTTAGGTAACTCTCCGTAATATATAAAGAATTCTCTCCAGCCTATTATCAACTGTAGCATAAGTTGGGTTATAGAGGTAAAGTCGATAGTGTCTTTTAATAATAATGTATGCATGGTATCGATATAAGGGAAAATGATACCTCTTACTGCTGACAGGTCCAATATGCCATTATTGTCCAAATAATGTATACAGAAATATTCATAATATCTATCGATTGCCATAAGACAAGAGGCGGTTACAGTATCAGCCAACTCGAACCGGTAGACTGTATGGACTCTGGTAATTTCACCAATCAATCCTTTAAACAAATCAGAATGAGGATTAAATAAAATATCCCTTTTACTTGACAGGAAATCAAGTGCCCAACGACGAACTTCTGCAGATATTAGAGGATTGTCTCGATATGCTTCCTTTTCCGTGCTGGATCTAAAAAAACCTATTATCTCGGAATTAAAATCGTAAAAAGCTACCCACAAGTTCTTTATATCCCCATTTGAGTGAAAGGATCTTAATGTAGTAAAGCATTTGTCCCCTGCGGTCTTCGCACTAAGGAAATCAGTGGCAGAAAGTCTGGGTTTAAGGTAAAGATAATTAAGTGCAATATGTTTTATAAAGAAACCTATCAAAGCGAATCTTGCCGCATTACCCTTTGAACCGAATATGGAATCACTCATTATTCGGTTTCCGGATATATTTAAAAATTGATAATCGTCCGATGTAAAAGAGGTATAGGCAAGTTCAAAGTTCTGAGCCATCATCTCTAGGTAAAGATCTTCTCTCATATCGCTCCTCATTATTGAAGATGAAACGTATAAGAAAATATTAATTATTCCGACTATGGAATTCTAGAGTATAGAAAGAGAGAAAGTCAAGGAATGCTGTATTTTGCTAACCATTTGTTAACACTTTTTCTGGGAATGCTATCTATCAAACTGTAGCATTAGCTTCAAACGGTTAAAGACAGGCTAATCTAGTGCTTTTTTAGCCATGCCTCCAAATCTGCCATGACCTGCAGGTGCTCCGGCTCGTTGAAAATTTCGTGGAGTAAGCCTTCATAGAGTATGAGTGTCTTGTCTTCGGAGCCAATATATTCGTGCAACACCCGACTACGGGCGCCATCGGTACCGCCGTTACCCGCCATTATCAGTACCGGCAGTTTGATTTGCGGAACAAGCTCGGGGAGAGTACTCCTCATATCCGTCATTGCCATACGTTGGGGTAATGGTCCGCGGTAGACAAGCGGGTCGTTTTCGTAGGCTTTGATGACTTCAGGGTCACGGCTGAGAAATGCTGTCGGCAGGGGTTGTCCGGCGGGTCGGGGCGGTGGCGGTGGTTCGCCGGGTCTTGACAGTCCTCCACCGGAAGTTATCAGTCCTGCCAGTTCTTTTTGATACTGCGCCGTGTAAGCCAGGGCAATCGTCGAACCCATGCTATGCCCTATAAGGAAAATTTTATCTTTCCGGTTTGCTTTGCGCACGATATTGAAGAAGGTCTTGAGGTCTTTCAGGTAATCGGAGAAATGCTCAACTTGCACGCGTTCGCCATCCGACCTGCCATGACCCCGGTGGTCGAGAGCCCACACAGCATAGCCTTTCGGCACGAAGTAGTTCACCAGGTTGCCGTAGCGTCCGCTGTGCTCGGCAAAACCGTGTGCCACCAGCAGTACTGCTTTTTGTTTTCCCTCAGGTTTCCAGTACTGGTAATAGATGTTGAAGTTTTTCCAGCCTTTGAAATTGCCTTCTGCGTGTTTCATTTTAACCACCTCACTTCAATTCGATAGGCTCAGTGCAAGCTCAATCCTCTCCTTCAGGATGAATCCTTCAAAAAGCTTTCAGGACAAGTCTTCAGGATGAATCCCGCAAGGGGCGAGAAAATTGTCAACTTTTTCAATTGGATGAAATACGAAAGGTAGGGTTTTTATCAGCCTCCCGGACTTTTAAATCTTCTGTCCTGAAGCGCTGACACAGCCCCAGAAAATCATGGTACTTATCAATTTGTTTCTGCCGTTCCCAGACACTCCATCCCAGAAGTAAGCCCATTTCGGATGCCACCGCTTCGATAGCATCACGGCCCTGCATGGGACTCCACCCGATATTGGTACGGCGCAGGAGGAAATCGCTCAGGGTCATGGCTGACTCCTCGTCAATAGCATATTGAATCTGAGCGATAATATCCGGACCGCCATCGCAAATCGGGTTACCGAGTCTCTTATCATCGTTTACATAATTCAGTACTTGGGTGAATCTGGCGCCATATAAGTCAACCAGGTACTTCACCGTCGTCGGTGGCAGGTTGTATTGCTGCGCGGCTTTTTCAATATCCTGACTATGCACGGCGGGCATTCCCTGAAGCTGGATGTGCGCCGTAGTACATGGAACATGTTTCTTAAATTTTTTACAGACGAGGTTGGTGACCTCTTCGGCAATGCCGCGATAAGCGGTGATTTTCCCGCCCAGTACAGTAATAAAACCTTTGATGCCGTTCTCCAGCTCGTGGTCGACGAGTCTGTGTGCCCGCGAGGTGTTGGACGCCGCCTTATTTTCTGACGCAACTAGAGGTCTCAAGCCCGCCATGGCATAATAGACATCGGCTTCAGAAAAGCCTGAGAAGTAATGACGCATTTCAGTCACCAGGTATTTCACATCTGAGGCAGTGGCATAGACAGCATCCGGGTCGCCAGTGTAATCGGTATCGGTAGTGCCGATAAGAGAATAATCTCCCCACGGAACCACGAAGAAAAGCCTGCCGTCACTTTTGGCAAATAATACCAGAGCGTTCTCAGACACCTTCTTAGTAAATAGATGAATGCCTTTTGTGCGGCGCAATTTATCTTTGTTTATAACGTAAAATTCCTGCCAGACCAGGTCTGCCCAGTGACCACCGGCGTTGATAACCATACGCCCGTTAGCGGTATAGTCGTCACCGGTGAGAGTATCCCTGATTCCGATGCCAGAAACCTTATCACCTTCCATCAGTAGTTCGGTTGCCATAGCGTGGTTCAGGATGCAAGCGCCTTTATCAGCCGCAGAAAGAACGTTTTCAATGCAAAGCCTCTCCATATACTCTGCCTGGCAATCGTAATAGAGAAAAGAGCCAGTTAAGTCGTCAATTTTCGCCAGTCCGGGTTCCTGTCTAAGTGTTTCTTTCTGTGAAAGGTGCCGCCAGCGATGCAGAGTATAACCCGTTGCCATGATATCGTACAGTGTCAGACCGAGGTGTAACATATAACGGTAAAAAGGCTCAGAACGCAGTGCCGGGATAACGAACCTGAGCTCGTGCACTAAATGGGGCGCAATTCTGAGGAGTATTTTACGCTCGATTAAATCATTCCTCACCAGTTTAAACTGCATCGTGCGCAGGTAGCGCAATCCACCGTGAATGAGTCTAGTGGAGCGCGATGTCGTGCCGTAGGCAAAATCCTCTTTCTCTACGAGCAATGTATGTAGACCGCGGAGAGAGGCATCACGGGCAATACCCGCCCCGATAATCCCGCCCCCGACCACTATCAAATCAAAATTCTCTTCCTTGAGTCTATTGAAATCTCTTTTCATGCGGCATCCTTTGTATAAAGTGTTTAGTAAAAATGGGGTGGTTGTACATGCTCTGTACTGTATCACGGAAGGAGGAAGGCGTCAACAGGTTGGCTTGACTACGGATAGAGCTTGCGTTAGCATTGAGACAACCCGCGAAATTAAGTAACTTTAGGGGTATGTGCAATGAGACTTCTCCTGGTGCGGCATGGCGATACCGAATTCAATAGCGGTCATCGGTTCATGGGATACAGCGATATTGAGTTGAGCCCCGATGGGCAACATCAAATTGAGCGATTGTGTGACTATCTCGTTGATGAGCGAATTGAAGCCGCTTACGCCAGCGACCTTATGCGCGCAATAACCACTGCCCGGATTCTTACTGATGGGAGAGGTCTGGTCGTTACCCCTTGCCCGGAACTGAGAGAAATGAACTACGGGGTCTGTGAGGGATTGACATTCGGTGAGATTAACCAAAACTACCCTGAGGTTGCGAAACAGTGTGCCAATTTCACCCCGTCGCTCGAATTTCCGGAGGGCGAAACTTTTCGGGATTTCAGTAAACGCGTCGTCACTTTCCTCGAAAGGCTCAAGGCACATAAGCCATCGGATACAATTCTGATTGTCTCACACAATGGACCATTAAAGACACTGGTTTGTCACTACCTGGGGATTGACCAGCAGCACTGGTGGCAGATACGGATTGATACCGCCTCGCTCAGTATCATAGATGTTTCCCCGCGTGGCGCCATGCTCAGCCGTCTCAATGATATTTCCTATCTGAAAAAAACGGGTAAAAGTTAGAGATTGTTTGGCAATTGATTTCAACCCCCTAAATCCCCCATTCTTGGGGGACTTTTATGACTGGGGGACACCCCCAGACCCCTGAAAAAGAGGCTTCGCCCCTCTTTACTTCTCCTTACTAAACGCCGTAAAAATTAGCATCTTGCTCCTGACCCACTTGCGTGGTAAACTGGCGTTAACAATGAAAAATTCAGGCGCTAGGTCAATGTTTATAACTTTCGAGGGCGGCGAAGGTAGCGGTAAGAGCCTGCAAGCGCGGTCACTCTACCGGAAGTTATGCAGGTTGTCCATTCCTGTGATACTTGTCCACGAACCCGGTTCTACACCACTCGGAGAGAGGCTCAGCCGTTTACTCAAGTGGGGTCGTGCCACCGCTATCTCTCCAATGAGCGAGCTACTGCTATTCAATGCTTCCCGCGCGCAATTGGTGAGTGAGGTCATTTTGCCGTCTCTGAAAAACGGTAAAATCGTTGTTTGCGACCGCTATACCGACTCTACGCTTGCCTATCAGGGCTATGGAAGGGGATTGAAGCTAAAAACAGTCCGTACCGCCAATGACATCGCTACCGGCGGACTGATGCCGGATTTGACAATGCTCCTCGATATACCGGTGGGCGAGGGTCTAGCACGGAAACGTGTTAATGCCACTGACCGTTTTGAAAATGAAGAGCTTGCCTTCCATAAGCGGGTACGTCAGGGTTATCTTACTCTGGCTCGTAAGGAGCCCAGGCGTTTCTTCGTAGTTGATGGGCGACAGGACAAGCGGACGATATCACAAATTATCTGGAAGCGAGTCAGCGCTATGTTGGGTGAAAGGTGAGGTAGCGTGACGACGCCGACCTTTGTAGAAGAACGGGAACAGTGGACAAAAGGTTTCTGCCATATTGCCGGAATAGATGAAGCCGGCAGGGGTCCTCTGGCTGGTCCGGTAGTTGCGGCGGCGGTTATTCTGCCTATCGGGTTACAGAGTGACTGGCTTCATCTGGTGGCTGATAGCAAGGTACTCACTGCCTCCCGGCGCGAATTCCTCTATGACTGCCTGTATAAAGCGGCGGCAGGAGTGGGGGTCGGTGTTATCGATGCTCAGACAATCGATATAGTGGGCATCGCTAAGGCAACTCGCCTCGCTATGAAAATGGCAGTGAAACAGCTTGAGCCAGCACCTGATTACCTCCTCATCGATTACTTCCGGTTACCTGAAGTCAGACTGCCGCAGAAGGGTGTAACCGATGGCGATAGCCTGTGCCTGTCGATAGCCAGTGCGTCAATCATCGCTAAAGTCACCCGCGACCGTCTGATGGTAGAGTACGATAGAACATATCCCGGATACCGGTTCGGCGACCATAAAGGCTACGGCACCCAGGGACATTTGGAATGCTTACAGCGTCTGGGCGCTTCACCGATTCACCGCTGCTCTTTCCAACCGGTGCGGGATGTGTGTGGTGGAACAGAATAATGACACGGAAAACCACCGGAATCCTGGGCGAAAAACTTGCCAACCGTTTTCTCGTCGAGCGCGGCTATCAAATAATTGAAACAAACTACCGCTGTCGTGATGGGGAGATAGATATAGTCGCCAGCAAAGATGACTGCCTCGTTTTTGTCGAGGTGCGTACCAAACGGAGCCGGCTCTTCGGCACGCCGGAAGAGTCAATCACCACCACTAAAAAGGAGCACCTCCGGGCGGTTGCCAATCGGTACCGGGAGACTCACACCGGTTTGCCTCCATCCTGGCGGATTGATTTGGTAGCAGTTGAACTGGGCAAGACAGGGCAACCACAACGCATTGAGCTTATCGAAAACGCAATCGAGGATGAATAGATACCGTGTTATCAACGGTTAGAATGAGGGTACCCATGCATTCAGGTGCGTATTGCGTCAAAAGTAACTGTTACCGTAAGCCTCCTTATTGCGTCATAATTATGGTTACCGAAAAGATATTATCTTTCGGCCAATGTCCAGAGATGTTCCACTTCTTGCCTGATTTGTTTTAAGAGTGTAGCTGGATTA
>DASWLM010000011.1:0-35944 GCA_036396095.1 Dehalococcoidales bacterium | reverse complement strand
TCTTTGAAGCCTTTAGATATCTCTCCCTTATCGCTTCGGCGTATTCGAATATGCTGCGTCGCGTCACCTCGCCTCCTTTGGGTAACACTATTTATGACGCAACGATACCATTTTTGGTAACTTTAATTATGAGTCAATTCGAGGTGTAGTCATATAAAAAACTACATGCTATAATGGACAAAACTTATATTGGAGGCTTTTCTAATGGCAAACGCAAAAATGCACTCGTTATTTTTAGAAAATCTTGACGATACTTTGGATGATATGCTTAATCGTCCTGAGACCCCGCCGTTAGTAACAGAATTACAGAAAAAGCATCCGAAGTTGGATATGAAGACTTTACAAGTCATAGTTGCCACATCGTGGGCAATATTGGACACAATTGATGAAATTAATAAATCCAAATCTAATAAGACGTAGGTGATGTTGTATGACAGATGATAACAAGCCAAATCAGACATCTAAACCAACTCCCAGACCTAAACCTATTATCACGGTTCCACCTCCGACTGATGTAACATTACGCCAAGAACCCAAGCCAGAGAGATAAAACAAGGAAAACAACCTCAAACGCCATTGCTGGAACTAGATTACGCACAGCCAAACCTTTTTTGTCCACCTTTTCTTTGTTAGAGGTGTAAGCATCTTCCAAGTGTGCAAGCAATTGTATTTTGAATTGAACGGGACTCAAGTCCCAATAGTATTCGCGCATAATTATTGGATTTTTTAGTGTATCAAAACCTCGCACAGCTAAAGCCGATATTGTGAAACCTATGACAAATATATAGGCTATAAATGCGATAGCTCCGCACGCAAATGGTAGAATCGCTTTAGGATTTAAAATGTTTTGTCCTAAAGATGCTCCTATACCTAATATTGCAGTTGCTACCCCAAACAAAGTCATAGCTTTGTTATCAAGCGAATCTACTAAACTTATTTGCGTATCTAGAACATCCTTAACCCAATCAAATGCCAAGTCTATGCTAGGCGTTGCCTCACTTTGCTTGCTCATCTATCCATCCTCACAAATTCCGTCCAAGTTTTGAACGGTATTTTTAAGCCTGCGACTTCTGCAGGCGTTTTCCCCTTGAGAGATAGGTGTGGCTTGAAAAAATTGTAGTGGATAAGAAAACCGTCAAGAATGATTAAAGCTGTCTCGAATGTCTCGAAGCCTCTGATAACCTTTGTGCGGTCTTTGATAGTTCCCTGATTCATTTAACTGGCATCCTCTTTTTTGAAATGAAGGTTTCCACATTTAGGGCAATTATATGAGGTGGCAACTTGTAAAGCACTGTCACAATTCGGGCATAGTTTTGGCTTGGCTTTTCTAAATGGCACATTTTTCATAACACTAGATACGCCGCCATTAACAAATAGGTAAATATATAGCCAACTTGATGGGATTGGAAATTTTTCGACATTAAAAACGTTAAAATACTCTGCAACGATAATTACAATAACACCAATGAGAGACCATTTCCCCGCTTGCCCGATGATTTGTTTAATGTCATCCATTTATGCCCCCCATTGCAGCCATGCCGAGCAATGAGGGCAAATGACTGTACCCTTTTCTACAGTATTCTTACAAACAGGGCATTTGGGCTTTGTTAGTGCTTCAAGAATGGATGCTAATGCGAGACCGCCAACGATACCCAAGAAAATAGCGCCAAGTGCTTCGCCTAATTCCTTTCCACTGCTTCCAGCCATTTTAATACTCCTTACCAAGAAGTGAGTCATTGTTCACCTCTGGCAAGGCTAGTATAACATCTTCTTTGAGGCACTACACCCCGTTGCATGAGAACCAGAATTAGATAAAACTTGTGCAACCGACCTCGACGTGCTAGAATTTACTACTGATTAATGAATATGGCTTCACCGGAAGCATTCACACCTCGGAGTTTTCGTCTTGTGGACGCCAGCCTCAACCGTCTTGCTGAAGGACTTCGCTATCTTGAGGATGTTTCACGTTTTCTCCTCAACGACGTCTCTCTTACCAAGCGGTTGAAGTCGTTGCGCCATATCATTGTGACCAGCGACTGGCAGTTCCAGAAACAACTGCTGGAATCACGCAATGCCACAGGCGATGTCGGCATCGGGATTGAGATTCCTGACGTAGCAGACAAGAAACGGGATTTAATGCCATCTATTGTAGCGAATGCCCGCAGAGTACAGGAAGCGCTACGGACATTAGAAGAATTCTCTAAAGTCACCTCTTTTCCTACACACCTTTCACCGCAGAAGCTAGAGCAAGCGCGATTCGACCTGTATACAATTGAAAAAGAACTGCTCGCCAGACTACTGCGTCAGGATAAAGCAAAACGAATACACGGGCTTTATGTTATTATTGATAGCCAGGCACTAAAAGGACGCAGTCATCTGGATGTCACCCGCCAGGTAATTCACGGAGGCGCGGCTGTCATCCAACTGCGAGACAAAATTCTCGACCACGGTCAATTGCTTCCCATTGCTCAGGAAATGAAGAAATTGTGTGCCGAAAACAATACGCTTTTTATTATCAATGACTATCTCGACCTGGCACTGGCAGTACAGGCAGATGGCTTGCATGTGGGACAGACAGACCTGCCTGTACCGATTGTCCGCAAGCTAGTACCGATGGACATGCTCATTGGTTGTTCCGTTGACACGGTCACGCAGGCAAGGAAAGCACAGGCAGACGGTGCCGACTATGTAGCTGTGGGGGCTATCTTCCCCACTCCCAGCAAGGAAACAGAGGTAGTCGGACTCAGTGTATTGAGGAAAATAAAACGGGCGGTCTCGATGCCGGTGGTAGCGATTGGTGGTATAACCAAAATGAATATCGCTGAAGTCAAATCTGCGGGCGCAGACGCTGCAGCAGTTATCAGCGCCGTGCTGGGAGTGCCCTCACCGGAAAAAGCAGTTAAACAGTTGATAAAAAAGTTTGAGGCTAAAAATGACTAGACTAACAGACAATCTGGACAAAATTGCCGACCGCATCAGAGAAAGCTTTGCGGCTAAAGACGCCGCCCGGGAAAAAGTATTGCCGATTTGCCGTGAGGTCATCCGTTTCAGCAGTCTGTCGATTCGCGCCTTGCACCGCCAGGAGTTGGATAAAGCACATGAGTTATTACAGTCGGCAAGAAAACTTCTGGATGATGCGGAGCAGGTGCTTGCCGACGGCATTGATATCCGTACCGGTTTTCTCATCGATGCACAGAAAGAGTATGCCGAGGGCGTGATTACACTTTCCCTGGTGATGGGCAAACATCCTCCGGCTCCAGAAGAGCTAAGGGTTGACGAGGTGGCTTTCCTGCACGGTCTGGCAGAGTCGGTAGGTGAACTGAGACGTTACCTGATGGATAGCATGAGGAAGGGTGATTTATCCCGCGGCGAGGAATTTCTTTCCGATATGGATGATATCTACAACGTGCTGGTGACGATGGATTTCCCAGATGCCATTACACACGGTTTGCGCCGCACCACCGATAATATGCGCGGCGTGCTGGAAAAGACCCGGAGTGATTTGACACTCACTATTCGACAGAAAGAGCTCGAGGACAGACTGAAGGAATATGATAAATGAGAAGGAGGACATTGAGTGAGGCTGTCCGTTAAAGGTAAACGCAAGATTTTCCTCTGTATGGGGATTGGGTTATTCGTGGTGATGGTACTGGGTTTTTGTCTATTTGGCGGTTCTGCCGCGGCGCAATCAGAACCACGAGCCATAGAAGCGGGTGGTGAAACTGTCCCAGCCCTCTGGTGGCTGGCTCCGATCGGTGCTATTTTCGGTTTGATTGCCGCTATTTTCTTCTACACGGGCATGAAGAAGGAATCAGAAGGCACTAAAGAGATGCAGGAGATTGCCCAGGGTGTTCGTGAGGGTGCTATTGCTTACTTGAAGCGTCAGTACAAAGTAGTCGGCATTGTCCTAGTTTCTCTGGCACTCATTTTTGCATATCTGGCGTTTGGTTTGAGAGTGCCTATCATGAATCAATGGGTTCCCTTTGCTTTTCTCACAGGCGGTTTCTTCTCTGGTTTATGTGGCTGGCTGGGTATGAAGACCGCTACCTATGCCAATGCTCGCACTGCTAATGCGGCACGCACGTCGCTGGATAGGGCATTAAAAGTCGCCTTCAGAAGCGGTGCTGTCATGGGCTTAATTGTGGTTGGTTTTGGTTTGTTGGATATCTGCCTGTGGTTCCTGATTTTATCTAATGTTGGCGATTATAGCCTGACAGAAATCACGGTCACGATGTTGACCTTTGGTATGGGTGCTAGCACCCAGGCGCTCTTCGCCCGTGTCGGGGGTGGTATCTTCACCAAAGCCGCAGATGTCGGTTCCGACCTGGTGGGTAAGGTAGAGGCGGGCATTCCTGAGGACGACCCGAGAAATCCAGCGGTGCTGGCGGATAATGTCGGCGATAATGTCGGTGATGTCGCCGGTATGGGCGCCGACCTTTATGAATCATACTGTGGCGCCATTCTATCATCAGCAGTACTTGGTGTATCAGCTGGTTTAGGCGTTTTGGGCATTGTTATTCCGATGTTAATTGCCGGTCTGGGTGTAATTTTCTCGGTGATTGGTGTTCTTATGGTCAGAACGAAGGAAGGGGCATCACAAAAAGCCCTGCTCAGCGCACTGGGTATGGGAGTAAACACCAGTGCCATTCTCATTGCCATTGCGTCTGGTTTTGTAGTCATTTTCCTACTGAAAGACCAGCTTGTCGGTGGTGTGATGGAAGCAATGAAAATATGGCTATCTATCGTAGTTGGACTAGTAGTGGGTATTATTATCGGTAAATCCACCGAGTACTACACCTCCTACGACTATAAGCCAACTAAAGAGATTGCAGACCAGACGGCGACTGGTCCCGCAACAGTTATCATCGCTGGATTCTCGGTGGGTATGCAATCGACAGGCATTCCGGTAATCGCTACTGTACTCGGTATTTTACTGAGTTACTGGCTGGCAGGTGGTTTTGTCGAACCCATGCGCGGTCTTTATGGCATCGGTATCGCCGCCGTCGGTATGCTCTCAACACTCGGTATTACCCTGGCGACAGACGCATATGGACCTATTGCGGATAATGCCGCGGGTAATGCTACAATGGCTGGATTAGAACCTATTGTCCGCGAACGTACGGACAAGCTGGATGCCATCGGCAATACTACCGCGGCAACCGGCAAGGGTTTTGCCATTGGTTCAGCCGCGTTAACCGCACTGGCATTGATTGCGGCTTATATTGATGAACTCAGAGCCGCCTTAGTCCGTATTGCTGAGCATAGTGTTGATGGATTAGCGCAGGTAGTGCCTGGTATCTCCTGGACGTTAGAGGAGGCGAAAAACTCTACCTTGGGCGATTATATAAATACCTACCAGCTTAACATCATGAATCCAAGGGTAGTTGTTGGTTTGATGATAGGCGCAATGATGGTCTTTGTCTTCTGCGCTATGACCAATAAAGCCGTTGGTCGTAATGCCGGTCGTATGGTAGAAGAAGTACGCCGGCAGTGGCGCGAGATACCCGGCTTAATGCAGGGTACGGCGAAGGCAGATTACGCCCGGTGTGTCAGTATTTCAACGGCAGGTGCGCAACGCGAGATGGTTGTACCTGCTCTAATGGCAATTATTGTACCAGTCGCTGTCGGTCTTCTACTGGGACCAGCAGCTGTGATGGGTCTTCTCCTGGGTGGTATGAGTTGTGGATTTATTACCGCTATTATGCTGGCAAATTCCGGTGGTGCCTGGGATAACGCTAAGAAATACGTAGAATCGGGGGCACATGGTGGCAAAGGTTCGAATGCACATAAAGCCGCAGTGGTCGGTGATACCGTTGGCGACCCATTCAAGGACACCTCCGGACCATCACTAAATATTCTCATTAAATTGATGTCAATGGTGTCCATTGTCTTTGTGGGTGTGACACTAAGCGCCAGTCTCTTCTTCGGGAAGCTCTTCGGGTTCTAAATAGTCTTTTTATAAACAAATAAAAAGGGGGGCTTGGTGAATAACCAACAGCCCCCTTAATTTTTAGATTCAATCTTTTACATAGCACCGTTCAGGAAGGGATTACCCCTCCGTTCGACGCCGATGGTTGTATCCGGTCCATGTCCGGGACAGACTACCGTGTTATCAGGCAGTGTCATCAGCCTTTCGGCAATACTTTCCAATTCCTGCTCGTAATTGGAACCGGGAAAATCAGCCCTGCCGATGCCGAAATTGAACAGCGTATCTCCTGTAAAGACAATCCCCTTAGTATACAGACTGATACCACCGGGTGTATGTCCGGGCGTGTGGAGCACTTTGAAGCTGATTTTGCCGACAGCAAGGGTATCACCATCTTTCAATAAAATATCTGCGGGAGGCGGTCGTTTTGAAAAAGGCGCCATTATCATACGGAACGGCTGGCTTCGCAGGGAAGAGGCCTCTTGTTCATGAATTGCCAGTGGGGCACCGGTGCCTTCTTTTACTTCCGCCAGCGCCCCGATATGGTCGACATGACTATGGGTGAGGACAATCATCTTAATTTTCAACTCCAGGGCTTTGACACTTTTAAGAATAGCATTGCCGTCAGCGCCGGGGTCGATTATCATCCCTTCTTTTGTCTCTTCATCACCTACGATGAAGCAGTTGGCAGCGAAAACGCCTAATTCCAGTTTTTTTAGAATCACTAGCGACTCCTTTGCTATCAGGCGGGAACTCATTTATAGAATTTTAACATGCACTGCCCAAGCACTCCCCCGTCTCTCATCCCGGATATGGGTCGATAATATCCATTAATATAGAACCTCATGGGAGGTATTCTACTTTTTTAATGTTCTGCGGTTTTATTGGTACCTGACTAAGCAATGACTCCTTCATCTTTAAATTTGGCAATATCTTCCCATGAGTAGCCATACTCAAGCAGGACTTCTTCTGTATGCTGGCCGAACTCAGGCGCCGGCATTCTGACATTTGCCGGGTCATTACTCATCATGACCGGATTGGCTATCTGGCGTATCTTTCCTTTCTGAGGATGCTCATATTCCACAAAACAGCCACTTTCAATCGCCTGGGTATCGTTGACCACTTCTTTCAGGGTTTGAGTCGGGGCGTAAGGTATTCCCTCGAGTAGAGGGTGCCATTCGGCGAAGGTCTTAGTTATAAACGTTTCTGCAAAAATCTGTCGTAATTTAGTGTAGTCCTCGGCGCGTCCTTCCATGGTATCGTACTTGTGGTTCTGCAATAGTTCCTCGTGTCCGGTCGCCTTGCAGAACTTTACCCAATAACGGTCCGGTTGTAAAATGACAAACATTAAGGTTCTGCCATCTTTTGTGAAGTAGGCGCCGGTCAAGGGGCTGGTGACTTTGATGTTAAAGAAAGTCATAAGTTGCATCATTAAAGCCAGCGACTGTTGTATCAACTCTTGAGGGGGTTGGGAACGCCAGTCGTTGAAATCTAAGCCTGTGATAAGTGCTCCAGATACATCGAAGGACATTTGGAACATCCCGGTGTGATATAGTGAGACGTCTACCGCCTGACCGACTCCCGTCTTTTCTCTGAGGTATAAGGCTTGCATGATGCCGTAAGCAAGAGCCAAACCAACAACATTATCGCCGATGCCCGGACGGTACCCGAAAACGGGCATTCCTGGCATGGATATCATATGTGGAATAGCAGCACGTGTCCAGTAAGCGGTGGCATCATAAGCGGGCAAGTCTTTATCAGGACCCGTTTTTCCGTAGCCGTTAACATTACCCCAGATAATGCGCGGGTTTATCTTGTTTAGAGTTTCGTATTCCAGCTTGAATTTTTCCAGTTCGAAGGAACGAAGGTTGCTGAGAAAAACATCTGCCTGCTTTACCATGTTGTGCATAATGGCACGCCCGCTATCTTTGGTCAGGTCGACGGTAACACTCCGTTTATTGCGGTTGTAATTCTCCCAGTTGTAGTCGAAATCAGGGGATGGGCAAGCCTGACCCGACTCGACCTGGGCTTTTAGAAAATTCCGCCAGTAATCGCCCGTCGTTGGATTCTCAATATGTATGACGTCTGCCCCGAAATCACCGAGGATGCGCGCACACATCGGCACGGCGGCAACCTGGGAACAATCAATGACCCTGATACCTTTAAGTGCAGTAGACATTTCTTTAGTCTTCCTTTCTATCTTTGTGATGGAGATTGTAAGCTATTGGAGCTATGGATGTCAAAACTGAACTTTTTCGAGAGAATGCAGAATCAAAATGGTAGCTCAAACTGATATTTAAGAACTGGTAATCAACTGGTAATCAATACGTACACTTAATTAGAATATCTACTTTACGATTTCGATTATGGCTTAATAGCGTGTATATACAGAAACAGGGCGGCAGTAGCACGCCATTTTGAGGGTAGTTCTAGTCCTTTCGTATTTAGTTGGAAGCTGGTCAGGCGTAAACCGTTAAAAAAATAGGCTCAAAAACACGCTCAAAACTATTGACAAGCGTGCGTAGATTGTTTTATCATTCAATTCAAATAGGGAAAAGGAGGGAGTACTGAATGCAGGCGTATTGCGTCAAATGCCGCTCCAAGAAAGAAATGAAGAATGCCAAAGCCATTACCATGAAGAATGGCAAGCCGGCTACCCAGGGCGTCTGCCCGACCTGCGGCACCAAGATGTTCCGCATCGGCAAGTAGTCCTTTACTCGAACAAGGTTAGAGGGTGGGCATTATCGTAAGATGATGCCCGCTTTCTTTTTGTCTAATAGGACTGTCAACAATTTGGATGGGGTGTGTGATGCGGGAATCAGATGGTTATTGAAAAGCGGACTGGTCTTACGGGGAGTGAGGATTTGTAATTGGAACCTGCTTGTTACTTGATAGTTGTTTTTTGATTATTGTGCTTAAGCATTAGTGCTCCGGTCGGGCAAGCCAGCACACACTCCCGGCATTTGTCACATGCTGACGTACCTATCGGTTCGTCCCCAAAGGTGGTGACGCGTCTCTGGAAACCGCGGTGAGCAAAGCCGAAAACACCAACCTTGAGGTGATGCCGGCAGACCCAGACACAACGCCCGCAAAGGACACATTTATTGGGGTCGTAGGTGAAGAGGGGGTGGCTGTCATCGATAGGCAGGTCGCGTAACAGCTTACGCAGACCGCGTGGCTTCAGACTGACTCTGAGATGGTGTGCAATTCGCTGGAGTTCGCAACTGCCGTTTTTTGAACAGTGTCCGCAGTCGAGTGCGTGCGATGCCATCAATAATTCAAAACCGCGTTTCGCCAGACGCAAAGCATTCTCACTTCTGGTATTGACCACCATACCTTCGGCAACGGTCTCGGTACAGGCGGTGACCGGTTGGTTTCTGCCGTCAATTTCCACCCAGCATAGCCGACAAGCCGTCAGGGGTTCTGGATTCTCCCGCAAACCGCACAGGTTAGGGATGTAGATACCATTATCCAGCACTACCCAGAGGAGCCTTTTCCCTTCGGGTGCGGTGATTTTCTTCCCATTAATAATCAGAGATACGTGATTCATGTTATTTCTTTACCACCGGCAATTTAGTAGGTGGTGATAGCTTGATGACGGCGTTGTATTGAGGCGGACAGGCGACACGGCAGGTATCGCACTTGATGCACTTGTCCTGATCGATGACCTTGATGCGTTGTTTGTTCGGGGAAATGGCTTCCACAGTGCAGGTGCCCACACAGGCATCACAACTGCGTTCGCATTTATCCGGCAGAATATAATAGGCAGTCAATTCACGGCACATCAGCGCCGGACAGCGTTTCTCAATGATATGAGCTTCGTACTCATCGCGGAAGTAGCGCAGGGTGGTGAGAATGGGATTGGGCGCTGTTTTCCCCAGCCCACACAGCGAACCTGCCTGTACGTCCTCCGCCAGTCGCTCCAGCGTCTCGAGGTCTTCCATTTTGCCCCGCCCCTTTGTGATGTCATCCAGAATCTGAAGCATCTGTCTGGTGCCCAGACGGCAGAAAGTGCATTTGCCGCATGACTCTTTCTGTGTGAACTCAAGGAAGTAGCGGGCAATTTCTACCATACAGTCGTCTTCATCCAGTACCACCATTCCCCCTGAGCCCATCATTGCGCCGGCTTCAGCTAGGGAATTGAAATCGACGGGCAGGTCTAGCGCCGATTCCGGTAAACACCCGCCGGAAGGTCCGCCAATCTGGACGGCTTTGAATCGTTTGTTGTTGGGTATGCCGCTACCCACCTCGAAGATAACCTGGCAGAGCGTGGTGCCCATCGGCACTTCAACCAATCCCGTACTGACAATCTTGCCGGCGAGGGCAAAGACAGCAGTGCCCTTGCTCGTTTCCGTCCCGATGCCTGCAAACCAGTCCGCGCCATTTTTTAGGATATGCGGCACAAATGCCAGTGTCTTGACATTATTGATAATCGTAGGCTTGCCGTAGAGACCATAGACAGCAGGATAAGGCGGGCGGTGGCGGGGCATACCGGCTTTACCTTCCAGTGAGGCAATCAGTGCCGTCTCTTCCCCGCACACGAATGCTCCCGACCCCTGAAACAATGTAATATCAAAATTAAAATCGCTACCGAGGATGCGTCTACCAAGGAGGTTGTATTTTTTCGCTTGTTTCAGAGCCTGGCGAGCGTGCTCTACTGCGAGAGGATACTCGGCGCGGATATAGAGATAGCCGTAGCGGGCACCGATGGCATAAGCGGCAATTAGTATCCCTTCCAATACGGAATGGGGGTCGCTCTCCAGGATTGACCGGTCCATAAAAGCACCCGGGTCGCCTTCATCACCATTACAAATAAGATATTTTGGTCTGCCATGAGCATTGCGGCAGATTTCCCACTTCTCTCCTGTTGAAAAACCAGCGCCACCCCTCCCTTTCAGCCCCGATTTCTTAATCTGTTCGATAATGAGTTTGGATGACATATGGAGCGCCTTCGCCAGAGTAGAGTAGCTACCGCTGGCGATGTAATGGTCGATGTCCGTGGGATTGATAAAACCGCAATTTTTAAGTAGGAGCTTGTGCTCGTAGGCGGCACGGGGGAAGTCCTGGAAGCTGGGAATGAGGTCATTCGGCTCCATGGCACCGAGCACGAATTCCAGGCAAGGGTCATCCCCGAGTATATATTCTTTAACTAGCCGCTGGGCAATCACCGGATTGACGCGACCGTAGCAGATTGACGGATTATCCGGTTTGCTGACGATAACGAGTGGTTCGGCGTAACAGTGTCCCATGCAACCAACTTCAATCACGGGGCATTCTATACCCTGCCGGTTAATCTCTTCCCTGAAAGCCTGAAGTACATCGAGGGCACCGGCGGCACGTCCGCAGGTGGCAGTCCCGACCATAATCACTGGCTTGCCGCTATTGACGAGGTTGCGCCAGTTGGTCACAGCGTTTCCTTCCAACTTTTCAAACGCGCTCGCAATGTTTTGTTTCCGGGTATTGGTCACGATTTCTTCGAGTCCTTTTTCCCCTTCTCGCGTTGGAAGGCGAGCAATAGTCCATCAACCTTGGTCGGCTCAACTTTAGCTTCGGGCTTTTCATCCACCACTGTCACAGGCGCCATCGTGCAACATCCCACGCAGGCAACCGTATCGAGGTCAAATTCGCGGTCGGGTGTAGTTTGTCCCTGGTGGATACTTAACCGTCTCTCCCATGCGTCCAGCGTAATGTAGCCGCCTTTCATGTGGCATGCTGTTCCCAGGCAAACACGGATGGAATGCTTACCCGGCGGATTTAGGCGGAACTGGTTATAGAAGGTGACGACTTCGTACACGTCTACGGGCGGGATACCGAGAAACGCGGCGATTTCTATCATCGCTACACGCGGCAAGAAACCGAGACGGCGCTGGACAGCCTGAAGAATGGGAATGAGACTAGACCGATCCTTCCCGAAGCCTTTCAGGACTTGCCGGGTTTCTCGTTTCGTCCGGGCTTGTTCTTTCGCTGTAATTGGTTGGGGATGAGAATTTCTTGTCATATCAAATCGTTACAATTTTAATAGCTTTTTTCGGACATGTCCGCACACAGTCGGCACAGGCACGGCACGCCGAGGGGTCGGTCATTGGTGGTTGAGATTGGGTTTCTCCTGTTTCATTAATTTTCTAGGACAAGCTTCTGCCGCGGCACAGATACCTTTATCGCACAGTTCGGGATGACATTTGTTGAAATCAACGAGCGCCATTTTGCTTGGCATCGTTCAGACGGCGACCCCCTGTATTTGCCGTGGCGAAGAATCGGATTTCTGAGGCTGGCACAGTTCGGCGATGAGGATGTTAAGCGCAAGCTCGCCGTCATATTTGCCTGTCTTGATAGCGATATCGGTATCAAGCAACTGCTGGTAGACCTGCTTTAATCGGGGCAGGGTATATCGGTTCGCTTGCTCCAGTGTTTTCCGGACTAGCCAATCTGCCGGAAGCCCCAGACGACCGCGCATTTCGGGTTCAGATAGTTTCTGCTGTTTTAACTCCCGGGCGCGGACGATGAGGCGCATCTGACGGTTGAGCATATTAAGTAGTTGAGTCGGAGAGTTGCCTTCACTCAAAAGTTGCTGGAGCATCGTTTCCGCTTTCTGAATATTGAACTCAACAATAGCATCGACCATGGAGAAGACATTCGACTGCTGGGTATAGCTCACAAGAGACTTCACATCTTTCTCTTCGATACGGTTTCCGTCAGAATAGAGCGCCAGTTTCTTCAGTTCACTTGACATAATCCAGAGGTTACTTCCGATGAGACGGGTGAGCAAAGTGATTGCGGAAGGTGAGATACTACTTCCTTCCTCGGTGGCGCGTTTGATAACCCACTCCCGCAGTTGTGGCGCTTTAAGTAAGGGAAAAGCTTTTACCTGAGCGTTCACGATAATCATCTTGAAAAGGGGGTTGGCGTCTTTCGGTTCATTCTCGATGAGGACTAGGATAGTGCTCGGAGGGATTCCGTTAATAATGTTGCCGAAGACCTCATGGTTTATTAACTGACCTTCGGTTTTTTTTGTAGTAGTACCTCGTGTAGTTTGTCGCGGTGCAAACCGCTCCAGCAGACCATAAACAATAACCAGCCGCTTATCAGCGAGGAAAGGCACAGTTTCGCAGGCAACCCGCAAATCATTTTCCGTTACCTCACCACCCTCGATGGTTACTGTGTTGGTGGCGAGTAGTGAAGGGTCGCCGGCTGACTGCTTAATAATCTCCAGTTCGTGGGCGATGGAGTAATCATCGGCTCCGTGTAATATGTATAGCAACTTACTTCCTTTATGTGGGTATCACGCCGTGCTTTTTAGCAGGTCTATCCTCACTCTTCGTCAGCACCTGTTCCAGTGCGGCGATGAGTTTGGGTCTGGTATCCGCCGGGTCGATGATATCATCTACATGGAGATGTTCGGCGGCACGGTAGGGATTGGCAAACTCCTCACGGTACTGTTGTATCTTTTCCTGCAGGAGTTCTTCCGGATTGCTGGCTTTCTCTAGCTCTCGCCGGAAAATAATAGGTGCCGCGCCATCTGCACCCATCACGGCAAGCTCTGTTGTAGGCCAGCAGAAAACGATGTCCGCGCCCAGGTCTTTACTGCACATGCCGAGATACGAACCGCCATAGGCTTTGCGAATGGTAAGGGTTAACTTGGGTACGGTTGCTTCTGAGTAGGCGTAAAGCATCTTGGCGCCGTGCCGGATGATACCGCCCCATTCTTGGTCGGTGCCGGGCAGGTAACCGGGTACATCGACCAGATTAACGACCGGGATATTGAAGGCATCGCAAAATCTGATGAACCGCGAGGCTTTATCAGAGGCATCTATATCCAGACTACCGGCTTTGGACATAGGCTGGTTGGCAATGATGCCTACGGACCACCCGTAAAGGCGGGAAAAACAGGTGATGATGTTCGTGGCGAAGAGTGGGAATAGCTCAAAGTAGTTTTTCTTACCATCTTTTCTCTGGTCAAAAACCCGCTCAATGATTTTCTTCATATCGTAGGGCTTGCTGGGATTGGCGGGCACAATATCGAAGAGTATCGGGTCGGTGCGGTCGGGGCTATCAATAGGATTAACACGCGGGGGTTTTTCGCGGTTGCTGGACGGCAGAAAGCCCAGAAGTTCCCTGATGTTCTGGAAACATTCGGCTTCAGTATCCTCCGAACGGCAGACAACCCCGGCTTTCTTCTGCGCAACCATTGCTCCGCCCAGCTCCTCGTCACTGATATCCTGTCCGGTAGAGGCTTTGACCACTCTGGGACCGGTGATGTAGGCATAGCTGATACCTTTGACCATGAAGATAAAATCCATCAAGGCAGGAGAATAGACGCCGCCGCCAGCGGTAGGACCGAGTATGGCACAAATCTGTGGGATGACTCCTGAAGCCAGTGTGTTACGACGGAAAATCTGACCGTAACCAGAAAGTGAGTCTACTCCATCCTGAATCCGGGCGCCGCCGGAGTCGTTCAAGGCGATAACGGGACAACCGACACGCATGGCGCTATCCATCAGCTCGCATATTTTTTTCGACTGTATTTCTGCCATTGTGCCGCCCATACTGGTGAAGTCCTGGGCATAGATATAGACCTTGCGACCATCAATTTCACCGTAACCCGTGACCACGGCATCGGCTGGAACATCTTCGTAAGCACCTTCGTTTCGGTTGCGTACAAAAATTCCCGTCTCGTGAAAAGTGCCTTTATCTAGCAGCAGGTCGATGCGTGCCCGGGCAGTGAGTTTGTTTTTCTTTTCCTGAGCGGCAACCCGTTCTTTGCCACCCATCCCTTTGATTTTTTCACGGCGTTCCTTGAGTTCGGCGAGTTTCCTGTCTTTTATCTGTTTATCGTCTTCCATCAAGTACTCCTGTTGTTATTTTGGCTTCTCTTCTTTGCCCCAGTTCTGCATCAGCTGTTTTATTTTCTGGGCAACCTCGGCGTTAGCCCGTAAACGGTCGATGAGCACGGGACAGCCTTCCAGTAATGAGTTCTGCGCGGAAATTGCCATTGCGGATAACATATTCTGCATGTTGCTATCCATCTGTGATGATTGTCCCATCAATGCCGATTGCGATTCCAGTTGACGTCTGAGGTCTTCAGCCGTGAAGCGCATCGGCGTAACGCAAGACTTATACCAGGGGCATTCCTTACACTGGACTACCCCATAAGCTTCATTGATAATATCACCCATGTCCATTACCTCCCGTAGTTAAATAATTACTGGAGAAGCGTCTTCAGTGCTCCGATGACTTCATTGACATCTTTAAAAGCACCTATTTTCGTAATCTGTATATTACCAGTTTTGTCGATAAGATAGGTAGTGGGTAAATACTGTACTTTATATAGTATTGAGGCGTAGACATCAGGGTCGAGGATGATGGGAAAAGAAAGCTTCTTACTGGTAACGAATTTTGAGACCGTTTTCTCGGGCTCGCCGGTGTTGATTCCCAGAATGACCACACCATCCGCCGCTAGCTCGTCATGGGCTTTTTGAAGGTAGGGCATTTCTACCACGCAGTAAGGGCAATTCACACCCCAGAAGTTGAGAAGCACCACTTTACCGCGCAAATCGCTGAGAAATAGGGTGGTGCCATCCGGCATCTGGAGTTGAAAATCAGGAGCCGGTTCGTTTTTTAGCAATAATTGTAATTTAGCCGTGCGGTAATCTGTCACCCTTCCCAATGCAGTACTGCTATTGCCACTAGATGGAGAACAAGCACTGGCAGAGAAAACAAGAACCAGCATCATAATTGAGACAATTGCCATTCTTGCGTATTTCATGTTAGACCAATCCCCCGGTCAGCGTGAGAATGCCGGCGGTGATGAGCAAAAGACCGCTGACCAGATAAATAAGGAGTGAATATTTATTGAGTTGTTTTATCATCGGCAGCATGAAGTCGAACGCAATGCCCATAATCAGAAATGGGATACCCAGCCCCAGCGAATAGATGGCGAGCAGATAAGCGCCATGCCAGGCGGTAGCAGTATCCAGCGCCAGTGCCAGAATGCCGCCAAGTATAGGACCAGCGCAGGGTGTCCAGGCGAAGGCAAAAACGCCGCCGATAAGTAGGGAGCGTAAATAACCGGTAGTCGTGTTCTTGCCTGGAGTAAACCGTTTTTCGAAATTGAGCCAGGGGACTCTAATTGCTAACAGCATGAAGATTCCAAAGACAATCAGCAGACTCCCTGCTATTCTGCGTACCATCATCTGAGATGCTAGATTGAAACCAGCCCATCCTGCCAGAGCTCCCAGCCCCACAAAAACAAGCGTAAAACCCAGCACGAAGATGAGGGAGTGGAGAAAGATGGGCAGGTGAATCTTACGTGTTTTTGGCTCAAAGACTTGTTGCCCGGCAATACTACCCAAATAGGCAGGTACCAGAGGCAAGACGCAGGGCGACAAGAAGGACAGCAAGCCACCTCCCAGCGCTACGAGTAATGATAAATCCGTCTGCATCAATATTGAAACCTACTCTAATGCTACTCAATTTCAGGCGTAATATCAAGCTGGACACACTCTAAATGCTAAACGCTAGACTCTAAATTATGAATGACAAGAGTCAATAGTTCAGGATGTTCCACGATTCGGCAACGGAGCGAATAATTCGACCATTCACTACTTGATGCGTTTTAATTCAAATACGACCGGATTGGTCGAATCAACGCAGGCAGCGGTCGTGGTATCCTTATCCTTTTCCCATGGGAAGACGCCACCTGATTGCAGGGCTGAAATGAAAGGAAAGAGTGTATAGAAAGCCCAGGTACAAATTCCTGCTGGTGTAGTGTCACCTATTATGAATTCATCTCCAACCTTAAGTCCAGCTTCACAGTGTCCTTTCTGGCTGACAACTTTCGCTTTGACCTTATACCAGTTATCCATGATTCACCTCCGATATAGAAAGCCACGAGTAATAATATGAAACAGTATTCATGTAAGACGGTGTAGTCTGGTTACAGAAGATGTAATGGCAAATCAGTACTCAATTTTTCAAGTGGTGTTCGGCGTTAATTTTTGCTTTGATGGATGTTCTTGTTATCTATAAAAGGTCGATACTCTACTCTTTTCTGAACGCCCGCATAATGAATGTGAAACTACTACCAATAACAGTTCCAAGAACAACGCTAACTGCATCAGAAGAGATTTTATCACTATATGCAAGCCAACAGACTCCAATGATAACAAGCGAGGCTAAAATTCCTATCAATATGGATGTCCACTTGGTTGTTCCTTTAACAACACTTGCTTGAGCCTCAATTTCAGTTTTGGCTAGGTTATTCTTTGCTTGAATATTCTCCCGAATGAGGTCTGGAATTTGAGCGATGGCTTTCAGAATGTCAGGAGATTCCAAGAGTTTGTCCCACGTAGTATTGTTGTTTTGAGCGTTCGGAGATTGTTCATTTTTATCTGGTGGAGAAGGGTTAATAGTCATATTAACCTCCATACAATATATCTGATGAATTATATCATAGGAGTGCATCTAAGTGTATGAGAGCCTGCAGTAGGTTAGTATCTATATGATACCTGATTGTTTTGACCCAGCTATTTTCATTGCCCGCTCAAGGTCAGCCTGGCGGTTCATATTGAAAAAAGAAAGAAGCTCAGGGTCATACTGGCGGCACTCATCTTCTTCAATGTAGCGTACCTTAACCTCGGCAAGAAATGCTCTGATGCTTAACTGCTCTAACTCTAGGTGGTTTTTGATAACGGGCAGACAGGTTTGTGAGTAGACGGCGTGAAGTGGCTCAAAGAGGCTCTCTCTAGTTCTAGGGACGACGGCGTCAAAGCCTGGTATTAGTTCTACCATGTGCTTTAACAAAGAGGTACTAAGAAACGGCATATCGCAGGCAACGGCTATATTTAGTTCCGTATGTGATGCAGATAGCCCTGTATAGATACCACCAAGCGGTCCTTTTCCCGGATAGACATCCGCTTTGAATCGGGCAGAGGAGACAGGTATCAAATGGTTTTTCCCGTCGGCGGTGACAATGATAAGCTGGTTTATAATGGGGGTGAGTCGGTTAATAACGCGTTCAATAACGGTCACACCACCGATTTTCTCCAGTGCTTTGTTTCTGCCTAATCGGAGGTTTCTGCCGCCTGCGAGGATGATTCCAGTTAGTTCCATCGATTATAGCGTGTTTGCGTAATTAATAAGCCGCCAGGTAACTGTTTCACACACGATGGTCACGTCTTCCGAATCAAGGTAATCAATGATATTAGCGTCGAAGAGGATGTTACCTCCCGGTGGTAGTTCCGTATCGCTTGCCCACATGATTATATAAATTGGGACATGTGGGAAGGCGTTAATCAGCAGAGAGGCATCGCCCATGTACGCTGATGATGCTCCAAGTACCTCACCAGCCTTAACTATCATTGACGGTATGCTACCGAAGTAATCGACCAGTGGATCAACAGTCCGTTTCATAAAGCTAGGATAGTAGACCAAACCGCCTGGCAGGTCGCGGTAGGTAATCTGGTTTTTCGATAGTGGCGTACCTTTCGATTGTACAAAATAGTGTATGAGAAGTATTTTATCACGTATGGGCACTTCCTTTTTACTACCTACAAGCGAGACATCAGCCTTTGTAATATCCAGGCGATAGGTCTGATTAAGGTAGGGGATGGTTATAGTACCATCACGCTGAAGCGTAGCGCCACTACGCTCACATTGTCGCTTAATGTTGGCTTGTGCCAGCTTTCCTTTTGCTATATCATAAGCAACATCCAGATTGTAAACGGTTTTATCTTTCGGTGGCTGCCAAACCATAAACCCCTCCATTAAGAAAATTTACCCTTCCGCCAGAATCCCAAATTATAAGTAACAAGGTACAAACAACATTCAAATTCAAAAATCCAAATTAAAATATACAGTAAAAGTATTTATTTTTCTATTGTTATATAAAAACATTGTGTCTGTTGCACTGCTGACGGCTATCATGACCGTTGTACAACAGACACAATTGCTTACCAATGAATCCCCTTTATTTATGTATCCAGCCAGGAATGAGAATACAAGTTAATGCCCAGCAATACCTTTACCGTTTTAACATACTTGATCTGTTCGGACGTGAGCTTGGCAGAATCCACCTGCTCGCCATCCATGACTTTGTGTACAACCTTAACCAGTTCCGGTTTCTTACCACGGGCGATGTCAATTAAATCCTGGTCAAAAGCGTCTACAATCGCCGAATGGATATTATATTTCATCAGCATCATCAGGTAGGTGCGGTTGAGAATCGGTCTGAGGTCATTAGGCGCGCCGTTGGAGACGTTGGAAAGACCGACGGCTGAACCCGCGCCTGGCGCCAGGTCCTGTAACATACTCATAAATTCAAGACATGGCTTGACGTGGTTCGATTCGATGTTGACCGCCGGGGTGACAATGGGGTCGAACCAGATTTTTTCGTTAGTAATACCCTTTTCGTTAGCGGTGTAAAGCAGTTCGGCGGCAATAGCGCCACGCTCGTTGGCATCACGCGGTAGACCCTCACGCCCCCAGAGTAGTCCGATGAAATCGCAATTATACTTCACAACAAAGGGTAATTCCTCCTCCATTCTCACCAATGAGATGGAATTGATAAGCGCTTTGCCTTTGTGTACTTTCAACCCGGCTTCCATGGCGATGGGATTGGTGGTATCCAGTGATAGGGGTTTACTGGTCACTTCCTGAACCGTCTTGACCATCCACTCCATGAACTTATCGCCTTCTTTGCGTGCCGGTCCGATGTTGATATCGATGTAGTCCATGCCCTGTTTGGTCTCTTCAATCGCCATTTCCTGAAGAGGTTTGGCGTTGCGTTCTTTCATCGCCGGTCCAAGTGTCTTGGACATGACATTAAGATTTTCCCCAATTAGATACATTATTCCCTCCTGATTTTACTTCCAGCCTTTGAGATAAGCCGGAATGTGGGAACCCTCTCTGGGACCGACCATGATTTCCCAACCGGGTAGTTCTTCTTCAAGTCCACCGCTTTCGGAGGCAGAGTAGCCGGGAATAATGAGCTTATGATGCTTAACTTTGCCTTCAATGCCTGATTTCTTGATGAACGCAGCCATGAGGTCGGCGACAAATTTACCTGCCGCCCAGGCAGTCATTACCGAAAGTCCCTCAGTGTCCATAACGAGCAAGTAGCTGGGTATTTTACTGCCTTCGATCTCACCCGAGACGATGAAGTAAGTAAGGGAGAAGTTGGTGGTAATGAGCACCGGCGAGGCATCGTTAGGAGCGCCGATTTCATAAATACCCGGCGTGGTTGCCAGCGGTCTCTGCGGGTCGGTGAAGATGTTCAAGCGCTCGACCACCAGCGGGAAGAGGGCTTCACCAAGTAAATCGGAAAGCACCACGATACCCGCATATTTGGAAATAAACATAGAAGCAATGAGGGCTTCCTTGAGTGGATTTTTCGTCATTTCACAGGGAAGGGCAATAGTCGGGTAACCCAGGGGGCGGAATTTCTTCGCAAGCGCTGACCCTCGGATGATTATCTGGTCCTGGAAAGCTTGTTTGACGGAACGAGCGCCGGAATCAATAACGATGTCCTTAACGCCGGCTTTATCCAGCATATCGGTTAATGCTGCCACTTCTTCGAGGTTAGCACCTTTGACGGCGACCGGACAGCCACTTTCCTTGCCGAGTTTACCTACCGCTTCCGCTGTAGCTTTGGTAGCGGCATAAATAAGTGGTTTGCGGGCGGCAACTACTTTCAGACCAGCCGCAAGCACCTCGGGTTTATCACTCATTAGGATGAGGGCGCCATCCGTGGCCTTAGCTACCTTACCGACCAGCGCCTCGAACTTGGCGGCATCACCGGATTCGCTTTTAATAGCGACCGCCTGGGCGCGAAGTTTTAGTCCCACCCGTTCGTAGGTATACTTGTTGAACCTGTCCACACGCGCTGTGATATCGGCATCAGACATAGCATCTGTCACCAGAACAGCAATAGCTGTCGGGTTCTCGAACCTTTTTTCATGACGGAACATCACTGTCTCACCACCGACCTTGAATGCGGTTGCACCCGTGCCAACGGTAATGGGGCGAATCGGTGGAGCAGACGCCTCAGCCAACTGTGCTTTGGCTTCCTCGGAAACCGTAGGACAAGCGCTGAGTTCGGCTTTCCCTGCCGCCAGATTCATGGCAAAGGCGAGGCAGGTGGGTATACCACACTTGCCGCAGTTCGTTTTAGGTAACAACTTAAATATTTGTATCCCGCTAAGTGCCATTCGTTGTCTCCTTTCCTAACCAATAATCGGGGGCATACTTAACGCCGGGTGTCCCTTCTCTGTGAGGAAGGGCAGAATTTCATCTTCTGTAGTGCCGATTGTCTCATCGGCGATTTTATCTAGAAGGTCGGGAACGCCCATTTCAGCGGCGCGTATTTTAAGCCTTTCGCCAATCTCTTCTTTGAGCATCTTGGGCATCCAGACCATTCTCAGTAGGCCGCCGTCACCGATGAGGAATTTCCTCTGGGTGATATTGTACTTGCCATGCCCGACAAAACCCGGTGTGCTGATACCGCCGCCGATGGTGCCGGCGAGGGTGGTAAATTTCATACCGCATGGAGTCATTCCCGGGAACTCGCGGTTCACGGTCATTAAGCCGTTGCACATTGGTAGCACAGCGGCAATCGCTTCACAACACCCGCAGGTGGTCATCGGGTCGTTGACCAAACTGTAGAAATTGTAGTGGTCAATCTTGCCGCGGGATGCCTTGATGACGAACTCATTGACTCCCTTCCATTGTCCGAACTTGACGTCAATTATCTCACCCTTGGGTACAGGCTGGTTGGGTCCGGTGGGATTGATTTCGTAGGATGCTTTGCAGTCCATCCAGTTGTAGGAACCACACAAGCCTGTCCGTTCCGGACTGATAACGCAGACGTGGCTGGGGGCGAACGACTGGCAGAGGGTGCATGAGTAATACATCTCTGTGGTCTCGTCAGTCATGCCCTCAATTCTGGCATCTCGTTCCTGGTAAACGGCGCGGGCTTTCTCCACGATTTCTTTAACCTTAGCCGGGTTGGTATATATCTTTACCTGGAGTTTATCGAAGATTCTGCCAAAGTCCTGGTGCAATTTGGCGTGGAGAATAGTGCCGATGTGCTCCAGCTTGAAACCTTTTTCCACTGCCTGTTTGGCGACACGGAGCCAGGCGATATCACGTTGACCAATGTGCATCACGCCCTGGGCGTAGTTGATGAGGTGGTGAATCTGACGTTCCAGGATAGGTTCGTAGTCAGCTTCAAACTGACGGCCGGCTACTTCAACATTAATTGCCAGTGGCAAGACGGACTTAGCTGGCACATCTTTTAGTTCCGGTCCGATAACCTCAATTCTGCCATCTTCCACCTCATCCATGCGTTTGGAGGTGACCCACTCAACCATTGGTGAGCGGCCGCCGCCAGCTTCGAGGTAAATGTCATCGCCGCGGACGCGCTCGCCTTCAAAGGCAGGACCGTAGGCAACGGGGATAGGAATTTCTGCGATAGTTACTTTCAGACCGCGAACTTCAATTGCCCTAGCGACCAACTGGTCATGTGGAACATTGGAAACGACATGTTCGTAGGTGCAGATGCCGGTGGGTAATATCTCCGGAATGGGCGTATCGGCAATAACCGGGAAGCCCCAGTTGATAGCTCCCGCCGCATTTGCGTACCATTCATCAGTTACATAACCCATTGGCAGAGCGAATGCAAAAACACGGTCTTTATTATAAATTAAGATCTTACGGTAATCACCAGGTTCAATGCCACCGAATGACATAGCGGCTCTGGTAGCAAAGCCTATGGCGAAGACAGTGGCGCTGACATCAGGTCCGAAAGACACCAGACGCACGCCCCAGCCGATTTGCACACCAGCTTCAACGAGCTGCTCAGAGAAGCGCTTCCCGTTATACTCGGCTGCCATGAAGACATACAGGTTCTTTTTCTGGAGTTCATGGGCAATGGCGGCGGCAATTTCTTTGGTGGGCGCCGCGCCGAGAATAGCGGCAAAACCAGGGGCCGTACCATCTACGAACTCAACGCCACGCTTTCTCATGATAATGTCATCCGCAGCACCAAGCCAGATATTGTCAGGCGTGACATCCTCGCCGCGGAGATAGAAGTTTGGTTTCTCAAGGTATCTGATAGCTTCAAGCAGCTCCTCAGCCCAAAAGGTTGCCATGCCGGCATCTAGGGTGGGACCGAGGTAGGGGAGGGGATGTGTTTCCCGGACGAGGGGTGGGAGCAGTTTACGACATTTCTTTAGTACCGGCTCCATATCCCCCAGTTTTTCTACTTTATGGCCGAGCATGCCATAGATAATAGGTAGATAGTAGGCGGTGTTGGGGAAACCTACTGGTTCCTTGGCACCCCATTTATCCATTGCCTCTTTCCATTTGGCTTCAGCGTGGTCAACTATCTTATGAGCACCTCTGATGGCAGCTGATGCGATAATTTTAGACATTTCCTGTAAATCCTCCTCCTAGTTCTGGTATATACATTAGGAAATTTCCCGTCTCATTTCCATATCGTACAGAACGCGTTCCCTTGCCTTGTCAATGCCGAGGTTTTTACGTGCTTGATCGATGTGGGCAATCATTTTCTGTGCCATCTTGATGGGGTCGGGTTCGAAGTCCCACATCCCACCGTACATCTTTTCCATGTCTTTGAAGAGGAAGTTAGTAACTTCCTTACTGCCGACGGTAGGCCAGGTAACGCCGAAAAGCGTGTAGACGCCACTGCTGACAAAGTACTGTCCGATGGCTATAGCCTTTTCGCTCATCCATTCGGGAGCGGCGCCGCAGGCAGGCAAATCACTGATGTCATCGCCCAGACCGCCGTCTTTAACCATTGCGGTAGCAGCAACGAGAATACGGCAGTTGTCTACACAGGCACCGAGGTGCAGAACTGGTGGAATACCGACTGCTTCACAGACACTGCGTAAGCCTTCGCCGGCATACTGAGCGCCCTCCGGCACCATCAAGCCTGTCTTGGCAAGCGCCATGGCGGCGCAACCGGTAAGTAGAACAAGTACGTCGTTTTTAATCAATTCTTTAACGAGTTTGACATGAATATCATCGTGGGTGACGCGAGCATTGTTACAACCGACCACGCCAGCAACGCCACGGATTCTGCCATTAATAATGTTGTCATTAAGTGGGCGGTAGGAGGCGCGGAACATACCGCCAAGCAAGTAGTTGATGGTTTCATGGCTGAAACCGGCAATCAATTCTGACTTGTGCTTGGGGATAATAGCTCCCGGTTTGCGATTGGGGAAGTTATCAATGGCGGCTTTTACAATCGCTTTGGCAGATTCAATGGGGTTGGATTCATCAAAATGCATATAGGTTGTACCCTGAATCTTGGCTCTATCATCCGTGGTGATAATCTTGGTGTGATAGCATTTCGCCACTTCGCTTATTCCCTGCATGATGCACTGAACATCAACTACCATCGCCTCCAGCGCGCCGGTGATGATTGCCAGTTCCTGTTGCAGGAAGTTACCGGCAATAGGTACGCCGTGCCGCATCAGGATTTCATTCGCAGTACAGCACATACCTGCCAGGTTAACGCCCTTGGCGCCCTTTGATTTGGCGTAGGCAACGATTTCCGGGTCATGGGAGACAACCGCCAGCATTTCAGCGAGGGCTGGCTCGTGTCCGTGAATAATCAGGTTGACCTCGTCCTCTTTAAGCACTCCAAGGTTGATTGAGCTGAGTACAGGCGCCGGCGTGCCGAACATAATATCCTGAAGTTCGGTGGCAATCATACTGCCGCCCCAGCCATCTGCCAGAGAACAGCGTGCTCCCTGGAGGAGCAGATTTTCATAATCCTGGTCTACACCCATGTGGGTGCGGTGCATTGCTTCTACAACCTCGCGGTCAATACCACGCGGGGCAACGCCCAGTTTGTGCCAGATTTCCTGCCTCTTAATCGGAGCTCTCTTCAGGAAGAGAAGTTCACCCTCCTGTTTTCCAAATTCACCGAGGAGGATGTGTCCGATTTCCTCCCCGATTTCGCCGTTACTACGGTCGCCAATTTTCACACCCAGTTCCAGGGCTAGAGCGAGTAGTTTTTGCTCGTCCTTAATTTCAAATCCTTTAATATTCCCCTTGGCGGCTTGAATAAAATTGTGGACGACACGGCGACCATGGTCGCTATGTGAAGCTGTGCCGGCGGCAATCTTGCGCAGGAAATTACGGGCAGCAATTGTTTCAGCAGTAGCGCCACAGAGACCACGCCGTTTCATTTTGTCTTCCGGTGTTTCAACTTTGTTTTTTCCCATCGGAATCCGGCAAGGACCCATAGCGCAGTTACTACAGCAACTGCCCTCGGCGCCAATGGGACAAGGCGCCATTTTTTCGGCTCTGTCAAATACGGTATTTACCTTGTCTTTTGCCGCTTTCTCAAGCATTTCCAGAGTTGCGGCATCGATGCTTTTCTGTTTCTTTTCGTCTGCCACTTATTCCTCCTCTTGTAATTAGGCGGCTGTTAAATCAGCCACCATCTCCTTGATAAGTTTTATCGCTTCTGGATGTCTCATTACGATAACGTCACCGCCTGCCAGAAGCATAGCCATAGCGGAAATGGCTTCCCAAAGTATGCCTCTATTCTTTGCGTTCCCCATATTCATGACGTCGTCCGGCTGGTGGACTTCCTTGGACTTCCAGGCTTCTTTCGCCAGGTTACAGATAATGGGGAACTGCAGTTTCTCATCTTGTTGGGTTAACCCAGCCATTCGCATTCTCTCCATTACGGAGTAGCAGTATTCCAGTCCGTACCCAATACTGCTCACAGTCGGGTCGACGATAACCGTATCGTCTGCCACACCAAGGTTGCCGAGTAAGATATTGAGTTGCTTGGCGAGGTTAATATCAATCGGAGTTGATGCCACCACGGTGTGTTTGTAACCGATGGCAGCAGCGGCTATTTTTTTATAATCCTTTTCCTCAACGGGACCAAGGATGAGACGCTTGTCCTGGCAGACCTCGGCGATTTTAGTCAGGGTCTGCGTGTCTTTTTCATGGTTAGCCACGCCCCAGACAATCAAAGGGACGTCAATGGCATCCGCCACTTTCTTGACAACGGCGGCGGCTTCATCTGCGCCGCGGTTTTGCCCGTTGGGGTCGGTGCTCACGAGTTGGAGTGCAATCATCTCTGCGCCATAGGTCTGGACGCATTTCTTTGCCCAGGCAACCGGGTCATTGATTACATCTGCGAAAGGTTCTACCGCCGCGGGTGCCCACTCTTCTGGGGTAGTATCCCAGACTTCCATGGCTATTTTGGGTTTATGGAGCATTGCCCCTTCAAAGAGATAAAATGGATAGGAGTTCTCACCACCTACCGTAACTGCCTTATCCCCTTTACCGAGTTTTATCTCCTTGATTTTGCCTGAGTAGGGCGTCTTTGGAATATCAATTGCCATTTCCTTCTCCCTTTAGTTATTTCTGTACACAATTAAACTCAGCTCACGGATTTAATGTGCAATATCAACATTATGGTATTTATCGTGAGAAATGAAAAAGGCTAAGCAGGATTCTTCCGTTTTTCGCTCCCGTAGCCTTCCTTGCCATAAAAATAGCGCTCGCCGTTCTGCAGGTACTTTATCCTTTCTTCACGGCTATCGAATTTCTGCCGCCACCGTCCCATTTGTTCACCTTCCGGTTTACCTTTTTCAAAGGTTGGGCCTAAAAGTTCCACAGAATTGCGATTAGGTGCTTTTACTTTTTCCACCTTGTATTCCATATCGTTTTTCTCCTTCAATGTTAGATTATACCAGCCATCCGTTTCGCTGACCACACTGTACTTGCCATAAGCATAGTAACCAGCATCGGTCCCACTCCGCCTGGAACTGGCGATATTGCTTCAGCTTTTTCCTTGACAGCATCAAAGTCTACATCACCAACTGCTTTTCTTTTCTTGGTCACAGGGTCTTCTATAAAGTTCGAGCCAAAATCCAGTACTATTACACCTTCCTTTACCATGTCCCCGGTTATGAATTTTGGCTTGTTCACTGCAACAACGAGGATGTCTGCCCTCCGGGTGTAGGAAGCAAGGTTGGGAGTTGTGGGATGACATAGCGTAACATTCGCCCCTGCTTTTTCCTTGTCCTGAACCAGGATAGAGGCAAGAGGTTTGCCTGTCATATTATCTGCAGGAACAATCACCACTTCCTTATCTTTTATATGATAACCACTTCTTATGAGCATCTCATGCATGGCAATGGCAACTGCTGGAACAAAGGCAGATTGTCCCAACCAGGCTTTACCTACATTTGCAGCATGAAATCCGTCGACATCTTTTTCCGGTAATATTGCCGCTAAAGCTTTGTCTTCACAGTTGGAAAGGTGCTTTGGTAAAGGAAGCTGGATAAAAATACCATGAACGAGAGGGTCTTTATTAAGTCTTTCGATGTTCTTGAAGAGTTCTGATTCAGTAACAGTCTCAGGTAACTTGCACATTAGTTCTTTTATGCCTATCTCTTCACAGGCTTTGCTTTTCAGTCCAACATAAGTAACCGAGCCAGGATCCTCACCAACAAGAATACCAGCAAGACCCGGGATAATCCCTCGTTCTTTAAGACGCTTTGCATCGCCTTTCAGTTCTTCTCTTATTTCAGCAGAGATTTTTCTCCCATCTAATAATTTAGCTGGCATATTATCATCCTCCTCAGTCCAGTATTAGCTGTTATCACTTGTTGAGCGTCTCAGCAGCTCTAACAGTGTTGACCATCAACATGATTGAGGTTACTGCTCCGGTTCCGCCAGGAACCGGTGTAATTGCGCCAGCTTTCTCTTTCACCGCTTCAAAATCAACATCGCCAACCTGTTTATTTTTGCCGGTAGCCGGGTCAGGTATGAAGTTCACTCCCACATCAATTACAATAGTTCCAGGTCTCACCATATCGGCGGTAATAGCTTTAGCTTTTCCCATTGCCGCAATTAAAATATCGGCTTGTTGCGTTATTGCCGCCACGTTTTTAGTTCCAGTGTGGCACACGGTTACAGTGGCGTTTGCTCCCTTTTGTTTCTGCACCAGTATGCCTATTAAGGGTTTCCCGACAATATTACTGCGACCAACAATGACCACATGCTTTCCTTCAGGGCTGTGCCCACTACGAACCAGCAATTCCTGAACTCCATAGGGGGTCGAAGGAAAAAAGGTTTCCTCTCCAAGCAACAATTTTCCCGCGCTTATCGGGTTAGTACCATCTACATCCTTATATGGAGAAATAGCGCTTTCGGCTTCAAGTGTGTTGAGATGTTTGGGCAAGGGTAGTAACAGAAGAATGCCATGGACTTTGGTGTCCCGGTTGATTTCATCTATCTTCTTTATAAGTTCGCTTTGCACGATGTTTGCAGGGAGCTTTGCGGTATCAGTAAGTACACCTACCTCGCCACAACTCCGAGCAATACCACGAAGATAAGATAGAGAGGCAGGGTCCTCACCGACCAAAATCGTCACAAGCTTCGGGGTTATCCCTTTCTCTCGTAAGCGACTTATCCGTTGCTTAAGTTCTCCTTGAATTTCAGCGGCGATTTTTCTCCCGTCAATTATCTCTGCTGGCATTTCTACCCTCCTTTTTGCAATGGTAAACCTTGCCTTGTTAATCCTCTGTGATTCTATTCCTTTTCTAAGACCTTATCCATCAGTTTGTCAACCGCAAGCACTGCCAGTGATGAATCGGGTAAGTCGAGCAGGGTCTTTTGTTCCAGGTCAAACTGGTAAAGCTCCTCGTCTTCAGGAATAATTACATCTGCCTTGAGTCCTAGCTGTTCCATTTCATGGGTAATCAGAGGGTCTAGTTTGCCGGGGACGAGGTTGATAACCACCAGTTGCTGTCGGAAAGAAAGTTTCAGGTCGTCCACCAGTTCTTTGATTCTGGCAACAGCTCTAACGCCTTTTACCGAGTGATTGGAGATGAGCAAGAGAGCGTCCATATCCTCAGTGGTTTTCCGGCTTAGATGCTCCATCCCTGCCTCATTATCCATCACGACACTGGAATAACTACTGGCTAATTTTTCAATGAAATTTTTAAGTACCAGGTTGGGATAGCAATAGCACTCAGGTCCCTGACCACGTCCCATCGTCACCAGGTCAATGCCGCTACTCTCAACGATGGTTTCATTCAGTTTGTACTCGAGGTAGGCTTCCTTGGTCATCCCCTGCGGAATGCTGATTTTCTCGTGCTGGAACGAATCCAATATGGTGCCGATGGTCTGTCCGACCTTCAGCCCCAAACTCTCTCCGAGATTGGCATTCGCATCGGCGTCAACCGCCAGAATTGGCACCTTGCCGTGATTCTTCAGATATCTGATGACTAGGGCGGCAAGGGAGGTTTTACCGCAACCCCCCTTGCCGGCTACCGCTATTTTGAAACTCAACCCATTCTCCTGGGATTACACTAGAATATATGATGTCAATTTTTGGCTCAATAAAAGCTCTGGTTTATTTTTACTCCTAATCTACCTCATGAAGTCCTTTGACCTTTCCGGTCTTCACATCGACGTCAACTTTTCTGAAAGCCGGGTCTGAACCGGTTGCGGGCATCAGGCTGATAGTTCCTGCCATCGGACAGAGGAATTTGGCTCCGGAATAAATTAGTACATCACGAATGGGTAGTATCCAACCCTTGGGTACGCCCTTTCGGTTTGGGTCATGGCTGAGAGAGAGGTGAGTTTTCACCATCATGGTGCCGAACTGGTCATATTTCGTGTCAGCCTCAAAGTCCTTGGCTTTTTCTTCCGCTTCAGCTGACCAGGAAACGCCGTCAGCTCCGTAGACTACCTTGGCAATTTTAGCGACTCTATCTCTCAGTTTCATTTCATTGGGGTAGAGGAATTTGAAATCGTTCTTCTCTTTGCAGGCATCTTTGACTGCGTCAGCTAGCTCTCCGGCACCGGCTCCGCCATTGCTGTAGTGTGACGACTGGGCACAGCGAGCGCCAGCAGCTTCGGCGGCTTTGCGAACAATGGCGATTTCTTCCTTGGTGTCGGTGGGGAACATGTTTACACAAACGACTGGATTTATGCCAGCCGCACGGATGATGCCGATGTGATGCACCAGATTAGCGCAGCCTTTTTCGACCAGTTCCGGAGCTGGTTTCTTATAGGCGTCAGGTAGCGCCACTCCGGGTGTTACCCTGGGTCCACCGCCGTGCATTTTCAGAGAGCGAACGGTGGCAACCAGTACCGACACGTTTGGTTTAAGACCACTGAAACGGCTCTTGACATTCCAGAACTTCTCGAAACCGATGTCAGATGCAAAACCGCTCTCGGTGACATGATAGTCGAACATCTTCAAGCCAAGTCGGTCGGCGATGACGGATGACTGCCCGATAGCAATATTCGCAAAGGGACCTGCATGTACCATGCATGGCTGATATTCGGCGGTACAGCAGAGGGTGGGGTTAATGGTGTTGCGCATCCAGGCAGTCATGGCGCCGGCAACTTCCAGGTCTCCGGTGGTGACCGGATTGCCTTTCTTATCATAAGCTACGGTGATTTGAGCCATTCTTTCCCGTAAATCTGCCAAGTCTCTAACAATAGAAAGCATTGCCATCAATTCGGAGCTGACAGCGATACCGAATTTGGACTGCATCATGAAACCGTCCGTGCGTTGACCGCCAAGACCGATGATGATATTGCGCAGGCTCTGGGCGCAGTAGTCTATAATCCAGCCCATCTCTACGCGCAGGGGGTCAACATCTAAACGGCGCATTTTGCTCAACCTTGCCAGTTGAGTGTCGCTATAATTGCGTTCGTGTTGCATTCTGGCAGTAAGTGCTACCATCGCCAGGTTATGGGCATTCATAATATCGTTAATGTCACCGGTAAGACCCATAGAAAATTCGGTGTGAGGAATGAGTAGGGCATTACCACCACCGGCGGCTGTTCCCTTGACGTTCATTGTGGGACCACCGGATGGTTGACGGATGCAACCACCGACGTTCTCCCCCTGCTTGCCCAAGCCTTCGATGAGACCCATTGTCGTCGTTGTCTTGCCTTCACCGAGGGGAGTGGGAGTGACGGCGGTCACCTCGATATACTTACCATCCGGCTTGTTCTTGAGGCGGTCAATGATTTTGAGGAAATCCAGTTTGGGAGTTTTGCCGAAAGGAATGATTTCATCCTTTTGCAGTTTAAGTTTTTCTCTCCACTCATCCGGGGTTGGCATGTGTTCTTCGGCGGCATCGGCAATCTGCCAGTCTGCCATTTTTGATACATCGTAAGCCACTAAAAACCTCCTCATTATTTCAGGCTTTTTGCCAGAAAATCCCTACTTATTTTTTTGCTGTAACCGTTTTCTTACTGTCAGCAATCAAAGCTGCGAATATTTTCTTTACCTCTGAAACGGCAGGTAGGCTGGAATCGGTGATAGAACGACTGGCGAGGTCGGCATCGATGATGGCTTCATCATAGGGGATGAACCCGAGAAATTCGGTACCCGATAAACTATCACGGATAAACTGCTTCTGTTCCGCCGTCTGGATTTTATTGCCTACCACTGCCATGTTCTTAATATGCAGGTCTTTCGCCAGCTCAAAGATTCTCTGGGCGGTCTCGATGCTCCGACGCCCCGGCTCTACCACGACAATCAGTTTGTCTACACCCAGTGCAGTACCGCGGGTCAAGTGCTCAATGCCGGCTTCCATGTCAAGGATGACGACATCTTTCCGCTGGAGGAGAAGGTGGGAGAGAAGCGCTTGCAGGAGTGCGCCTTCCGGACAGTAGCAACCAGTGCCGCCGCGCTTGATGCGACCCATTACCATCAGGCGGATGCCATCCAATTTCGCAGAGTATTTCTCAGGCAGGTCATCAACTTTTGGATTAAGTTTGAAGAAGGAACCGGATTGTCCGGGTTTGGCACCGACTCTTTCCTCGATAATATCGCTCAGTTCTGATATAGGAGTGATTTTATCGGGGTGGGGGAATCCAAGATTGGCGGCGAGATTCGCATCGGGGTCAGCGTCAATAGCTAGGACGGAGTAACCTGCTTCGGCAAAAGCTTTAGAAAGGAGAGAAGCCAGTAAAGTCTTCCCCACAC
Source organism: Dehalococcoidales bacterium (assembly GCA_036396095.1). Lineage (GTDB taxonomy): Bacteria > Chloroflexota > Dehalococcoidia > Dehalococcoidales > Fen-1064 > JAURWL01. The sequence goes on along the minus strand of DASWLM010000011.1, from coordinate 4,010 downwards.
CGCCCTTACCGCTAATCGCAATCTTCATCGAGTATCGTTATGCTATCCGTCTGGGGGGTTGGAACTCCTAGCTGAGAATATTGGTGGTGCCGAAGTCTGAACCCGCCGATTCCAAACGTGAAGTATACCTGAACTGCCTATTAAAGTCAAGCAAAACGGAGGGGAAATCTATACCTATTTGGGCGTATTCATATTTTTCGGATGCGTATGTTGTCAGAAAACCGCGTATCTTATCATAGGAATCGGGGGGGATGTCTTTCAGCATGACATCGGTTGTCAAAAATTTGATGTTTCAGGTATTGACACCTTACCCTGTGGGCATTACGATAAATGGTGCAATTCTGCCACTGAAAGGAAGATTTAATGGTTATTGATATTTCCGATAAAGATTTTGAGCAGAAGGTTATCAAGTCCCGCGTGCCGGTCCTTCTCGATTTCTGGGCGCCCTGGTGTGTGCCTTGCAAGGTAGTAGCACCAATCGTGGAAAAGCTCTCTCACAAGTATGATGGTCAGCTGAAGTTTTATAAAATAAATATTGACGAAAATCCCCGGACTCCTGCTAAATACCAGGTGATGTCGATTCCATCCCTTATGCTGTTTAAAAACGGTAAGGCGATGGATACGATTGTCGGCGCTGTGCCGGAACGTAGTTTGGTCTCCAGAATTGATGGGGTTTTATAGATTTGTCTTTTGACCTTAAGGCGGGTGAATGATACAATCAATCCATGAAAGCATCTGGCCGGGTTAAGGAGGGCATACTATGTCCGGTCATTCAAAATGGTCTTCTATCAAGCACCAGAAAGCAGCGACTGACGCTAAGCGCGGCAATCTTTTTACCAAGCTAACCCGTGAAATCATTGTGGCGGTGAGGAAGGGTGGTCCCAGTCCGGATGCTAACTATGCCCTGCGTCTCGCCATCCAGCGTGCCAAAGACAGCAGTATGCCATATGACAATATCAGCCGTGCAATTGACAAAGGCGCCGGCACTGCCGATGGTATGCAGTTGCAGGAAATGGTGCTTGAAGGCTACGGACCGAGTGGTGCGGCAATCTTGGTGCAGGCGTTGAGTGATAACCGTAATCGCGCGGTGCAGGGTGTGCGCAATGTTTTCACCCGCGGTGGCGGCAGTCTGGGTGAGAGCGGTTGTGTTGCCTGGCTTTTTGATAACAAGGGTATTATTTCCGTCAAGTCCGGGGGTAGAGATGCCGACGAACTGGGACTGTTAGCCATCGATGCCGGTGCTGACGATGTTACTGTCGAAAAAGACTTTGTAACCATTTATACCGCGCCGCAAAAGCTGGAAGAGGTCCGAAAGGTACTCGAAAGGAATGATATTCCCATCGAATCCGCCGAAGTGGCGATGGTTGCCAAGCAGACGCTCGATCTCGATGAGAAAGCGGCCATACAGACTCTAAAGATGATTGACAACCTGGAAGAACTGGATGATGTCCGCAATGTTGCTACAAATGTCAATTTCTCAGATGCGGTGTTGACAGCCTACGCAGAAGCTAAATAGATACGAGGAAATTCTAAATACTAATATCTAAATCCTAATCCCATCCCCTTTACCCACTATTTTGTGTTCCATTTCGTTCCTTCGGCAAGCTCAGGACAAGACTTGATATGGAATCCAGCAATCCCAGCCCAGAGATTACCACGTCGCTTCGCTCCTCGCCATGACATTTTAAAATCCCCTGTCTTTTATTAGCACCTTGTCTTATAATAGAGTCACTTTATGAGAGTTCTAGGTATAGACCCGGGAACAGTCGTGGTGGGTTATGGGGTGGTGGATAGCAACGATGGTCAAGAAAAAATGGTCGTCTGCGGCGTGCTGACGGCTCCGGCGAAACTAAAGCCGGCGGAACGCCTGAGCATCCTGTACAAAGGACTGGAAAAGCTGGTTGCTCGTATCAAGCCCGATGCCGTCGCGGTGGAAACACCCTTTGTTTCTCAGAATGTCAGTTCGGCATTAGCCATCGGGAGGGCACAGGCGGTGGCTCTGCTGGCTGCCGCTAACAAGGGTATTCCCACTTTCGAATATTCACCGGCGCAGGTGAAGCAAAGGGTTGCCAGCTATGGCGCCAGTTCCAAAGAGCAAATCCAGCAGATGGTCAAAATGCAATTGGGACTTTCTGAAATTCCCCAGCCCAGCGATGCCGCCGATGCCCTTGCCGTCGCCCTCTGTCACTTGAGTGAAGTCCATGTCGATGGTCTGCTGGGCGAGCAATCGCCGAAAAGGAAAAGGAGAACCACATGATTGCCAGTCTTCAGGGAATTGTGGATGCCATCGGGAACGACCGGATGGTGGTAAATGTCAATGGGGTTGGTTTTAAGGTGAGCGTGCCGACCTCTGTCCTGAGCGAGGGTGGTGTCATTGGCAGGGAAATCAAGTTGTTCACCCACTTGCATGTCAGGGAAGATGAAATGACTCTCTACGGTTTTGCCGCGCCGGAAGACCTGCGGTTGTTCGATATACTCCTGACGGTTTCAGGACTTGGACCCAGGACTGCTCTGGCGATGCTCTCCGCGATGGGCACCGACCAGATTACTTTAGCGATTGCCTCCGCGAGCACCGAGATGCTGACCTCGATTCCCGGCATCGGCAGAAAGACAGCGGACCGCATCATCCTGGAACTGAAAGACAAGGTAGGCGCGTTTGTTACAGTCACTCCCGCCGGACGGGTGGCACAGGAAAACACCGATGTCCTCTCCGCCCTGACATCTCTCGGTTATTCCGTCGCCGAAGCCGCGCGCGCTATTGCCATTATACCGAGTGGCAAAAAGCTTAGCATGGAAGACCGCATCAAGCTAGCATTACAGTATCTAGGGAAGTAGAATAAAAAGCTGTCAGTTATCAGCCATAATATTAATCGCTGAATGCTAAAGGCTGAATGCTTTAATGGAGGAACTGTGAAAATAGTTGCGATTGTGGGTAGTCCGAGACCGAAGGGAAATACCAGCATCCTGGTAGATGCGGCGTTGGAGGGAGCGGCGGCGCTAGGTTGTGAAGTCGAGAAAATAATGCTCTGCCAGCACAAAATAGAGGGATGCCGCGGGCATGACCGTTGTTCCACCTATGAGAAGTGTAAGATTGAAGACGATATTCCCATGATTCTGGATAAATTCCGCACCGCCGACGGCACGATTTTAGCCACACCCGTCTATTACTACAATATGACGGCGCAGATGAAGACGTTTATCGACCGTAACTATTTTTCGTACACACACGGTATCCGGCTGAAATCAAGGTGCATGGGACTGATTGTGGTTGCCGGCGGTTCCGGTGATGATATAACCATCCGCGCCTTAAGACGCTGTTTCCGGGTGCAGGGCGGTAACACCCCGGAGAACTGGCTGGAAGTCACGGGATATGCCAGCGGGTTGGGAGATGTGAAGAACAACCATGAACTTATAGATAAAGCAAGAGACTTGGGGAGGAAGATGGCGGAGAGAATAGGGAAGTGAGGAAAAAGGAGGTGTAAAATGGGAATAATCGTTAGATGTCCGCTGACTGGTTTGATTCCATGTACTAAGACAATAAACTTCCCACGACCTTACGGTCGGGGTATTAACTTATCTCAAACTTCGTTTGCCCTGCATCTTTCTTGCCTTGATTCTCAATGTAGGCTTGGATTACATTCTCATCTATACCCACTGTCGAGACGAAGTATCCGTCCGACCATACCCCATCTGTACCCCAATATATTTGCGTTAAGAACGGGAATTTTTGCTTCATCTGCCGTGACATGTTCTGTTTTATTATCCCCACTGCTTTTCCTACTGCCATCGTTGGCGGAATCGATACCAGCATATGTATGTGGTCTTTATCGTGATTTACTACCTTTATTCGTATTAGTGGGTAGTGCTCTCTTATTTCCGCCAACTTCTTCTCGATATATGCAAAAATTCCTTCATTTATTACCTTTCGTCGGTATCTTGTGACCAACACAATATGATAATCACATTGGTATACACAGTGCGAAAGATTTGTCAGTTCCATCCCGCATATT
>DASWLM010000010.1:0-32170 GCA_036396095.1 Dehalococcoidales bacterium | reverse complement strand
ACTGGAGAGTATCTGTCGTGAGCTTCTTGCTGACCCGGTGACTCAGGACTACTCTTACAACTCTGCCTCCATCGGGAACAAAAAGAAAGCCAATATTCATGACATAGAAGTCGCTTATAATGCTGGCGTCGTCGACCCCGTAGAAGAGAGTGCCATGAAGGCAATCCGTGACCTCGGCATCACGGATGTAAAAGCCATCAAGACGGCAAAGCGATATGTGATTCAGGGCAGATTGACCGAAAAGCAGATGGCTGAGATTTCTGGCAAGCTCCTCGTCAATCCCATTATCCAGCATACCATTCCCTCGGGGCGTTATAAGTTCGCGGAAAATCCGCGCTATCATTTCAAGCTGAATCGCATTGAATTGCTCAAAGCCGGTAAAGCAAAGCTCGCCGAACTCAGGAAACAATTCGGCTTCAATGAACTTGAATTTAAAGCAATCTTTGAATATTACCGCGAACAGGGCAGGAATCCCACCGATGTGGAACTGGAAACACTGGCGCAAACATGGTCGGAACACTGCGTCCACAAGACCTTCAAAGCAAAAATCACCTACGATAGCCAGATTATAGATAACCTTTTGAAAAGCACAGTCGCCCGAGCTACACAGGAGTTGAATAAGCCCTGGTGTCTCTCTGTCTTTATGGATAATGCTGGTGTCATCGAGTTCGATGATGAATGGGCGCTATGTTTTAAGGTGGAGACGCATAATCATCCTTCGGCGGTAGAACCCTATGGTGGTGCCGCGACAGGAATCGGCGGTGTGGTGCGCGACCCACTCGGAACCGGGCTGGGCTCTAAACCCATTGCCAATACAGATGTCTTCTGCTTTGCCCCGCCCGATTTCCCACACGAAAAATTACCACCAGGTGTGCTTCATCCACGCCGAATATTTAAGGGAGTACGCGCCGGTGTGGCGGACTATGGTAACCGGCTCGGTATCCCAACTCTTAATGGCGCTATTCTGTTTGATAAAAACTATCTGGCTAATCCGCTTGTCTTCTGTGGTACGCTGGGTATCATGCCCAAGGAAAAATCGCAAAGAGGTCTGCAAAAACCTGGTGATTTAGTGGTCGTTGTTGGTGGTAAGACCGGACGCGATGGCATCCACGGAGTTACCTTCGCCTCGGAGCAATTGACCGATGCCTCCGGTGAACACTCCTTTACTTCGGTGCAGATAGGCAATGCGATTGTTGAGAAAAAAATGATTGATGTTCTACTTCAGGCGCGCGACCGTGGTCTGTACCGCCGCATCCACGACGTCGGCGGTGGTGGTCTGTCATCGGCGGTGGGTGAAGTGGGTGCGGATACCGGTGTGCGTGTGAATTTGGAAAAAGTACCTCTTAAATATGCGGGGCTTTCCTATACAGAAATCTGGATTTCGGAATCACAGGAACGCATGCTTATCGCCGTTCCGCCGGAACATATCGATGAAATCCTGAAGCTCTTTGCCTCAGAAGATGTCGAGGCGGCGGTTATCGGCGAGTTCACAAAAGATAAACACCTTCGCTTGCTCTACCAGGGTAAGCAGGTTGGCGATTTGACCATGGGTTTTCTCCATGATGGACGACCTCAATGGCAGATGAAAGCTGTCTGGAAACCATCTCGCCACAACGAGCCACGATTTAAACAACCCGCTGACCTCGGCAAGTCATTGAAAGATATTCTCGCCACCTGGAATGTATGTAGTAAGGAATGGGTTATCCGTCAGTACGACCATGAAGTGCAGGGTGGGAGTGTTCTGAAACCGCTGGTCGGTGTCTGCAATGATGGTCCCGGTGATGCAGCAATCATCCGTCCGGTGCTGGCTTCGAATAAAGGCGCGATTATCTCCAATGGTATAAATCATGAGTATGGTAAAATCGAGGCCTACTGGATGGCGGCAAGCGCAATCGACGAGGCGTTAAGACAAATTATCGCGGTAGGGGGAGATTTGAAAGAGGTAGCTTTGCTCGATAATTTCTGCTGGGGCGATACCCGCCGTCCGGAAATGCTCGGCGCGCTGATCAGGGCAGCACAAGCCTGTTACGATATGGCAACCGTCTACGGCACACCTTTTGTTTCCGGTAAAGACAGTCTATATAATGAATTTGAATACGAAGGCAAACTGATTTCGATTCCGCATACATTACTTGTCTCCGGGCTCGGAGTTATGGACAACGTAAAACGTGCAGTTTCTATGGATTTCAAACGAGCTGGCGATAGCATATACGTGGTCGGGGAAACAAAGAATGAATTGGGTGGTTCGGCATATTACCTGACGCGTGGCTACACCGGGAATCGTGTCCCGACAGTTGAACCGGTGAAAGCAAAAGCGGCAATGGAGAAATTGAGTAGGGCGACTACAAAAGGACTGGTCAAGGCATGCCACGATTGCAGTGAGGGCGGGATCGGTGTCGCCGTGGCTGAGATGGCGTTTGCCGGCGGTTTAGGCGCGAAGATTGAAGTAAAAGCGATTCCACTCGCGGAAAAGATTACCCGCGATGATTACATTCTTTTCTCAGAATCGAACAGCCGGTTCATCGTGGAAATTGCTCCGGAGAATAAAACGGCATTCGAAAAAGTGATGAAGGGCGCCGTCTTTGCAGAGGTTGGGAAAGTGAAGAAATCTAATCGGTTTGAAGTCATCGGACTAGATGATAGCAAGGTCTTGAGCGAGAAGGTAGCAGACTTAAAGGAGGCATGGCAAAAGCCACTGCGCTGGTAAGATGACAAAAGGCAAGGTCAGGGCTCTGGTACTGCGCGGACCCGGCACAAACTGTGACGGCGAAACGGTGTTTGCCTTTGAGCAGGCTGGAGCTGAAGTCACGACACTCCATATCAACCAGCTTATCCGCAAAGAATACAATCTCTTCGATTTCCAGGTTCTGGTCATTCCCGGCGGTTTTACCTATGGTGATGATGTCGCCGCGGGTAAGGTGCTGGCGAACGAATTGAAAGTGAAGCTGGGGAAAGAAGTCACGCGTTTCGTTGATGACGGCAGGCTGATTTTGGGTATCTGCAATGGTTTTCAGGTATTGATGAAGGCAGGTATCCTGCCCCGACTCAAGAAAGGCCAGGCGCCGCCGCTGACGCTCACCAACAATGATTCCGGCAAATTTGAGTGCCGCTGGGTTTATCTGGGTGTCAACCGGAAGAGTCCCTGCATCTTTACAAAAGGTATGGAACAGATGTATATCCCCGTGGCTCATGGTGAAGGCAAGGTGATGGGCGACCTGACCGCTATTACTGAGAAAAATATCGCAGTTTATTATACGGATGAAAAAGGCGACCGTACCGCCGGATATCCCTGCAATCCAAACGGTTCTATTAATAATATCGCTGGTATCTGCGATGACTCAGGTCGGGTGTTTGCCCTGATGCCACACCCCGAACGCCACATCCTCGGCACCCAGCACCCGCAGTGGACACGGCTGAGAGCAAAGAAACACGGCGATGGTTTTCCCGTCTTCCAGAATGCAGTCAAGTACGCAAAAGACATCTAACCTGTCATTCTGAGCGTAGCGAAGAATCTCTCTGTGATATGTAAGGGAACCCTTCGACGGGCTCAGGATGACAAAAGGAAACCTACCACCACTTCTTCCCCACTGCTGCTAGAGGCGCGACTGCTAACCACAATGTAATGGTGGCGAGCATTGATTTTACGTAGCTGATATCGGGTGTCCCCGGGATAAATTTTTCAATATTAGCATTCCAGAGCAACATCAGGATGAAAGCGCTCAGGAAAAAGCCGGGGATTGCTGCCATGATTCTAAAATAACCCATTGTAACCTCCTTAAAATATCTAATGTCCAATGCCTAATATCTAATCTAAGTTTCAATCATCCCCCACGGCAATTTTTGCTTCTCATCCCACTTTGTATGCGCATAGCAGTCAGTATCAAGACTAGCTTCTTTCATCACCCGTGACCATTCCGCCAGCGATACCTTGTCCATTCGTGCCAGTGCCTCCGCTAACTTTGCGTCACCGCGTGATAGCACTACCTGTACCTCGCTCCATTCGAGGCTTTCATTTTTCACGCTGATGCCCTTCTCCGGTAACAGGTTCTTGAGATGAGAGAGCCGGCGTTTCAATACCGTCATTGATTCCATGCCCTGCCGCTGGAAAGGCGTGCCTGCTTTTGGGACGAATGGCGCAATGGTAAGCGTGATGCGACTGCCTATCAGATGTTTGTCCAGTATTTCCTTGCATTTTATCACCATTCGCGCCATCTCGTTAATGTCCTCATCCGTCTCTGTGGGCAAGCCAATCATAAAGTAAAGCTTGAGTTGTTTCACGCCCTGCCCGGCGACCCTTTCCACCGTCTTCAGGATGTCATCTTCATTGATGCCCTTGTGGATATAGGTGCGGAGCCTCTGTGAGCCTGCCTCCGGCGCCAGTGCAACAGTATTCATCCCGCCTTTGATGACCTCACCGAGTATCGCCAGCGGTAATGGTTTGATTCGGAGCGAACTGACCGAAATCTCTGCGCCCATTTTATGCAATCTCGCGACTAACTCTTCTATCTGCGGGTGGTCGGTGACTGTGGGACCCATTAATCCCAATCGCCTTCGCAATTTCAGTCCGGCTTTCGCCTGCTCAACCAAGCTTTCTAACGAATGGAATCGTAGGGGTTTGTAAGTGCAACTCACCAGACAGAAGCGACATCCCCATTTGCAGCCCCGTTGGACTTCAATCAGGTACATATCGCCGAGTTCCGTGTCGCGAGTTAAAACAGTTGAGTGTACCGGAAAACTGTCGAGGTCTGCCAGCCACTGTCGTGCGATAGTCTCTTGCTTATATCGCGGCACATAGACACCGGGTATCTCTGATAGCGCTTTCAGTAACTCCTGCCTGTTTTCGCTGCTGCCTTCTATCACCACGGGAAGCATTGCAGGTAATATAGCTTCCGCTTCCCCGATGCACAAACAGTCGAAGAATGGGGAGAGGGGCAAGGGGTTGGCGGTAATGCACGGTCCACCGGCAATGACCAGCGGGTGTGTTTCGTCACGGTCTTTAGCGTAGATTGGTATGCCGCTGGCTTTCATAATCCGCACGACATTGAAGTAGTCAAGCTCGTAGCTTATGGAGAAGGCGAGCACAGCGAAGTCGGTGAGGGGACGCTGGGATTCCATCGCGAGGCTTGTCCCGAGCGAAGTCGAAAGAGCTTCTTCATCAGATGGTTCCCGGAAAACACGCTCACAGACGGCATCTGGGCGTTCGTTGATGAAGCGGTAGATTGCTTGAATTCCCAGGTTGGACATGCCGATGTAATATGAGTTCGGGTAAATGAGGGCGACAGGGAGCTTCCCGCCCCAGTCCTTAATGATGGTACCGGTTTCGCGGGAGAGCCTTGTGCGGATTTCTTTAACCTGTTCCCAGGACATTTCCCTCTTCAGGATACTAAGTTCTAAAAATCCTCACCCGTCGGTTCGGGTCTTTGCCGGTGCTCTGGGAAAACAGCCCATTTCTCTCTGCCACCAGATGCTGGAGGCGGCGGATATAGGCGCTCTGCGGGCTTAATTCAACGCTTTCCTGCCCGTTCTTGACTGCCTCCACCGCTTCCTTTGCCTCGTCCAGCGCGCTCTTGAATGAGTTATCCCTTTCGGTGACTTCCACCGGGTATAAAGAGCTTAGCAACTGGCGCACCTGCGCCGGCGTATTACCGCGTAAGACGTAAATTGGCAGGTTTCTGTTTTCCGCGTCTTTGATTCTCTGCGGTTTCTGTCGGTAGTATTTTTTGGATGTCACCAGCAGGCTGGCGTCTTCAATGCCCGGGACGATGTGCAGGTGCAGTTGCATATCGCTTGCCACCTGTTCCAGACGTCCCCGGTTCACGCCGTAGAGGTATAGCCGTGGCGCCTGTATATCCCGGTTTTCCGGCTTGTTATTGCGTGCCGGTTTGCGGACATCGGTGGTAGGTTTGATATGTTCCACAACTACTTCGCTGGATTTCTCATCAAGCCGGCGGATTTCCAGAGCCTGCGGGTCGCCGCGCAGAATGTCATCCACGGCGGATGCCACATCACGGTGAATAGCAACCTTGTCCCGCTCCTGAATCTCGACCAGAATATCGAAAGTCGGCGAAGACATCCGTTCCAGAATGGATTTCTGGGTGCCGCGCCGTTTGGCTTCTTCATCACCCAGCGTCACCGACTGTATTCCACCGATAAGGTCGGCGAGGGTGGGGTTCATCATCAGGTTTTCCAGCGTATTACCGTGGGCGGTCGCTACCAACTGCACACCGCGCTCGGCGATGGTCCGCGCTGCCTGTGCTTCCAGACTGGTGCCGATTTCATCGATGACAATGACTTCAGGCATGTGATTCTCTACCGCTTCAATCATCACGGCGTGTTGCATGTTTGGTGTGGGCACCTGCATACGGCGGGCGGAGCCGATGGCGGGGTGGGGAATATCGCCATCGCCGGCAATTTCGTTCGAGGTATCGACAATAATGACCCGCTTGCCGAAATCATCGGCGAGAACGCGGGCGACCTCGCGCAACATCGTGGTCTTACCCACGCCCGGCCTTCCCAGTAAAAGGATGCTCTGTCCGGTCTGGACCAGGTCTTCGATAATCTTGATGGTGCCGTAGACGGCTCTGCCCACCCGGCAGGTTAGCCCGACAATGCGCCCCTTGCGGTTGCGGATAGCGGAGATGCGGTGCAAGGTGCGCTCGATACCCGCCCGGTTGTCCTCTCCAAATACGCTGATGCGTGAGGTGATGTATTCGATGTCCTGTTCGTTGATTTCCGCGGGAGCAAGAATGATTTCCCGGTCTAAAAAGCGGGCTTCCGGCGTTCTCCCCAGGTCGAGGACGACCTCCAGCAGTTCACGGAAATCTTTTTGTCCGTAGAGAGCCTGTCGAATTTGAGGTGGTAAGATGTCCAGTAACGCTTCCAGGTCATCGGTGATGACTTTCTGCAACACTACCTCCCTGTCTCAAGCTCACTGTTTGCCCGAGACAATATCCAGAAAATATTTGTGCAATCGAGTGTCGTCGGTCAGTTCTGGGTGAAAAGACGTGACGAGTATCTTGCCCTGACGCGCGGCGACAATCGTGCCGTCGTCTAGTTTCGCCAGGACTTCAACATTCTTACCCGCCGATTCAATTCGGGGCGCTCTGATAAACACGCCGGGAAACGGTTTTTTGCCGAGTACAGGTATGGAAAGCTCGGTTTCAAAGCTATCTACCTGCCGTCCGAAGGCGTTGCGTTTGACCTTGATTGCCATAGCTCCCACCGGTTCCACACCACCGTCATTAGTGACGCCGTTAGCCAGGACAATCATACCGGCGCATGTGCCGAAAATTGGAAAGTCATTTTTTGCCAGACGAATAATAGCATCCGCGAACTGGTAGGCTTTCATCAAGATGGTAAAGGTGGTGCTTTCGCCGCCGGGAATAATCAGCCCGTCGAATCCCTCTAGTTGTTCCGGCAGACGCACTTCCACCGCCTCCACGCCCAGTTTCCGCAAGACCGCAATATGTTCTGCGAAGGCGCCTTGCAGGGCAAGGACACCGATCTTCATGCTACCAACCTCTGCCTGCCAGGAGTTCCTCGGGAGGAATCTGTTTGACGCTCTGTCCGAGCATGGCTTCACCGAGATTTTTAGAGACCTCGGCGATTATCTTCGGGTCTTTATAGTGCGTGACAGCTTTGACAATGGCTTTGGCACGCGCTTCCGGGTTGCTCGACTTGAAAACACCAGAGCCGACGAAGACGCCATCGGCGCCCAACTGCATCATCAGTGCGGCATCAGCGGGAGTCGCGACACCGCCCGCGGCGAAGTTGACCACGGGCAGTTTACCTAACTTGCGCACTTCCTGAACCAGTTCAAACGGCGCGCCCAGTTCTTTAGCTTCCGCCATCAATTCTTCTTCCGGCATGTTCGTCAGCTTGCGGATTTCATCCTGAACGGCGCGCATGTGCCGCACTGCCTCGACGATATCACCTGTGCCCGCTTCACCCTTGGTGCGTATCATCGCCGCGCCCTCTCCGAGCCGTCGCAGGGCTTCCCCCAGATTGCGGCAACCGCAGACAAAAGGCACCTTGAAATCGTGCTTCCAGACATGATGCGCTTCGTCCGCCGGTGTCAGCACTTCCGATTCATCGATATAGTCCACGCCGAGCGCTTCCAGAACCTGAGCCTCCACAAAGTGCCCGATACGGCATTTCGCCATGACCGGTATAGAAACCGCCTTGATAATTGCCTCGATGACGGTGGGGTCGGACATACGTGCTACGCCGCCCGCCTTGCGGATATCCGCCGGCACTCTCTCCAGCGCCATCACACTGCAGGCGCCTGCCGCTTCGGCAATCTTGGCGTGTTCCGGCGTGACGACATCCATAATGACCCCGCCCTTGAGCATCTGGGCAAGCCCAACTTTAACTTTCCAGGTACCTGTCTCCATAGTACTCCTCCCCGTCCGGGGGCTTGTTTTGAATCTGAATTATATGCTAATTCTACTACGGTTAGGAACGGTTGGCAACACGCTACGACAAGGGAAATAGAGAGGGAAGTGGCAAATGTGAAATTAGATACGCATCATTCATGTGGACCGGGAATTGCCAAATGTGGTAGGGTTTTCATGTAACGGTTTTCTATTTTACATTACGAGGAAGGAAAATCAGTTATAATCTTTGGATTGCGTTACACGACCTTTTACCATTACGCCTCTAGTATCCGCTATAGATTTCTAGGCATAACGTCCACAGGCGAAGCTCTCGCCCAGTTTACACCATATGCAGCTACCCGGTGTCTGGTCAGCTAACATAAGTTGCGATTCACAATTTCCACAAAGGCGCTCCTCACCGGGTTTCATGGGCCCGTCACAAGGAGTGATGGTCATAGGGCAAAGCTGGATGCAGCTTCCACATTGCTTGCAGAAGTCTGGGCGGATACCAAAGGGATAGTCCACGTGACGTTCTTTGCCTCGTCCGACAAAGCCTTTCGCGTTAGCCTTCCAGACCTCGGCGCAAACCCGCACGCAACGACCACATAAAACACAGTCTTCGTTCCGAAATGGATATCGTACTTCCTTAACTCCACAGCGCACGGCAATGTCCTGAATGGCGCGGGAGTTGGGAGCCTGGGCTACCAGCAGTTCCGCAAGATTGCGGCGAAATTTACGTATCTTGTCCGTACTGGTCAATATCATCATACCCTCCTGCACATTAAGGGTACAGGACGTAGTGACATTAGAACGTCCGTCAACCAAGTGTTCGACGATGCAGAGACGGCATGCGCCTATATCAGACAGATGAGGGACATGACATAGATGTGGAATACAGATTCCGTATTCGATAGCAGTATCGAGCACACTGGTCCCTTTGACGGCGTGAATAATAGCTCCGTCTATGCTAACGTTGACATATTGTTGCATATTGATATTTCCTCACTTTCTCAGACGACTTGAATTGCATCGAACTTGCACTCACTGCGACAGATGCCGCATTTCTGACAGAGTCGGGCATTGATAACATGAGACTTTTGTTTCTTGCCAGTGATAGCCTTGTGGATGCACGCTCGCAAACAGACTCCGCAACCATTACACCTGTCCGGGACAATCTGATAGGTTATCAGAGCTTTACATACACCAGCCGGACACTTTTTTTCTTTTATGTGCGCCTCGTACTCCGGGCGGAAATAGCGGAGGGTGGTGAGTACCGGATTCGGTGCAGTCTTCCCCAACCCGCACAAGGAAGTCTGAGAAACAGTTTCAGCCAACTCTTCCAGGAGATCGAGTTGCTCCAGTCTGCCACGGCCTTCAGTGATCTCTCCAATTATCTCAAGCATTCGGCCCACCCCCACCCGGCAGGGCAGGCACTTACCGCACGACTCATCTTGTAGGAAGGTCAGAAAATATTTAGCTACATCCACCATGCAAGACTCCTCATCCATCACAACCATACCGCCTGAACCCACCATGGAGCCAGCTTCGGCAAGAACATCAAAATCAACGGGAAGGTCAAACTTTTCCACTGGTAGACACCCACCCGATGGCCCTCCGATCTGGACGGCCTTTATCTGCTTACCGTTAACCCCGCCACCGCCGATATCGAACACTACCTGATTTATAGGCATACCCATTGCCACTTCTACTAAGCCGGTGTTCTTGATGCGTCCGGTGAGTGCGAGGATTTTAGTGCCCTTACTTCCTTGACTTCCCTTAGAAGCAAACCATGATGAACCTTTTAAAATTATGGCGGGAACGTTAGCCCAGGTCTCGACATTATTGAGGGTAGTTGGCTTGTGATAAAGACCATCTACCACTGTGTGTACGTCCTTCGGGCGAGGTTCACCGACTTTACCTTCTACGGAAGCCATAAGAGCCGTTGATTCGCCGCAGACAAAAGCCCCACCACCTCTGGCGATATCCATGTCGAAAGAGAAAGACGAGCCCAGTATGTTATCACCGAGGAGTCCGAGCTCGCGGGCTTGCTCAATTGCAATCCGCGAATGCTCCACCGCGAGGGGGTATTCATTCCGGACATAAATATATCCTTTACGAGCGCCGACAGCCTTGGCACCGATCATCATGCCTTCTAAAATCAAGTGCGGATTACCTTCGAGTACGCAACGGTCCATGTAAGCTCCAGGGTCGCCTTCGTCTGCATTGCATATTACGTACTTCTCGTCCCCGGGAGCTTCCCAGCACTCACTCCACTTACGTCCGGTTGGAAAACCGCCACCACCACGTCCCCGCAATCCCGCCGCCTTAATCTCTTTTATTATCTGCTCTGGAGTTACTCCATTCAGTACTTTGACAAGGGCAGAATATCCACCAGCCACGATATAATCCTCAATCGAGCATGGATCAATCATGAGATTCTGGGATAGTATCTGCCGGTCTTGTGCGCGATAAAAAGGGATTTCCGACTGGGTCCGGACTTTCTTACCGGATGTGGGATCTACATATAGTAATCGGTCAATTAACTTTCCATTCATAATGGTCTGGTAGACAATTTCGAAAGCGTCATCTGGCGAGACATGACAATAAAATACGTTGCTAGGCTCAATAACAACGACGGGGCCTTGTTCACAAAAACCATGACATCCGGTCGCACACAGTCTTACCCTTTCTTCCAATCCAAGTCGTGTCAACTCTTCTTTGACGGCGTTAATAAGCACGCGTGATCGAGATGCTTGGCAACCGGTACCTCCACAAACCATCACCGTGGTAGTTATGTCTTTCCGTTTCTCGCGTAAGTGCTCGCGTAAGTGTTCCAGTTCACGGGCACTATTAAGCCTGGACATTTTCTTTATCCTCCAATTTTTGACGGCGAAGGGTTTCAATCAGGGTACGGAGTTTCCCTGGTGTCATATGATGATGATAGGTTCCATTTTCTTCGACAATAGGTCCCAACGCGCAAGCACCCAGGCAATTAACGTGCTCAATGGAGAAAAGACCGCCTGGAGTTACCTCTCTGGGTTTAACCCCAAGCTGACCTGTAGCCTGGTCGAGGAGAAGACGGGCGCTCCGTACATAACAGGCTGTACCCATACACAAGGTAAGAACATGCTTTCCGGAAGGCTTTAGTCGAAAAGCCTTATAGAATGAGGCTACCCGGTAGACTTCAATAACCGGCACACCGAGTTCCTGGGACACAGATTGCATGTCCTCTTTGGAAATATAACCATAGGTTTTCTGAATATCCTGAAGCACTTCAATTAGTTGATTCGGTTGACTACGGCGTCCTTCCATGATTTGGTCGAGTGTTTTGGGCGGCATGTTAACCTCCTTCGAACGGAGATGTATCTATTTGACTATTTTTAGATTACTAGATAGAATAACTAACGTGAATACGCAATATATGCACATATAATGCCTATGATAAATAGGCAATTTTCGACTAATTAGATGGAAAGTTATCCACCAGATAAAAAGCCACTGCCCTTTCCCTCCAAAGATATCGCTCTGTTGTGGCGTATTCCTTTCCCCAGTGAAGTTGACCATGAGAAGGTCGAGATAGCTTTACGGGAGCGCATCAAAGAGCTGAATTGTCTCTACGGCATCTCCCAGTTAGCTGAGCGCTACCTGTATTCTCTTGATAGCCTCCTCAATGAGCTTGTAAATTTTTTACCTTATTCCTGGCAATATCCGGAGATTACCTGTGCACGGATCTTGTATAAGGGAAAATCTTACATCAGCGATAAATTCAAAGTGACTAACTGGCGGCAGTCGTCACGCATTTATATGTATCACGATCCGGTAGGAGAATGTGACATTTTCTATCTTGAAGAACGCCCGCCGTCTGACGAAGGTCCATTCATGAAAGAGGAACGTGCTTTGCTGGACGCAGTGGCAGAGCAGATCGGAACTATTGCTACACGGATATCATCAGATTTAGAATTGCAGGAGACCAATCGACAATTGACTCTGGAACGACAAGCCCTTCAAGAGTCCAACACCGCTCTGCGAGTAATTCTTGCCCGAATTGAGCAGGAAAAACAGGAAATCCACCGGGACATAAAAATGAATGTCGAAAAAATACTGATGCCTATTCTGCATAGCTTGGCAATGCAACTACCAGCGGCACAGGTAAAATATCTGGAGATGCTACAAAATAACCTGGAGGAAATTACCTCTCCTTTCATCAGCCGGCTGTCTCTTTCCTACCATTCGATGACACCGACCGAAATTGCCATCTGCAATATGATTCGAAACGGAATGCGCACCAAAGAAATCGCCGGGATACGAAATGTATCTGAAGCTACCATAAACCGCCACCGGGAAAAAATCCGACGCAAACTCAAGATAACCAATCAGAATGTTAATCTGGCAACTTTTCTGGAATCGAGTATGTGGGAGGGGAAATAGAAACTGCTCCTGACATTACGTTATGAGAAAATACAAAAGCTGAACCTATTTTATTCTTAATTACTCGTTTTCCCTTCCCACTAGCCATTCCTGCCCGTGTGAAAACGCTATAGAAACCTGCCGCCTGTAACTACCAGTTTCTTTCGCTTGACATCCCTTACAGGCAGTCTTATACTGGAAAAACTTATTGCCCGTACGCTATTCAAACGTGTTTCATTTACTTGAATATATTTCATAAAGGAGAAGCAATGAAGGACGCAGAACTCACAAAAGAAGCTAAAAAACTGAAGGCGAAAGCAATCTTCGACCACCGCTACCCGCTGATGTATGAGGAATCGATTTCTATGGGCATGACGACCCTGATTCGCTACTTCGCGGCACTCCAGAAGCGTGACCTCAAGGGGATGACAGCACAGATGCACTTTCCTTACGCTTCAATAGAGGGGACTGATGTAGTTGTAGTCGATAGCGCGGAAGACCTTATTAAAAAGCCTCCGAAGTCGATGGATGTAAAATCTCTACCTAAAGGCGCATTCGACCTGTTTATGGGTGTTGAATCCCACACCTCCGACCCTGTGCGAGCGGGCTTGACCATGTCGTACAGCTGTCACGGCGCAAACGGCACGAAACTTATGGTCTGCGATGGCTTGTACGTCGTGACCAATAATAGCGGTCGCTGGGGTTTACAGCTCGCTTCGACTATCTTCACTCCCACTGAATGGATTGGCGTCCAGTACCCGGAAACTCGCTATATGTTCGCCAAACATGAACATGACTGGATGGAAGGCTGGAGCTATAGCGATTCGCAGCTTCTTGATAGCACCCGCGGCTTACTAGGTAAGTCGGTTACTCTATATCCAAATATCACTGCTAACGTGAAGGCTATCGACCATTTATACCGTAATGAAGGGATTGTGAGTCGGATAAGAGTAAACAATATTGAGAAAGTCCAGCCAGGTTCTTATGATTTTTCGGAGTTTAGGGGGAGAGTCGCCCCACATGGTATTGGAGCCTATTCATTTTCACTCACGCGTCATGACGACCGTGTGATTCACCAGTCAAGTAACAAGGCACATGTTACAACTGGTTACACACGCTTTCAGGCAGATGGTACCATCATCTCAACGACCTGGGGATTGAGTGTCCGTGTACGACGTGGTCTTCACTGGGGTGGTATCGCTGGTATCGGTAACACCATCCATTATGACGCCTCAAATAACGAGCAAAGGTAAGGCATAAGTCGCCGCATAATTTAATTAATATAAGAATATCACCGGCTTCTGGAGCGTCTTCGCGATAGTCTCGGGCGGCAGTGTGTATAATAATTTCGCATTTCAGGTACACTAATCAAGTCCGTTTAGCCGCGATTTTCAACAGATGTTGTTAGGCTGTGCCACATTCACAAATCACCAAGATACCAGATTTATGCCATTGTGTTTATCAGTGTGGAAACTATTTATAGTGGTATGATAGAATCCGTAATGCGATACAAGGAAAAGAGAGATTAGAGTATGGTCGTGAAGGAAAAACTGGAAGGTATGCTCAGCCCTTATCGAGTTTTAGACCTGACCGATGAAAAAGGATTTTTCTGCGGTAAGCTACTGGGAGACCTCGGCGCTGACGTCATAAAGATTGAGAAGCCAGGTGGTGACCCCGCCCGAAACATAGGCCCTTTCTACCACGACGAGCCTGACCCTGAGAAAAGTCTCCTCTGGTGGGCTTTCAATACCAACAAAAGAGGAATAGCCCTTGATATTGCGACTGCCGAGGGCAAGACGACTTTTAAGAAGCTGGTAAAGAGCGCTGATTTTGTAATCGAGTCTTTTCCTCCCGGCTACATGGATAAACTTGGACTGGGATATCCAGCACTGGAGGGCTCAAATCCCGGCATTATCATGGTTTCTATTACACCCTTCGGACAGACGGGACCATACAAGGACTATAAGACTTCGGATATCGTATCCTGGGCTATAGGTGGCTACATGTACTTGTGGGGCGATACTGACCGTCCTCCTGTCCGAGTAAGCCACCATTCGCAAGCCTTCCTTCAGGCTGCCGCAGAAGCTGCCATCGGAGCCTTGATAGCTCTCTCGTATCGGCAGATGACTGGATGCGGACAACACATTGACGTTTCAATTCAGGCGGCGGTAGCTACAATCTCCTATCGTCCCGTTATCACATGGTATCTCCAGAAAACCATACATCAGCGCGGAGGAGGTTTTATTTACTATCGACCTGACGTCCGCATTAAGTCGATATGGACCTGTATGGACGGTTATGTTATGTGGACCTACTCTGGTGGTGCCCGGGTGAATCAAAGCAAAGCCCTTGTCAAATGGATGGACGAAAAAGGCATGGCCGATGACTTTATCAAGAGTTATAACTGGAATAAATATGACCAGAACACTGTTACTAAAGAAGTATTTGACCATCTGGCAGAGCCAACCACAAAATTCTTCATGACGCACACTAAAGCCGAACTTCTGGATGGAGCAGTAAAGCGCCGCCTCATTCTTTTCCCGGTAGGCACTGCCTCTGACATAGTTAACAACGTCCAGCTTGCTGCCAGGAATTACTGGGTTGACCTGGAGCATCCTGAACTGGGCACCAAGATTAAATACCCCGGCGCTTTTGGCAGGACAACCGAAGCCCCTCCCAGAATAACACGCCGCGCTCCTCTCATAGGAGAACACAATCGGGAAATTCTGGAACAGGAGAGGGGCATCGTCAGAGCGAAAGGATTGGCATCAAAACAAACTGCAAATAGCTTGATAGAAAACCTGAAGAAAAAGCCACTTGACGGAATAAGAGTAGCTGATTTCACCTGGTATGTCGCTAACCCGACAGCCACTAAAACTCTCGCCACCTGGGGTGCGGAAGTAATAAAAATAGAGGGAAGGAGCCGGCCTGACGGACAGCGCTCGCTTCCACCCTACAAGGATGATATCCGAGGGGAGAATCGCGCCGCCGCCTTTAACCTGTTCGGATGTGGTAAACAAAGCATCGCTTTGAATCTGGCTAATCCCAGAGGGATAGAAATTGCCAGGCAGATTATCGCCCGGTCCGATGTTGTCATCGAAAGTTTCGCCGGTGGGGTAATGAAAAAGATGGGGCTGGGCTATGAGGAATTGAAGAAGATAAAGCCCGATATTATAATGCTCAGCTCATGCATGATGGGACAGACTGGTCCGTACACCAATCATCCCGGTTTTGGTCCACAGCTAACGGCACTATCGGGATTCAGCCACATTATGGGGTGGCCCGACCAAGAGCCGCTGGATTTTGGAGTGCATACAGATTATATTGCTGCTCTCTTTTCCACATTAAGCATCCTGTCCGCCCTCGATTACCGCCGTCGTACTGGCAAAGGTATGTTTATTGACTTATCCCAGTATGAAAATGCCGTGCAATTCATATCGCCTCTTATTCTGGACTATGTTCTGAACCAACGAGTGGCAAATAGAATGGGTAACCGCTATGCTTATGCGGCTCCTCACGGCGCTTATCGCTGTCACGGCAAAGAAAAATGGTGTGCTATTGCCGTATTCACCGATGAGGAATGGCAAAGCTTTTGTAAGGTTATCGGGAATCCGGCATGGACCAACGACATCAGGTTTGCTACACTCCATAACAGGCAGGAAAATGAGGATGAACTGAACCATCTGATTGAAGAATGGACAATCAATTATTCGCCCAAAGAAGTGCAGACCATTATGCAGGCGGCGGGGATAGCGGCTGGTGCCCTGCAGACCGGCGAGGACCTGTGGCAGTCTGACCCCCAATTGAAGCACCGCCACTTCTACTGGGAGCTTGAGCATCCGGAGGTTGGGAAGTATTTCTCAGTGGGACCGGCTTACATACTATCGAAATCGCCTTATGAACTACGACGAGCCCCTTTGCTGGGCGAACATAATGAGCATATTTTGAAGGGACTTCTCGGTCTATCTGACAAGGCGATTGCCGACTTGGTAATAGCAGGCGTAGTTGAGTAGTCTTTATTTGAATAAGGAGGTACTGGCTATGAATCTGGATTTGAAAGGAAAGATAGCCATAGTCACTGGCTCAGGTGAAGGAATCGGAAGAATGACCGTGTTGACCTTGGCTGGAGAAGGTGCGAACGTGGTGGTCAACGACATAGACATAGCAAGGGCAGATAAAACGGCAGCGGAAGCTAGAGCGCTCGGTGTTAAAGCTTTAGCAATTAAGGCTTCCGTAGATAAACAGGCGGAAGTCAACGACATGTATAAAAAGGTGATGGATGAGTTCGGCAAGGTAGATATCCTCATCAATAACGCCGGTAGAGGTATAAATTGGGAAGCCGGCAAGATGCCTCGCCCGTTTGCTGAAACAGACAAAGAGGACTGGGACTATACGGTGAACCTTTGTCTCTATGGAGTTTTCAATTGTACCAGGGCAGTACTTCCGGACATGATTAAGAGGAGGTACGGGAAAATTGTGAACATGATTTCCGATGCAGGAAGAGTCGGGGAACCCAATATGGCAGCATATTCCGCCGCGAAAGGTGGCATCATTGCTTTTCAAAAAGCGGTTGCCAAGGAGGTTGGCCCCTATAACATAAATATTAATGGAGTCTCGGCTGGAGCCACCCAGACAGAAAGAAATCTCCGGGGCACGGAAGCAAGAAAGACAAGAATGAGTGAGGAGGAATTTAAGAGGAGAGAGGAATCGACGCTAAGAGTATATCCGATGCATAGACTGGGGGAAACCATCGACCTGGCAAGAGCCTGCATTTTCCTGTCTTCTGATGTGTCCAAGCACATTACCGGACAGACCCTCAGCGTCAGTGGCGGCTTCAGTATGATATCGTAACGGCATTTCGGGAGGGCTTTGTTATGGCATTTGAAACTATGCTCTATGAAAAAGAAGAGGAGCTCGCTATCGTTACCATGAATAGACCTGATAAGCTCAATAGCATCAATACCCGGATGCAAGCCGAGATGAAAGAAATCTGGGATGATATCGAGCGAGATACCAGTATCAGGGTAGTAATTATCACGGGTGGGGAAAAATGCTTCAGCGCTGGTGCCGATGTGAGGGAGCAATTGCCACCTGGAGTATCCCGACCAAGCTCACGAGACCAATTCAAAAAGATTGAAGATTCTAACAAATTATCCATTGCCGCTGTTAGTGGTTACTGTCTCGGAGGCGGACTGGAACTGTCACTGTGCTGTGATTTACGCATTGCCTCTGAGACGGCTCAGTTCGGATTGGTTGAGTTGAGACTAGGTGTAGTCCCCGGGGCAGGGGGAATGCAAAGACTACCTCGTCTGGTCGGAACAGGCAGAGCTAAAGAAATGCTCTATCTAGCTCAACAAATTAATGCCAATGAAGCTTATCGCATCGGACTGGTTAACCGGGTCGTTCTCGTAGCGTCATTAATGAGCGAAGCAAAAGCAATTACCAGAGCACTCCTCGAATTTCCGCCGCATGGTTTGAAAATAGCTAAAAGGTGTATCAACGAGGGTATGCAGACAGACCTTGCCTCCGCTCTGAAACTCGACATCGCCATTGCCACTCAGGAGATGTCCTCGCCTCTGGCTAGAGCAAACAGCGAGGAAGGAAGGAAAGCCTTCAGCGAGAAACGTAAACCTAAATACAAAGCAGGTTAAGGAGTACAGATGACTACCAGCGTGAAAAAGAGGATTCCGGTAAAAGAGGGATTATGGACTGAACCGAAGTCACCCCGCGAGAAACCGAGCCTAATAGGCAGCAAATGCCCCGCCTGTGGGCAGGTTTACTTTCCTAAAAGGGAAAAACAAATTTGCATTCGTTGCCAGCATAAGGGACTGGATGAGGTTAAACTGAGCCGGAGAGGAAAAATCTACAGCTTCAGTATTATCATGCAGGCGCCGACAGCGTACTACATAGGGAAAGTCCCTTACGCCTATGGCGTGATAAAGCTACCAGAAGGAGTTAGAGTGCGCACGCACTTCACCGGCTGTGATTTCAAGGATTTAAAACTGAACATGCCTGTGGAGTTGGTTATTGAGAAGTTGGGCGAAGATGAGCAAGGTAACGAGGTTATGGCTCATAAATTTAAGCCGGTGAGTAAATAGTTAAGAGAGAGGTTCAATGCAATGAAATCGATTAAGGAATTGCGGGCGTTGCGTAAGGTCTACATCGGTGGGATTGGCATAGTCCGTTTCATGAGATATGACGACCAGGAATACTACGATTATGGGAGCCAAGCTATATTGAATTGCCTTGATGACGCGGAGATGGAGTGGAAAGACATCCAGGCGGCATTCTGCGGTAACGTTTATGCAGGCACCGGGAAAGGCCATCAGGTTATCTCCGAGATAGGACTGACCGGCATACCAATTATCAACATAGAACAGGCTTGCTCCAGCTCCTCGGCAGCGTTTCGACTGGGTTACCAGATGATAGCCACGGAACTCTATGATATCGTCATCGCCGTTGGTTTTGAGAAAATGGGCAGGGGTCTGCTCGCCAGCACTGCTTTCAGGTCGATGGAACTTGTGATGGGCATGAACATCCAGCCAGCCAACTATGCCCAAGGCATCATCAGATATATGCACGACTATGGTGCTACCGAAGAGGACCTTGCCAGAGTGGTTGTACTGGAGCGCAAGAATGCCAATCTGAATCCCTACGCAAGATGGTATCAAAGTGGCAACGTCACAATTGAAGATGTCCTTAATTCTCGCCCGGTAGCCCTACCGGTGCGTTTATTACATGCCGCCGCTTCGGTAGATGGCGCCGCCGCTATTATCCTTTGTAGCGAGGATAAATTGAAGTCATCTATCTCAAAGCGCAAGAAGGTACAGGTCGCTGCCGCTGTTCATACTACCGGGATTTTTGGGGCGGAGGATGGTCTGAACAAGTCAGCTGTTAAACAAGCCTTTGATATTGCCGGCTATGGTCCTGAAGATATGGACTTGATTCAGGTCTATGAAGCCATGGCGCCTGCTTTCCTATCGGACGTTGAGGCGTTAGGATTCTGTAAACGAGGTGAAGCGCCACGTCTGTTGAGAGAAGGGTACTTCGATATCGGTGGTAAACTCCCTGTAAATACAGATGGCGGGCTGGTCGGTTGTGGGCATCCCCTCGGCGCTACCGGAGCACGACAGATAATAGAAATAATCACGCAGTTGCGTGGAACCGCTGGTCCAAGGCAGGTAGAAGGAGCTAAAATCGGGCTGACTCACAGTTCGGGCGCCGGTCCTAATTCAGTAATCACTATACTGAAAAGGTAGCGTGACTGAAAGAAGAACATGTCAGGGGACATCGGAAGTGTTTAGTATGAAAGTTTTAATAGTCTATGACTCGCTCTATGGCAACACGGAAAAAATTGCCAAGGCTATCGGCAGTGCGATTGTTGGGGAGGTTAAAGTGCTCCCAGTGAGTGAAGCAAATCCTGCTGAATTAAAATCGCTTGACCTTTTCATTGTTGGTTCCCCAACCCAAGGCGGCATGGCAACGAAGGCGATGCAAGCTTTCCTTAATAAACTTCCCGAGGTTTCCTTGAAGGGCATCAATGTAGCCGCATTCGACACCAGGATGACAACGAAATTTGTGAGGATTTTCGGTTATGCCGCGAAGCGCATTGCGAGCAGTCTCAAAGCCAAGGGCGGTAATCTGGTTGTGCCTCCAGAAGGTTTCTTCGTCACAGGTAGCAAAGGGCCACTTAAAGTAGGAGAACTGGAGCGAGCAGCTAACTGGGCAAAGGGAATTGCAGAGGGCAAGAAGTAACTTATTATCGCACTATGAGTAGTTCTCAGATAGAACCATTAAAAGATGAACTCGACCTGCATCGGCTGACCGTTGACGAAGCTATCCCAAAGCTTGATGCATTTCTGCACACTGCCTTCCGGGCGGGCTATTATCGGGTGTGGATTGTACACGGCAAGGGTTCCGGAATATTACGACAGGCAGTCATACGCTATCTATCCAAACATCCGTTAGTCAGGGCTCATCGAACGGCTGATTCTCAACACGGTGGTTCGGGCGCAACTCAGGTTGAACTCAGTGATTTATAATGTATTGTGAACGATAGCCCTTAAACGGTCACGTCCCGCTTGCGGAACAGGTAGAAAGCCAGCACCACGAAAGCCACGCTATAAATGGCAAGCGTGATGAAAGCATGTTCGGGTGATGGTAGTCGAATACTGACGCCACTTGCTGCCATGCCTGCGGCAAATTCTTCCGGCAGACCCGCCATTGCGGTAATTGCCCTGACATTGAAATAGAGAAGATAGTCCGGTACATGTGCAATCCAGCCGCCTGCAAGAACCATAAACGTGGTAATAATGGACTCCAGAAAGAAGATGCCAATACCCAGCGAAATACCCGGCATGGCAGAACGTCCGACTACGGAGAAGAGGAATCCAAGCAGAACATATGGCATCAGGACAAAATAAGTACGCCAGAATTGCAGGAACTGGTCCCATAGATAGCTACCGGTAACGAAATCGAAATTAAATGCATACCCACCGATGGCTGTGGTAAGCAGACTCATAATGAATCCGGCAATTACGCCAATCAACAACCCGAAGAAAACCAGAATCCCGGCGGATATCAATTTAGCGCCAAGTAATTTGAATCTGCTTTCACTGCAGATAAGTACGGTCCGGATGGTACGCCAGTTATATTCATTGCCCATAGAACTGGCAAGGAGAATGACTGATAATACGCTGCCGAAAGACGACAGAATTGACAGAGCGAAGGGGATAGCCATAGGCAAACCAAGCAGATTTTGTATCTCGCCCATAACACGCGGACCGTGTTCCGGTATCACCACCTTGGATACGGCGAGCAACAGCAGGTACAGGATGATAAGGATACCGATAAGGACATACAACAGCACCCTGGTCATCAGGCGCTTCCGCAATTTGAAAAGTTCGGCGCCAATCAGTCTAATCACCGCTCTCACCGCCTGTTAACTGCAGGAATACGCTCTCCAGGCTGACATTACGGCTCGTCAGCTCGGAGGCGAAAATATTGTGCTCGGCAAGCGCTTTATTGACCCGGGAAGCGCTGTCTTTGGGAGCATCAACAATAAGATAACCGTCTTCCACTTTTACCGATTTTATCCATGGCAGACTTTTCAGAATGTTAGATGCTTGTGCAGTATCGTCCACCTTAATTTGAAGCAGTTGCCCCTGTGTTACAAGCTCATGAACAGGGGCGTTGGCTATCATCACACCCTGTTTGATTATTGCCACTCGGTCGCATACCAATTCAACTTCGTGAAGCAGATGACTGCACAGAAACACCGCGCGGCTCTCATGCGCCAGTTGCGGAATCAGGTCGCGCACTTCCTTAGTGCCCGCGGGGTCAAGTCCGCTGGTAGGTTCATCCAGAATGATAAGTTCAGGGTCTCTGAGTAGGGTTGATGCAATCCCTAACCTTTGCTTCATTCCCATCGAATAATGGTCGTAACGGTCCCGGGCGCGGTCCAGAAGATTAACCCGTTCCAGCACCTCGGTTATTTTGCTTCTGGGAATGCCGCCGATAGCCCGGGCAAGCGCTTCGAGGTTGTCCCAACCAGATAGGTAAGGATAGAAAGCGGGCTCTTCGATGATTGCGCCGACACGTCGCAGTAGTGGCCAACTGTTGCCATCGCGCTTTCTACCAAAAAGCTCAATGCTACCCGCCGTTGGAGCCACCAGACCCAGTATCATGCCAACGGTAGTGCTTTTGCCAGCACCGTTCGGTCCCAAGAACCCGAAGACCTCGCCACGGCGAAGCTCCAGGTTGAGATTCTTGACCGCCTCCAGCTTACCGAAATGTTTGGTCAGACCGATGGTGCGCAGGATGATATCGTTGTTTTTCACCGGGTTTGGCTGAGTTGTAGTGGTTGTCTGTGTTGTCATGTTTTTCTAAAGTTGTTAGCCGCCTAAACGGCTGGTATACATTCAATACTATGCTTGATTCGAGTTATCTGTCAAATAGTTTTGAATTTTGGAGCCGAATCATAATCAATCATACTTATTGTCATAGCTGCTATCGGGATAGCGTACGAAAATATACCATCCGTGTGTCATTCCCGACCTGATCGGGAATCCAGTCTAATTATTTCGCATTCTGGATTCCATCCGGAGTTTACCCCGTTCATGGTGAATCCGATCAGGGTGAACCCGTACAATGATACTGGGTTGGAATGACAATTTGGTGATTGTATGATTGTGTATTGGAATTTATTTAGAGATTAGATATTAGGATTTAGAGTTTTTACAGCGGTTTCTTCGTCGGCATCCCTGCTCTTCTTGGGTATTTCTCAGGTGTCGGTGATACTTTCTCAATCACCACCAGAGAGCGGTTATCCATAAATTCGGGTAGTGCAACCGGCCTTATTTCTTTGAGTTTACCTCCCAATGTGATGGTAGCTGTTTCTGCACGTTGTACTTCCTCTTGAATATCGCCCTTTTTATGGGCAATCACCAGTCCCCCGATTGCACAAAACGGCAGGGTCAGTTCTGCGAGTGTCGCCAGTTCCGCCACTGCCCTTGAGAGCACGATGTTAAATTGCTCACGGTGCTGGTTCTGGTGTGCGACCTCTTCGGCGCGCCCGACCACAATCTCCACATCACTCAGTCCCAGTTTCCCCACGATATGACGCAGAAACCCGGCTTTTTTAGTGGTGGCGTCCAGCAAAACGAGTTGAATCTGCGGAAAAACGATTTTCAAGGGGATGCCGGGAATACCCGCGCCGGTGCCTACGTCAATTACTCTAACTTGCGGGGATTTCGGTTGCCAGGAGAGCGTGACCGTCAGCGCATCCAGAAAATGATTTGTCTGCACCTGTTCGTAGTCGGTGATGGAGGTCAGGTTAACCCTCTGGTTCCAGTCAATCAGTTCCTCGTAATAGACTTGAAAAAGGGAAAGTTCCCTTGTCCCCAGTTGTATGCCCAGTCTCTCTGCGCCATGTCTCAATTTATCCATAGTTTCTTTATGTTAGCACGAATGCAGGGCAGAGAGTGAATGCACTATTTAGCCAAGTCATTTTAAGGCTGGTAGACTGTGCAGGGATCGAACCTGCGACCAACAGATCAGAAGAAACCCATTTACCAAGAGCTAGTAAAGACATCAACTCGTAGTTAAAGTCAGCGGGAAAACGGGTAAGACATTTGAAACGATGCTGCATTCAGCTCTTGCTCCAGCCTCGCTTTTCTGATATACTCTCCGAAGGTAGACACGGATGGCGGGATGCGATGAATGACAGCTTGACCGCCTCACAAACCATCGTGCAAGTATCTCTAACCGACGGAGAAGACTATGGGATTCTCTTTTATGGTCTGGAATGTTGAGCGCTTCAACTACTTGCCGCAGCGGGTGCGTGCTGTTGGCCAACTCATCAAGAGACATGACCCCGATGTGTTCGGTATCCTAGAGTTTCTAGCCAAGGATGCAGCTCGGAAGCTCGTTCGTAGCGATGATTTCCAGCCATATGACTTTGCGTTCACTGATTCCAATCAAGGCATTGAGATCCTCGTTGGCTGGAAGCGAAGCAAATTCAGCCAGACGCTCTACACACAGCGCCGAGAACTGCAGGTGGGAAACGTAAGACTTCGCCCTGGCGGTTTGATCAGCGTACTGGAGAAGAACACAGATGTGTTTACAAATTTGCTTTTTCTTCACACTGACAGCGGGACCGATGCTGAAGCCTATAATAATCGGCAAACCATGTTTGGGAAGATATGGAGCATGAAGCGTGCACTTGAAAAACTACCCGAGCAGAAAGGACAGGCTAGACTCATTGCGATGGGCGACCTCAATACAATGGGGAAGAAAAATGGACCCACCGGCCCTAAAGAGGCTGTGGAGTTAGGCGCCCAAGCGATAAAGAATGGGATGAGAATCTTGCAGAAGACTCACGACAATACCTGGAGTAGCGACGGGAAGAAGATGAGTAATTTAGACCACGTCATTGTAAGCGACGATGTCTCTTTCAATCTGCAGGCGGATTCTCCGCCGGCACAGGTGTTAGTAGACGGTTGGGTCAATAGGACTGGAGAGGCCAGGACTAACTTTGTGAAGAATATTTCAGATCACTGCTTGCTGTTCGCTGAGATTAAATAGGCACCATTAGCTTACACCAGCCGTCCTTTGGTTAATTCAATTTTTACTACTGCACTTTTTAATCTTAAACTCCAATCTTTACGGATTTGAATCCCGTTGGTTCCACCATAATAGTAACAAAATTATCTGTGCCCTCACCTTGTCCTTTGACATCAGAACAACTTAAAAAAGAGTGCAGGGCTACCTTAAAAACGCCTTGTTGTAAAAAATGGCCACCCTCTCTGTTTTGATGAGGCGGTTTTACTTTTTGGGGAATCATGGCTCACTGATGGATGCACCCTAAAACGATTACTGCTTCTCTTACATGACAACCCGATACCCATGAATGATATCCCAATACCCTTACGATAGCCATGCTACCATTCGGTCGTATCAAACGTTAGGTAGTTCTTTTTATAACCGTGGGAAATTTACATTTATGTGTCGGCGGAAGTAAATTCCGATGCCTTATACCGTACTCGCGGCGTCCCGTTTGCGACAGGTCCCTTTTCCAGTTAGCCGCCTATGTTTATGCCATGGGCGGCTAACCTGTACCCAAACCTTTTTATTCTGCAGAACAGAAATTAGACAATTGACACGACTATCTTTCCTTTATAAGTGCCCGGTTTTATCGCCTTTGCTATGCCGTTGACGGTCATTGTCAAGCTCTTTCCCTGTGGGGCTGCAAGAGAAGCTCCTTCGGCAATGGTCAGAGTTCGGAGCGCAACGCTTTTTTCTACTACCCATACGCCTTCATTAATGGTCTTGACTGTGGCCATCTATATACCTCCTTAATATTTCAAGATCATTTAATTTCAAAAAGCTCCAAAACTAGCTTACCTTTACCACCTATGAGGCCTCACTCAAGCTCAAACCTAATGACCCGACTAATGTTATCTTTAACTATATGTTTTTCCAAGGACATTCAATCCCAGTTCAGTATTGTTTCGCACTATTGAGTCAATAAGCTAAAATGAAGCCTTTTTTATTACGCAGATTATACATCTAAAATCAAGTTCACACAAGACGTAACCCTTTTGGAGCATATAATCAAAGCGTCAGGAAACGTTAATTCACTTATTGACATATTGCATATCACATCGTATACTCAAGGCACAATTCTGGCGGGAGGTGCGAAGTCATGAAATGCCCGAACTGCCAGGCCGAGAATCGTAAAGGACGCAAGTTCTGCTCTACATGCGGTAAACCTCTCCAAACACTATGCCCATCTTGTGGGGCAGTCAACGAGCCCGGAGAGAGTTACTGTGGCGAATGTGGCAAACCACTCACTCCAGCGCAAGCCGCTACTTCAACTCCACCCCTACCCACTCCTATCCCTACCTCATTCGTCAATGGCCGCTATAAGGTGAATAAATTCCTCGGTGAAGGCGGCAAGAAGAAGGTCTACCTTGCCCATGATACCTTGCTTGATCGTGATGTTGCTTTTGCCCTGATTAAAACAGAGAAACTGGATGAGGCTGCTCGTAAGAGGGTAACCCGGGAAGCCCAGACCATGGGTAAGCTCGGTGACCATCCCAATATTATGACTATTTTCGATATAGGTGAGGAGAAGAGCCAGCCGTATATAGTTCTTCCCCTCATGCTCAGCGGTGATGTAAAAGATCTTATCAAGAATGCCCCTGAACACCGCCTGCCTATTCCCCAGGCGATAAAGATAACCCGTGAGGTATGCAAGGGACTGGAGTATGCCCATGGAAAGGGCATTATCCACCGTGACATCAAGCCGGGTAATATCATGCTTAGTACAGACGGGACGGCAACGATAGGGGACTTCGGTTTAGCCTTATCAATAGACCTCTCACGCCTGACGCATGAGGGCATGATGGTTGGTACTTACTACTACATGCCACCGGAGCAAGCCATGGGCGGTGAAATCACACCCAGAGCCGACCTCTATTCTTTAGGAGCAATGCTCTACGAGATGCTCACGGGCAGACCGCCGTTTACCGGTGATGATACAGTGGCAATTATCGGACAGCATATCAATACCCCGCCGGTGTCACCCAGCTGGCACCGACCCGACTTACCTTCTCCCCTGGCGGCTCTCATTTTACGACTTCTGGAGAAAGACCCGCAGAAACGACCTGCCTCAGCTACCGAGGTGTTGAAAGCACTGGAGACCATAGAAGCCGGCAAAGCCCTGAAGGTCTCCACCGAGCAGGCGGCGAAACTGGCGGAAAATCCCCTCTACAAAAGGGTGTTCGTCGGGCGGGAACCGGAGTTACGCCAGCTACAGTCGGCCTTTGATGCGGCGACATCGGGGCAGGGCTCACTGACAATGGTAGTTGGTGAGCCGGGCATCGGTAAGACCGCCCTGACCGAGCAACTGGCAACCTATGTCTCTCTGCGGGGCGGCCGGGCGCTGGTCGGCCACTGCTATGAAGAAGGGTCTCTTTCTCTGCCCTATCTTGCCTTTGTTGAGGCGTTACGCACCTATGCCCAGAGTCGGGATGTCAGTGAGCTCAGAAAAGAGTTGGGCACCGGGGCGGCCGATGTGGCCCGCATCGTTTCTGAGGTGAGGGAGAGGCTCAAGGTACAGCCCAGACTAAAGGGAGACCCGGAGGAGGAGAGGTACCGACTACTACAGGCAATCACCGACTTCCTGGGCAAGGTTGCCAGTGCACAGCCCTTACTCATTGTGCTTGAGGACCTGCACAGTGCCGATAAGGGCACCCTGGACATGCTCGGTCATGTCTCCCGCTACCTGGAGGGAAAGCGGCTCTTACTTATCGGTACCTACCGGGATGTCGAAGTGGACAGGACTCATCCCCTCTCCGCCGCCCTGGCTGAGTTGAGGCGGCTCCCCGCCTTCGGCCGTGTCCTGTTGAGGGGGCTTAATGCCGATGAGGTGAGGCGGATGCTATCCAGCATCACCGGGCAGGATGTTCCCTGGGGGCTGGCCGAGGCGGTGCACCGGCAGACAGAAGGCAATCCCCTTTTTGTGCAGGAGGTGGTGCGCTACTTAGCTGAGGACAAAGCCATTACCCGTGGAGAAGGGGGACGGTGGCAGGTGACGCGCGACACCCCCATTGAGATGCGGATTCCCGACGGGCTGAGGGATGTCATCGGTAAACGACTCTCCGGTTTGAGTGAGGGGTGCAATAAGGTGCTTTCGGTGGCGGCAGTCATCGGCCGGGACTTCCGGTTGGAGGTATTGCAGAAGGTAGCGGGGATGTCCGATGAAGATATTTTCAAGGCGCTTGAGGATGCCAGGAAGGCGGCAGTGGTAGAGGAGCGCGCCGGCACCGGAGCCGTGGTGAACTACCGCTTTGCCCACGCCTTCTTCCGGCAAACCCTTTATGAAGAGATTATTGCTCCGAGGCGAATCCGTCTCCACCAGCAGGTGGCGAGAGCACTGGAGGAGATATATAAGGCCCGGCTTGAGGAGCATGCCGCCGAGCTGGCCGAGCACTTCTCCTATTCTTCAGATAGTGGCGACCTCAAGAAGGCGGTGGCTTACGGCGAGATGGCCGCCAAGAGAGCCACGGATGTCTACGCTTATGGAGAGGCAGTAAGGCTTCTTGAACAAGCGTTGAAAGTGCAAGAAATCCTTGACCCTGACGATAAGGTGAAGAGGTTTGACCTGCTGCTGGACCTGTGTGATGCCTTGCTTTTGGCTGTGGAAACGAGACGCATTCTTGACACCGAAGCGCCGACAGCGTTTTCCCTTGCCGAAGCTATTGGTGACGGCTCACGAGCCGTCCGGGCTTGCACGGTGGCGGTAATGACTATTCTCACCGAACAAGGCGGCCCCGGTTTCGCCACTCCTCAGGCGGAGGAGTGGGCCGAGCGAGCCGACCGCTATGCCCGGCCTGGTACGATAGAGCGTGCCTGGGCTGACATGGCTCTCGGGGCCGTAAGGTGTGCTACAGGCCGTTGGCGGTCGGGGGCTAAGCTCCTTGCCCAGGCGGTTCAGCTGGCCCGTAACCTGGGTGACCCGAATACTTTGTGGGCGGTTAGTAGTATCCTGCTCATGTATCGCACAGCACCACAGCACGCCGAGGAGAACTTGCAGCTCGCTGAAGAACTTTGGGCAAGTCCACGCATTGGGGTGAACGCGCTTATCGCCGGAACAGCATTAGAAATGGTAGGTTATGCCTTCCTCACTATGGGAAGGCGACAGCGTGCTGAGGAGGCCTGGGGTGAGCTGCGCGCCATGGCCAAGCGCACGGGTCAGTTTGGCCTTTGGCTGGTGTCAACACCGATGGATGCGCTCCTGGCGCTCATGGATGGTCGCCTTGAAGATGTTACGGATGTAGCCCGGCGCATACGCTCCCGGGGTGAGGAAGCTGGGGTATCTCTACTCGCCAACATACATGCTGGCCTGGCTGGCTATAGGGCCCGGGTTTATCTGGGCACGTCTCTTGAGGCTCTTGGGCGCGCGCTTCGGGACGCTTCCGGGGATGACGATAGACTCATGGTAAGGCCGGTGCTCTGCCTGGTGCTGGCTCACCTGGGACGGAAGGACGAGGTCTCAGAAATGTTGGAGCGATTGGTGGTGAGGCGCCCCGGCATTGGCACGGTTGAAGATGAGATACCTACCCAGTTTGATACTCCGCTCCTGGAGGCTGCGGTGCTGGCAGGCCATCGCCGGGCGGCTGAACTGCTCCTGAACCGCTTCGCTGGCGCAAGTGTGGTTACACCGGGCATTTTCTTTCCTACCTGTATCCCCCGCCACCTGGGTGGAGCCTGTGCTCTATTGAATAGACCAGAGGAAGCCCGCAAATACTATCAGGAAGCCATCAAGGTAGCCACTGAAATGAAGTTCCGCCCGGAGCTGGCCCTCACCCGCCTCCAGCTTGCCGAGCTACTGCTGGAGTACTACCCCAAAGAGAAAAAGGAAGCTTTAGAGCACCTGGACTTCGCCATCAAAGAATTCCGCGAGATGAAAATGCAGCCCTCACTGGAGCGGGCACTGAGGCATAAGGAGATATTGAAGGCGTAATATGAAGTGCACGAATAAAAAACTAGAAGGAGGGAGAAATGCCAACGATTTTTAAAGCCCTAGCAACAATAATGGCTTGGCTTCTGTGGATTTTTGCCTTGGTAACGGGGTTCAGTACCTTAGCATTAGGCATTATCGCTGGAGACCTATTTAGTACTGATGTAATACCACCAATAGAATACACCGCACTTTTTGCCGTTGCTGGCTTCTATGCCATTTTGGCAGTAGTTATCATGCTGCTAAGGAAAAAGATGGAATAAGGCGACTAGAATCGCCTTTCTTTAGCGGCGGATAGATATTTTCGTGAGAGAATCTTCCCAGGGAGCTGTGGGGGATTTCTAAGAGCGGTTTTAGTTCATTAAAATCAGCCTTCACTGGAGAGGGCATTGAGGCATAAGGAGATTCTGAAGGCTTAGTCGTTACAAGTTTTACGGTAAACACCCTTGCTATCTTGATAACAAGGTTACTCGCGTGTAGATCTCCCAGATAACTGAATTTACTGGTATAATAACGCTGACCTCCAATATCGAGCTATTTTATCGTCGGAGTTGAGAATGAAATGAGTGAAACGTCTGGCTGGAAGGCTCTCCCGATTGGCCTGGAGATGGGGCCACTGGAACTAGTCCTCGATAATAATACCGTCAAACAGAGGGTCGAGCTTGTTCAGTGGGAGAACCATGAGCCAGTGGATAAACTTGGTGTTACTCCTCCGGGTATTACCATTGCAAATCATGCCCTGATGAAGTTCACGGCTTGGCCTGATTTGCGCGCCTCTATCTGGGCTAAAAGCGAACATGAATTTCTCAAGCCGATGAAAGTTGGCAGTAGAATATATATTCGAGGTAAGATCATTGATAAGTATGTGAAGCGGAACCGAAATTACGTTGTAGCGGAGTATGAAACAGTAAACGAAGATGGTGAAGTATTGATGAGGAGCCGTGAGACCGCCGTATACGTCGAGTGAGGGGTAAAGAAAATGGAGAAAATCACCAAAAGTCTAAAGGTTGGAGAGAAAATTCCCAGCTTAACCAAAACAGCCTATATGCCCATTGACCCGAATGCACGCAACGTTATCCATACTGATGAGTACGCTAGAGACTTCGGTATGCGCGGTGCTTTAATCGGGGGCTCTACTTTACTCAGCTACGTACTGGAGATGCTGTATAACTACTTCGGTCAGGATTGGTTCTACCACGGGAAGATAAACGTGTCCCTTGTCGGTGGTGGAGCAATTAACGGCGATATCGTCACCGCTCACGGGGTGGTCAAAGCGATAGAAAAAGAGGTAGATAGTACCAGGCTTAAGCTTGATGTTTACTTAGAGAACCAGATGCAGGGAAAAATCGTCGTTGGTGAAGCTAGTTGTAGCATTACTTGAAAAATAAACTTTTAAATGCAAAAGTTTTCATCAGAATTTGACACGTCACAATAGTCCATGTTAGATCACATACTGGCAATTTGGGGGCTTCTTTTACCTAGCGAAGTGGTAATGCATGCACTCTATATTAATCTCAAATGGTATTCTCTTAATCTTGAAGCCAGCGCATTCGCGTCCTTCTCATGCTTGCTGAGTTCAGCCCAGAATCTCGTGCCGTGGTTATGTATCCTGGTATGAACGAGTTCATGTAAAATCACATAATCTAGCAACTCTTCAGGTAATGCCATCAACTTCATATTCAGGCTGATGGTGTTCTTATTCGAGCAGCTACCCCACCGGGTTTTTTGATTTCGTACGGACACCTTGCTGTAGGTAAATCGATGTTTCTTAGCCAGGACGTGAAGCCTGGTTATCAAGGTCTTCTCTGCCTTTAGCTTGTCAATAGGAGAATACAATTTTGCTAATTCTTTCTGACGGCTTCCCAGTTGTTGGACTCTTGCTAAGGTTTTTCTTATCCAACGATCATTTCGGTTGACGAATTCCAGGGCTTCCTCGAAAGACACCTGTATTGGTACGGCTACTCTAACGCCCTTATTGGGCTTGACAGTGATAATCGTTCGCTTAGCTCGGCTGCTGTGTTCCAACAGAATCGAGCCGATGCCATCGATATGAATTGTGTAGGGATTCTTCATTGTCATCGCCACTTCAGGGGGTGATCCTTTAACTCAACATATAATATGCTTGGGTTCCATTGAAATTGCAAATGTGCAATATTCTAGTGTTTCTGGGTATAGTTTGCCGCTATTGCCTGGGTAGGTAAATGTCAATACCGATTAATCCTAACAACATACTATATTGGATAAGTAAATAGCTCCAGCACGGTATTCTCTTTTATTTGACACCGGCGGGCAGACCCCAGCCTGCTTTTCACCTGGTTCCCAACTTAGCTGTTAGATTCGGGTTCACCTCGATTCAATCGGG
>DASWLM010000009.1:0-62809 GCA_036396095.1 Dehalococcoidales bacterium | reverse complement strand
CTGCCTTGAATCACTGCCATCACCACTGCTAGCTTATCCTCAGTGCTGTAACGTTTGGCCATCTCTCCTCCTGATGGCCTCTTTGTACCCTAAAAAGCGTTTCATTTCAAGTGGTATAGCTTTTTAATGAAGCAGTACAATTATAGTACGATTGATTAATCTAGATTAGTTTAATTACAGTACGATTGATTAATCTAGATAGTACTTAGGGACGATTGATGCCTAACAATGCACGACGTAGGATTAGTTTAATTATACCAACATATATCAAAGTATATCAGGTTATGGAGGGTGATTAGGATGCCGGTATCGGTAAAATGCCCTGTCAGCCGGCTCGATAGCCTTGATATAATGAACCACGACTGGGCAGCCTGGGATGATACCTACATATTTGCGCAAGACCGTAACCAGGACTACTTAGATTCAAATACGACCGACCAGACCATGATTAATGCCGGGCTTAATCTCATAGCGATAATGGACTCCTCTGGACAAACCATCTTCATTAAAACTCTAGATACTGACGGGCAAATGGAGGTACCCGTTACTAATCTATATAGTACTTGATTAGTACTTGCTGACATCAAATGGAGTTACCTGTTATTAATTTATATAGTACTTACTGACATACAAGTGGAGTTCACGTTATTAATTTATATAGTACTTAGGGTTGATTGATGTCTAACAATGCACGCCGTAGGATTAGTTGAATTATGCCAACATGTATCAACACATATCAGATTATGGAGGGCGCTTAGGATGCCAGTATCCGTAAATGGTGTCGTCTACTATCGGGCAGTTGAAGCCTGCACCAATGCAGGTATAAGCAGGAACACTTTTATCAGGTGGATCAGAGATGGCAAGTTCGAGGATGTAGCGCTCAGGGACAGAAATGGCTGGAGGCTGTTCACCGAGGATGACATCCGTAGACTAAGGACTAAGGTTAATCATGTTCAAGAATTCTCAACAATCCAAAACGAGGACTATTTACATAGAAACGTGCAATAACTCATAGAGGTACCGGAAAGTTCATTAAAGCCACAAACCATGATGGAAGATATTGAAAGGAGTTCACACCTGGTCCGGTTACAGTTAATTGAAGCGAGCAAAGCTCTTCTCTAGGGGATAGTATGTCGTTTAAAATCAAAACCATAATTATCATAGCCGCTGTAGCTGTCAGCATGTTTGGAGTTCTCTACTGCATGTCAGAGGTTATCTTCATTGCCAATTTTGAGGCAATCGAGAAAAAACTCACCGAAGATAACACCGGGAGAATCGTAGATGCCCTGTCTAGCCAGCTCGATAGCCTCGATACTCTGAACCACGACTGGGCAGCCTGGGATGATACCTACATATTTGCGCAAGACCGTAACCAGGACTACTTAGATTCGAACACGACCGACCAGACCATGATTAATGCCGGGCTTAATCTCATAGCTATACTAGACTCCTCCGGTCAAACCATCTTCATTAAAACTCTTGATACTGACAAGCAGATGGAAGTACCCGTCGGGCAGAGTCTTCAGGACCACCTGGCTAATAACGAACTAGTGCATCATGAAGACATTAATGCTAGCATCACTGGAATCGTTCTGCTTCCAGAGGGACCGCTGATGCTTTCCTCACGACCAATCATTACCAGTAACGGGGAAGGACCTATTACCGGGACGATGATTATGGGCTGTTTTCTCGACTCGACTTTGATTGAGATGATAGCTGAGACAGTACATGTGCCGGTGACTATTGACCGTTTGGACAGTGAACAATTCGCCTCCGAATTTCAGATAGCGCGCGCATCTTTGTCAAAGGATATGCCTGTCTTCACTCAGGCAATCAGTCATCAGTCTATCGTCGGATACGGATTGCTTGAGGACATATACGGAGAGCCGATCCTCATCGCAAGAGTGGAACTACCAAGAGAAATACACGCCAAGAGCATTGCCGCTTTACACTATTTTGTTATCTCCATACTGATTCATGGCGTGGTTTTTAGCGTTCTGACCTACCTGCTGTTGAGCAAGCTGATTTTTAAAAGGCTGACTTTATTAAGCCAGAATGTCGACGCCATTAGTGCCTCTGGTAACTCATCTCTCCGCCTACCGATTACCGGTGGTGATGAAGTATCCAATCTTACAAAGAGGATTAACCATATGCTATCATCGCTGGACTATTCTGAAACGCTGGTCCGGAAGAGCCGGGAGTCATTAAAGAAACAGAAGGAATTGGTTGAGCGTATTATTACTTCCTCACCGAACTCAGTACTGGTGCTCAATCAAGACTCAAGAGTAGTGCTTGCTAACCGGGCTTTCTACAATACCTTTAAGAAGACGGAGGAGGAGGTAGAGGCTAAGCCAATTACTGAAGTCATACCGGAGGTAGAATTATCAAAAGCAGTATTGAAAGCCATATCTAACAAGACGTCTAATATTAGCTTCGAGTTTAGACATAAGTCAAATAGTCACGAGAAAATATTTGATGCCCACATAATTCAGATGCAGGAAGAGGAGGTCCTTGTGATCCTTAACGATGTAACCGAGGAGCGGGAGACACGTGAGAAGATTTATCTCACTGACCGTCTGGTGTCGGTGGGTGAAATGGGAGTCGGTATCGCCCATGAGATCAATAACCCGCTGACTGGCATTATGGGATTATCTCAACTGCTTCTGGATGAAGAATTGTCAGACGATGTTAGAAACGATCTGAATGCGATTCACAGTGAGGCTCAACGGGCTGCTACAATCATCAAGAACCTGCTCACCTTTGCCCGAAAACATGTGGCGATGAAACAGCCATTACAGATAAATATTGTCGTAGCAGATGTGCTCAAACTACGCGCCTATGAGCACAAAGTCAATAATATCAGGATAAAAACCCAATTTGATAATAAACTCCCGGTAATCTTGGCTGACCAATTCCAGATGCAGCAGGCCTTTCTTAATATTGTCCTCAATGCAGAGCAAGCTATGACTGAGGCTCATAAGGGGGGAACATTGACCATTACCACCGAGAGGGTCGATGACACTGTAGAAGTATCGTTTTCAGACGATGGTCCTGGGATTTCTCCTGAGAATATGCGCAAGCTATTTACGCCCTTCTTCACTACCAAGGAGGTAGGTAAAGGTACCGGGTTAGGTCTAAGCGTTTGCTTCGGGTTAGTCACCAATCACGACGGTAAAATAAGCGCTCAAAGTGAGCCGGGTAAGGGAGCAACCTTTGTTGTTGAACTACCAATAAATGGCCACCAAGGAGGAGGAATAAATGGTTACTGAGATTGGACAGGGCAGGATACTAATCGTTGACGACGAGGAAGTCGTTAGAAGGACTATTAGCAAGGCGCTCACAAAGAAGGGGTACCAGTGCATTGAAGCTGGCGAGTCCTTAGAGGTAATGAACCGGATAGAAAACAACAATCCGGATCTAGTTATTCTAGATATTATAATGCCTGGGAAATCAGGTCGTGAGTTACTACCTGAAATTGTCACCTGTTATCCTCAGATGGCGGTAATCATGGCCACTGCAATTATTGACCCTGATACCATCATCGAATGTATGAAAGCGGGTGCTCAGGACTATGTAACCAAACCATTCGATCTGGAAGAGGTCGTCGCGAGAGTGCATACAGCCATGGAGATAAAACGGCTAGAACGGAAGTTCAACGAATATCACCAGCATTTGGAGCATAAGGTCGAGGACCATCAAAGAGAAATCCGAGAACTCTTTCTGAGTTCAATCGAGGCACTCGTCTATGCGTTGGAGGCTAAGGACCAATACACCGCCGGTCATGCGCGGAGGGTAACTAGCTTTGCTATCGCTATTGGCGAAGAGATGGGATTGTCGCAGGACGAATTAGAGGACCTGAGGTGGGGGGCTCTACTGCACGACGTTGGCAAGATTGCCGTAGACCCAGCCGTCCAAAACAGACCTGGCCGACTGACTAGTCAGGAGTACCAGCATATGATGACACATGCCATAGTGGGAGCGGGCATTGTGAAACCGGTGGCTAACAAGAAAATGATTGAAATTATCGTCTATCACCATGGTCGCTATGATGGGACCGGA
The DNA here is from genome assembly GCA_036396095.1 of Dehalococcoidales bacterium. GTDB lineage: Bacteria > Chloroflexota > Dehalococcoidia > Dehalococcoidales > Fen-1064 > JAURWL01. The sequence continues at coordinate 58,750 of DASWLM010000009.1, read as the reverse complement.
TTTGAGCAAACGGTAAGAGGAGAAGAGCTACCTTTGGGAGCGAGAATCGTGGCGGTGGCTGATAGTTTTGACGCTATGACATCTGACCGCCCGTACCGTTCTGCTTTATCGACAGAAAAGGCGATAATTGAAATTGCGCGGAACTCTGGTACACAGTTTGACCCTCAAGTAGTAGCTGCATTCCTGAAGATTCCAGTGAACAAAATAATGCCGGTGTTGGAAGAGAGTAAGCCAACCAAGAAGAAGGATATAGACCCGCAGATTTTATAAAGAGAATCCGGATTATTAGGAAAGAAACGGCGTTCACTTACACCACACTTATTAACGGACCATTGGGAGTGAAGGTGGGAATTCTGCCTACTGTATCCTTTGGTGGAGCTGAGGTTACAATAGGTAGAACTTTTGAACTTCACTTCAATCTAAAATCATAATTGTTCAATTTTACCTGCAATTGTGACCCAGGCTTAACAATCTGGACTTTTGTTACTTAGGTGAGTCTTTGTTGTCGTATCTTAGCTCCATGGTTTAAAATACTGGCAATAATGACAACCACACAAAAGAAAATACTAAGTCCGGCGTACTGGGCTGTTTGCATCTTTGTTGTTGCTCAGTTATTAACCTTCTTGGTTATTTCCCGCGTAGATGTATACGTCGAGAGCAGCCATATCTATATTCCTGAGCAGTCACCTGAATCCATATCACTGTGGCCACAGCCAACCGAACCCGCGCCACCGGGTGAAGTGCCGGCACCCGCCGTTGGTTCTCTTGGGCCCATAATAATATATTTCTTTGTTTTAGTAGTTGTAATTGGAATAATTCTTTCTCTGGTTCCAATTTCAGCTTTGCGATTGCTCTTAAGGTTTCTCTTCGCCTTTTTATTTTCTTGGGGAACATTTATTATACTTATTTTTTGGTTTCCATTTGTCATCGCACTTATTATCGCCATTATTGTGGGGCTCGCATGGTTCTTGATACCCAGGGTCTGGTTACACAATTTAGTGATGATCCTTGCCATTGTCAGTCTTGGAGCGGTATTTGGGCGTCTGATTACTCCCTGGACAGCGATGATTCTGATAGCGGCTCTAGCCTTATATGACTTGTTTGCTGTACGCTTCGGATACATGCTCTGGATGGCAAAAAAACTGACTGAATCCAGTACCCTCCCGGCATTTATCATTCCACGCTCTATCACTGAATGGAACTTGAGTCTTAAAAAATCTGATTATTCTAAACCAATAGAAGAGGAATCTTTCGAGAAGAAGTATTCCATACTTGGCGGAGGCGATATTGGCTTCCCCCTTCTTCTTGTTTCGTCATCGTATTTTGGCTATGGCTTTACTGATGCTATTATTGTTGCGTCGTTCTCTCTACTAGGTCTACTCTGTGCCTATTGGATTCAGGCGGCTCTATTGAAAGGGAAACCTATGCCTGCACTTCCCCCAATTGCTGTCTTATCCCTGATTGCTCTTTTAATAGTGCGATACCTCTAGCGACTGGTTGCTTTAACCTATATGATAGAGCTCTTTGCATCTTGACCGACTATCTGTGTTGCCCTTTACTGAAGATAACGGTAAACTATGACAATTACTACTTATTTCAGGGGGTATAAATATGGCTGGAATAACTACGCCCAGGCGAAGTGAGGTTGCACCTGAAAATACCTGGAACGCTCCGAGCGTCTTCCCAACTATGCAAGCATGGGAGGCTGAGTTTCGAGACGTTGAAGCGAGTCTGCCACTGTTAAAATCGTGCAAAGATAAGCTTCGTACCGGCGCTACTGAACTGGTTGATGTGTTGAAGATAATCGAAGATATTCAACGCCGCACGGCGAAGCTCTCGGTGTATGCCAGTATGTCCTACAGTGTTAATACCCAGGACCAGGCTTCCGCCGCACTAAATGACCGGATACGTAACTTGTCAGCGAAGATGCGAGGGGCTACTGCCTTTCTGAACCCCGAACTGCTTGCCATTGGTCACGAAACACTTAAGCAATGGATGAAACAAAACCCGCAGCTCGCTGTTTATTCGCACTTCATAGACAACCTGTTTCGCAAAAATGAACATGTTCGTTCGATGGAAGTAGAAGAGCTGATGGGCATGCTATCTGGTCCTTTCACTGGACCGAACAGTATCTTTAGCTCTCTGACTAATGCCGATTTCATATTCCGACCTGCCATTGCCACTGATGGTCGAGAGATTCCCGTTGCACAGAGCACAATCGACGCCATCCTCCACGATTCCGATCGCGAAGCGCGCCGTACAGGCTGGGAGAATTACATGGATGCCTACCTTACTTTTAAAAACTCGCTGACAAATACTTTAGCAGCTTCTGTTAAGCAGAATGTCTTTGCCATGCGGGTCCGCAAACACACTAGTACACTGGAGGCATCTCTATTTGACACCAACATTCCGGTCGAGGTCTTCTACAATCTAATTAATGTATTTAAGAAAAATCTTCCGACGTGGCACCGGTACTGGCGTCTGCGGCGCATAGTGCTTGGTGTGGACACATTGCATCCGTACGATATTTGGGCACCCTTGACCAAAGCACAGCCGCGGCTTGAATACCGGCAAGTGGTAGATATGATAGCGGCGGGTATGGTACCGCTAGGCAACGAATATGTCCGAGTACTCCGACAGGGCTGCTTGACCGACCGCTGGGTAGACTCCGCTCCGAACCAGGGTAAAACCGCAAGCGTATTCTCGTCAGGGTCTTATGACACCCATCCGTTTATCTGCATGAGTTTCACAAATGACATCAACTCACTGAGTACGCTAGCCCACGAACTGGGCCATTCGATGCACTCCTATTTAACGCATCAGCATCAGCCGTATATCTACGGTAGATATTCGACTTTTGTAGCCGAGGTTGCTTCCAACTTCCACCAGGCGATGGTCCGCGCGCATCTGCTAAAGACAAATACTGACCCTATGTTTCAGGTTGCCCTGCTCGAAGAAGCCATGTCCAATTTCCACCGGTATTTCTTTATCATGCCCACCCTGGCACGCTTCGAACTGGAAGTGCATCAGAGGGTCGAGCGTGGAGAAGGACTCACGGCAGATGCCATGATTGGCTTGATGACCGATTTATTCGCCGAGGGTTATGGCAACGAGATGCATATCGACCATGACCGGGTCGGTATGACATGGGCGACATTCGGACATCTGTATACTGACTACTATGTGTTCCAGTACGCTACGGGGATTTCCGCAGCGCATGCCCTTTCGAACCGAATTCTGAACGGAGTACCGAATGCCGTGCAGGAATATCTTAACTTCCTGAGTGCCGGCGCATCTGTATATCCGCTTGATGCACTGAAGATAGCGGGCGTCGACCTCACTACTCCAAAGGCGGTGGAGGAAACGTTCGGTGTGCTGGGTGGTTACGTAGACAGACTGGAAAAACTACTGCTCAAGTGAAATGTATACAGCATCGTTATAGCTTCGAAGAGTTGCTTGCGGAGCTTCCAGACAAGATGCACCAGTCTATTACTCCGGCAGAATGTACACCCTTCAGTTGTCGCTAATCAGTTAGGGCATGCCAGTGTAAAGAAAACGCTGGACGTCTATTCTCACAGCATACCGGCGTTACAGGAGCAGGCGGCGGTAAAGTTTGATGACATAGTTATGGGTAAGATGTCCCGTTAGCAAATCCGTTAGCAAATTTATAGCTTTGGTTTGAGAAGCCGGCAGTACGAAGCCTTTACTTTTAGACCCGGCTGTAAATGGTATGGGTGAACCTCGGTTCAGTGATTTAATAAAAGTCATTCCAGCGTTCAGATTAGAGGGATTATTCTGAGATTTGATATTTTTTGCTTTAGCAGTATAATGCTATTACCATTTGAGTTTATTCCATCCAGAGGAATGACTGAGAACATGCCATCCCAACTAACTAATGAATTGATTCAAGCACTAAATGAAGAAATTGACACCCTTAAAAATCCTAGAGGGAGAAGCAGGGGTGGGAATATTGTCAAAGTATTTAATGGAAGATTCTTACGGGAGGTGTCAGGACTTAACGTATACGTGTTCAACCTAGAAAATTTTCTCACTGACTTAGATGACTCCCCCGCAGAAATAGAAATCAGCGGTTATAGGTATTCCGCTCAGATATTACTTACGCAAGGTCTGGAAGTTGAAATTGGCATAGAAAGATTTTCCGGTAAGTTTGTATCAGAGGCTACATTATACACCAATTCTTGGTATCTCCTGGAACTACTTAAAAAGAAGTTGGAGGTAACCCGATTTGACTAGTTGGCTGGTCAACAACTGGGTGTATGTGGTTGTTCCCCTGGTGGTTTTTTTAGCAGCAGCGGTTCTAGGCCTATGGACAAGAATGACCGTTCATAAGCTCATCAAACAACGGTGGCAAAAGACAGGACCGGTACAGAAATTCGTGATTGATACCATGTGGCATCCATTTCTCCACTGGTTTCTCTTTCTAGGGACTTATGCTGCCATCCAAATTTCAATATTGTCGTCGACTGTCAAGAGGCTGGTGGGAGAAGGAGTGTCGAGTCTTTTCGTTCTTTCTTTGATGTGGGTTGCAGTCAGAATAAGTGAAAGACTTATAAGGTTCTATCTTGACAGAGTTGAAGCAAGGCAACCTCTAATATCGTTGGTATTTAACGTGGTTAGGGCTACTATTGCCCTTGTCGGTATCCTGACAATATTTGATATTTGGGGAGCACCCATAGAGCCAATTATCATCGTTCTTATTGCCAGTTTTTTCGTAGTAGGGTTAGCCTTAAGGAACAACATCGATAACCTTCTTGCTTGGCTTGACATCGTTTATGGCGAACATATAAAGGTCGGGCATTTAATTAAGCTCGGGTCTGGTGAGGCGGGACATATCACACAAATCTCCTTAACAAAAACGATAATCAAAACTATTGAAGGGAATTTGGTGATTATACCAAACGACAAGCTAATGGCAAACACTATCGTCAATTATGGTACTTCTGCCACTGAAAGTACCACTAACGATGTTCAAAGAGATCTGGCTTCTGTTAAGCCAATGAAATCTGTTGACACCCTAACCGACCGTGAGCGAGAAGTATTAAAGCTAATAGGCCAGGGGGCAACAAACCGTGAAATTGCCCAAACCCTAATTATTTCTGAGCACACCGTCAAATCTCATCTACGCTCAATACTAAGCAAACTCAACATCCGCAATCGCCAACAGGCTGCTGTTTATGCCGAACGAGAAGGTCTAGTAGCAGAGACCGAAGCGCTAAAAACCAATTCGTAATATACCCGCAAAAAGCCTCTTCTCAATTTAATTAAGTGAGAAGGTATTACTTCAAATTGTTCCTTGAATACCCCTCATCCACAACTCTGTGCACAGATTAATCCTTTTTAACCTAAATACCAGCCAAATGGGTGATGTGCTGTGTCCTCGAAATCATTTAGTCTTTAATAGTAGGTACTACGAAAAACAGACTTAAGAGGTATCCCTAAAGAGTTTTTGTTTCTTACAACAAGCTTGGTCAAAGGAGATGTCGAACGATGGCGAACATAATACGTAATATCATATTCCGTCTTAGATGGCTGTTCATGTCCGAAAGAAACAGGTACGCTTATTTCTGGGCACGCACTGAAGAAAATTTACGAATGGGACAATAATGGCAAATCGAAATAATCATAAAGGTGAATGGTGCCCCTTAGATAGTATATTTTGTCAGGAAGGATACTGTCCTGAATGTGAGATTTACTTAAAGAAGTCATTGCCGTCCGAATTAGCTCACCGACATGTTAGGTGCGACGTTGTAAAAAGCAGTGGCAAGTATCCATCAGAAAGCCATTAACCAACGTTCTGCTATACCCTGTAGTTTGTTTATACAGATAAATCTCTCTAACCTCATTCTCTAGCCAGTACCGCCCCTGCATTAAGGTATTATCCCGGTGTGGTTGAGGGATATAACCCTTGTCTGCCCGGTGCGAAGGTTTGATTTTCAACGCCAATTATAAATGATATAGTTTCACCCTCACCAGCCAAATTCACTAAAACCTTTTGTAATCCCTTGCCCGGTAAATCACAGCCATGAGCACAGATTAATCCTTCTATTGCCTTAAAATCAGCCAAATGGGTGATGTGCCGTTTAATATAAGCTTTTACACTTTATCCCGATGGAATCATTCAGCAGCAGAAGAGATTTGTAACTGCTGTCTTTTGCCCGATACAAGGAAGCCGATTATTAATAACTCAAGGAGGTAGCTATGTCTTATATGGTTGCAGACGTGAATGAATCTATCTACAAAACTGGGGATATGCATGGCCATTTTTCACGCATAGCCTCGCAATACCAGAATCTTCGCATCACTGATTTGGAACCCATCGCTTTTATGGTCCGGAAATTGAATAGATTACCCTATATTAAAGCCGCTGATATCGGCTGTGGTGCTGGCAGATATGACCGGATTCTTTACCGGGATTTGGGCGAGAAATTGAGCCTAACCTGCGTGGACGCCAATGCCAATATGCTGGAAGCATTACGCAGAAATCTAATTGAAGATGGCATCCAAAACTTCACTTCAATCCAGTCCAGTGCTGAGGATCTGCCGTTGCCGGATAATAGCTATGATTGCATATTTACCTTAAACGCAATACATCACTTTGACCTTTTCAAGTTTTTACACCAGAGTACCAGGATACTGAAAAGCGGCGGCTACCTATTTGTCTATACCAGGCTCCGAGACCAGAATAAGAGGAACATCTGGGGAAGGTACTTCCCAAGGTTCCACCAGAAAGAAACACGGCTTTATACTCTGAATAAAATGACGAAGACTATAAACGCAGTTCCGGGCATGTGGCTTCAATCAGTTGAATACTATAAGTATAGGCGATTATCCTCGCTATCAGAGTTGGAAAAGAGGATACGATCTCACCATTACTCCACCTTCTCTCTTTATACTATGGATGAACTGGAAAAGGCCATTGGTAAATTTAAGAAAAAAATCGGAGGAGCCTACGAAGATGTTCATAGGATTCATTGGCACGATGAGAATATATTATTCGTTATTCGGAAAGGAGAAGAGAGCATATACAATTCAGAATAATAGGCTTAAGATACTAAAGGAAAAAACACAATCTTACAGTTACTATCAACCATACTAAACTGGCAATAGTCAACTGGATGGCATGCAACTAAATCCGCCAATTGAAGTCCAATTGAGTTCACCGAGACCATTTCATCGCAACCAATGAAATTTTTAAACTGGAGCTGCTTGACCATGAAATCGTAAGTAGAGTTCAGCGCCTCACCGTGAACCGAGTCTTGGTCCCGAATTATTTTCGCTACAAGGTCTTGTGATTCTAGATCAGATTCGAAGAAAGCCAGCGCTATAGAAAATAAAGAGATATGGCTTGTAATTAGGTGCGTATTTTTCGGGGCATCTGAAGTACGTTGACCGAATCTATATGGCGTTTTTGTGCCCTCCGCAAATATTTTGGCAGCGCTTGATACTTCAGGATCTGGATGTAGAGCCAACATTTTGGCCAGCCGAGTTCCAATGCTGCGAATGAGTTCGATATCATCTTGGGCACAGGCATTACGGAATTCAATCAAAAAATCGTCTGTGACAGAATTGTAGATCACATTCATTAGTTTTCGCTTAAATATACGTTTTTGATATTCTATAGATTCATCGAATTTATTCGTATTATTTTCCAAGTAATCCAAGTAAGTTTCACAGATAAGCACGCAAATCTCAAATCTCTTTTCCGTAAACGTGATGTAAGCTCTTGCGCCAGAATCATGCACAATGGACATCAACTCGTTAAATCTTCGCAGCCCACGGGTGGACGTCCACATGTTTTTTGCCCGCAACTCACTGCCATCAGGAATATTTTCTCGATGAAGCAGTTCTGAAACTCGCCTGCTGACTTTTTCCTCTTGATCTTTTGTCAATAATAGCCAAGCATAAACGAAAAAAGGGGATTCCTTGAACATATGCTCATCGAATTTGTTTCCTGATTCATCAACAAAAATTGATGATATTTGTTTTGTGTTGCCCGATGATGCTTCGTAACTTACGTGCTTCCACATGTCGATTTTTATCACCCTGAATACTACAAGAATTTCTTCTTTCTGGAGTTGATTAGGTAGCTAAAGGATACCATTAGATGAAACAATATTCCAAGGAATTTGAGAAACGTATATATTTTGCCCAACAACATGAAGGAGGATTTTTAAGTCTGGATAAAAATGCCAATGATAACGGGTGCCGCTTGTCGTGACGCTCCCGCCGGACGGTGCGGGCCGTAACCTGGTGTGGTCTATCGTGGGACGGGCAGTCGGGTAACTGCTCCAGACCATCTCAGACACTATGGGACGGGGTTTCAGGCTCATCCTTCGAAGACCGATGCTCTTTAAGGTGAATAATTTTGACATCTATTACCCTATTCAATGTCCGACTTGGATTCGAACTGCGGCAAAAAGGTTCCATTATCCATTGGTAATACCACGCTCAGGACGCAGGCGTGAAATGGGGCGGACCATTTTACCGCTTTGAACATATCGCTATGTTGTTATCTTCAAGCGAAAATCGGCATCGCTGTTAAGTCCTGCGTAGATGTGATTATCAACACTAGCCAAGAATATATCACACTTGTACCGGTTAAATAACAGTAATTGGAGTTGGTGAAACAAGGATCCTTGATTTCTTCTAAACGCAAGGATCACCCTGGCAATGAATCTGTTCGTAGTCTACCTTGTCGTTATCCTGACAATGGTTTTATATGAGAATTAGGATTATGCTATGCTCATGGTTGTGACCGAGGTGATGAGGATTCTCGAATGAGACTAAGAAAATGCTTATTGGCGCTGGCTATCGTCGTAATTTTGTTAATAAACGGTTCCGGATGCCAAACGCCAAAGTCATCAGTACCCCTGGAGCCGGCTCGCTTCGTCCTGGGCGACCTAACCATCACCCCAACGGCTATTATGGCGGGTGAGAATGTAACCTACTCCATCCAAGTGAGCAATATCGGCGGCACTGAGGGCAGCTACACGGTGGTCTTTAAATATAAGAGTTCCGTAGGATCCATCGGTTCGGATAATGTAGAAGTAACACTTAAGCCGGGACAAACCAAGACGGCAATGCTCACCACTACCAAGAATGAATCGGGCACGTATTTTGTTAACGTTAACGACAAACGCAGCCAGTATACTGTCAAGCCCGTACCAATACCTATTCGTGGTGTACCCGCTACGAGCGCATCCGCAATTACTTCACCGCCACCCAGTATGGTAGGTATCAATACTCATACGGAAGTATACGGGCAGGATGCTGACCCTAATATGATTACGCTTGGCCCCAAACTTGGTATTAATCCAGAAAAGCCGGGCTACGCCACTAAGCATAGCATGGCCTGGGAACTCAAAATTCATGGAACACCCGTACTTGCGCCTATTGATATGGTGCTGGTGGGCTTTCAGAATAATAGTGCCTATCGTATTACAGACGGACAAAATATTACACGAATGGATGATTTGGTGTTATTTTTCGAGTCTGCCAGTCCTGATTGGCCGGGTATGATTATATATGTTTATCATTTGTCCAGCTCGCCCCTGTTGCTCGGACAAGATATAAATCCAGATTGTAGTGCGTGTGAGGAAGGCCAGAGAGAAAATATCCAAGCCCAGGGGCACCTTTACATGGGTAATATGGATTATGTCACCGACAAGGGTAACGCGGGTGCATGCGAGGCTCTAATTGGATACAAGGTAAAACGCGGGGAACTAATCGGATTCGCTGGTACTATGCCGGCTGGTGTTGGTCCTCACTCTTTTGTTGACATTGGCTTCAAAGTATCAGATACATCAGAAAATCCGCTCTTTGGTCTCAAGGGAACAGATACATCAGGTGAGCGGCACGTTCAAACGGGCAACCCCTATCTTCATTGGGTCCAACCCGGCTTGTTCTTTTATTGGAAAAGTTATAGTCCTGATGCGAATTTCCCTAGCGGGGTGCTTGCTTATCCTTTTGAATGTGATGGTTATCAGCTTCCTGCTGAACAACATGATGTCAATTTTAAGTACACTACTAAGAAATGAATTAGAGTGAAAAATGCATGTATGAGGTGGTCCCCATCCTTAGGACAGCAAAGTGGTAAATAAGAGACATCCCACTGTTCAGATGCCCTTAATTTTGGCTTACAGAATGGCACTAATGTTTTGACCCGCATTTCCCATATCAAATGGGGCATAGGCATATTGCTGTGGTAAAATAGTTTCAAAACTCTGGAGGACATGATGCCTACCTATGAGTACGAATGTGAAAAATGCGCCTGTCGCTTTGAACTGAAGAGGCGTTTTGGTGAGGATGCAGGGAGTCCCCGTTGCCCTAAATGTCGGGGCAATGTCCGCCAGCTATTCTCCCCATCGGCAATTCTTTTCAAAGGTTCCGGGTTTTATGTTACCGATAGCCGAAGCAACAACGATCGTCCGTCAGAGGAAGGTAAAGCTGACAAGGTTGAGGGTGGCAAGAAAGAGGAAAGTAAGGTTGACAAAGTTCAGAGGGGCAAGAAAGAAGAAGGTAAGGCTGACAAAGTTCAGAGTGGCAAGAAATTGGAGAGTAAATAGTTTTTCGGGGTGGGTCTTTGGGTACGAACCGGGGATTGGATAAAGTGATTAGCTTCATCTCTACAAAAAAGTGCTGTAAAATCATCCACTATCAAGGATAATAGATGTAGAATGTAGCCAAATTTCGAAGGCCAGCAATTTCTAAATGAAGAAGGAGGGAAACATGCCAATCTACGAATATAACTGCACGAAATGCGGAGTGGATTTTGAATTAATGCGTTCGTTTAGCGAAGTTGATAAGCCAGCCTATTGTCCCAAATGCAAAGTTAAAGGTAAAAGATTATTATCAGTTTTCGCTTCTACCGCAGATTCTAGCATTAAGGTACCAGACAAGGGACCATTCAGGAAGAAATCCTAACAAGGCATAGTTTGGGAAAGAGATATACTTTATTACTTTCAGTCATTGGAGAGAGCGCTCAGGCATAAGGAGATACTGAAGGCGTAATCTCCTGAGAGAGAGTAATCGGGCAACAATCAGCCAGATTGTGCACTTCACAACTGGGAGCTATCGCATGTTTAAGAATTCTTTTTGTTATCTGTTTTAGTATTGTAGATTTTTGAGATGTCGAAACCTTTTTCTTTGGCCATCTTATTGTAAGCCCGGATGAAACGAACTATCTCGGGGTTTTTTGCCAATTCTCTTTCCGCTAGTACTTCTTCGTTGTATTTACCAAGCACCTCACCCCAAAATCTACTAATCCCCATTAACATCAGGGCGTTTGCCGTTTCCTTTTTACTCTTTCGTGTCAGGTCAGCGATTTGTTTTATACCATCAAATGTCTGTTTGGTGAAATAAATGTTCCGATAATACGCATCTCCGTACAGTTTGTGTGCATTAACGGTCTTCGAGGGTACAAATAGTGACATTACTGAGCGTGTTATCGTACGTGGGTTAAATCTGGTTTTCATTTTAATTAAATCGAGCCTGACGACCTTTCTAAACTGACCTTATATGGTACGTTTTGTCGCTTAAATTGCGTCAATTGTAACACTTTCACCACTACACGCAACGAGTTGTCAGTTCTCCTGGAGATTTGAAAACCCTCCGGCATGGTACCCAAGCTACTTAAACCGCGCATCGACGTAGGTTTTTTGAATATTGGAAAGTGAACCGATTGGCGCAAATGCCTTGGCAGGCAAGAATAACCAGAGTATTGAGATTCTAGTAATGTTTACGTCTTTCCCAAAGGCTGAACATCTGATGGTTCATCCTGAAAGCTAATAGGTAAGGCGGGCAAGGAATTCAAACCGAAACAAAGTGCAGGCATAAGTGAGAGTTTCAGCCATGGATAGCAAAAAACGACGAGTTTTACCACTATTTTGCCACTAGTCGATTCGTTACGGCCGATGTTTATGATGGCTGAGACGCATGGGCGTCTAGATATTTTCATCGGGTTATTCTTGCATTTGGTACGGTATGGGTAGAAAATAGGGCAGCACCTTACTTTTAACCTTTCGAAACATCCTAGGTGCACATGATGATATGAAAATCAGCATTGATTACAGCCTAGAAGTACAAGCTAAGGCGGAGAAGCTATGGGAGATTCTCACTGATGTGGAGTCTTGGCCTAATTGGCAAGGCACACCGTTTGTGAAACTATCTAAACCCGGCCGAATAATAAAAGGGTCAACCTTTGTAGCTGTACTTGATGGTTCGAAGTGGCATTTGGCTGTGACGGAGGCTGAGAGACCCCACAAGGTAGTCTGGGTGGGGCGACGTTTAGGTCTCAAAGGCGTTCACGAATGGGAATTCGTTGAAGATAAGGGGAAAACAAAGGTGACAACTAGAGAAACCATGACCGGATGGATGCTTTTTCTTATCTACCCGATAACCAAGAAAAGACTATCCCATACTGACGAAAAGTGGCTGGCTGACTTTAAGTTAAGAGCTGAAAGCTCTTAGGCTACGTTGACAATCGTAAACGATAGGATTAGAATTGTTGTCCCCAATACCTACTCGAAGTTGTAGGGTAAATCATTATAAAAGTCTAAACACTTTAGGAGGTGTGAGATGACTGACCAACAAATCAAGGACGCAATTCGTGGTTTTCTTAAATCATCCACGGCAGGAGATGTTAAAGGTGCCCTCTCATTCTTTACAGAAGATGCAGTATGGATATCCCCTCAAGGCACATTCAAAGGAACTGCCCAAATTGAGAAACTCATAACGTGGATGAATAGAATGAACAAAGACAATAAGGTTACAGAGACTGGCATAGGTATAATTACACAAGGAGACACAGGAGTAATTGAGCACAATTTGTCCGGAATCTACAATGGGATGAAATGGGAATCACCAACTGTGTGCATATACGAGTTCAAAAATGGCAAAATAGCGAATATAAGAGCATTCATGGATAGATTGACTCAAGCCCAACAAGCAGCAAAAGGCATGTTCGCCAAATGGGCAGTGAATGCCGTCGTAAATGGGACACAGAAGGGATTGAAATAGAGTCTTGTAATTTGCCTTATTCATAAACAGACAGTCGGTTTTTTCGGATATGGTATCGATATAATGCGATTATGCTATATCTTGGCTCCGGGCATATCACCTGGAGCCTGACTGCCTACTAACAGATTTGCACTTAAAATGGTCACGGATTTTTGCTATGCCATTTGATATTTATTTGCAACCAATAGTCACCATTGAGCGTAATCTGTTGTTCTGGCGTAGTGATAAAAGGTGACAATTTGAGGCTAAAGGTGTCTGGTACAGCACATTCCTAAATCGCGTCTCGGACGTTCATTAGGCTATGGCTACTGGTTCTTTCTTTATTTCTGTTGTATTATAAATCTGAAGGCAGGTGGATGGGTTGACAGTCTTGGTTGTGCTTTCAAAAGGAGATGAGCCTATGATAAATGATAATTGGAGGTCTACCGGTTAGGTAGGACCTGCCGAAATTAAGAGCGGGAGCACCATGTGGTGCTCCCGCTCTTATGTTTATGAGGTGTCTGTGTCATAGTGTCCTGTATGTCCTATGGTGACTTGGGTGTCTTGTCAGGTTTTATTTTCTCTGGAATTTTAACCGTTTTCTCCTATCCTCCTATTCCTGTTCCTCCCAATTCTTCCCACAGCAGGCGGAAGTCGCGGCGGTAGTCGTTCTCGACACGGGTGTTGTTGTTGAAAACCATGGTAGCGCGATTTTTGAGATCATACTGGGGCCAGTCCGGCGTGAGATCGGAATTCGGTACGCCGGTTTTGGCGAAGTTGGTCCAGACGGCCGCAAAGCGGTCGACCATCAGCTTGCCTGCCTTTTGCCCGCTGTCATTGTTCGGTCCCCGATAGTCGTGCACCGTAGGAGCAACGTCCACGCCGTGCACGGCGCCGAATTTGCCGTCGTAGGCTTTTGCCGCCCATTCCCACAAATAGTAATAAACAGGGGTGCTATTCTGGGCTACTTTCATTTCGGCCTGCTTGATGGCCGAATAGCGGAACCCGCGATCCGTAATGAGGCGAGCTTGAATTAAATAGGGCGATATATCAGGATAAGCATCCCGATAAAGCTTGTAAATGCGCGCGGCGTTGCCTTCAAATTGTTTTTCGAGATTTTGTTTGAGCTCGGCTTCGGTCAGATCGAAGTTGGTCAGGGATATCGCCGCATCGTCCAGCGTGGTGCTGATGATGACCGGGATGTCTGCCGATTCTGGCGGCGCCGCCGGATGAAAGGGATGGTGTGGCAATATGTCGTTTCCTATGACCGGTGAAAATCGACTGAGTTCAGGTGGCAGACTTGCCTGCGCGGCCATAATTGTGGAAAATGGCAGCTTTTGCAGATCCGCAATGTTCTTTTTTTCTATACCCAAGGCCTTCAACATCGCCTCGGCATTTTTGGCACCCTGTTCCCGTTCCATCAAGCGCAGTGTCGAGCCGCTCTGGATGCCAGCGCGTTGAAAGAGGCCTTTGGCCGAAGGCGTCGCTAAAAGTGTACCGGTCTTGCCGCCGCCGCCCGATTGTCCATAAACAAATACGCGATTAGGATCACCGCCGAATCGGTCTATATTTGTTTGCACCCATTTCAAAGCGGCGACGAGGTCCATGACGCCGGCCACGCCGGCATATTTGAATTCCTCCGGCGCGCCTAAATCCGCTAGGTTAATATAACCGAATGTTCCAAGCCGATGGCTTACAGAGACATGGACGATGTCATCAAGACGCGCCGACGCTTCTCCGTCAAAATCTTGGTGATTTCCTGAACCGGTTGTAAAACCGCCGCCGTGAAGCACGACCGTAACGGCGCGTTTGGCGTTGTCGTTTACGCTCCGCGACCAGACATTCAAGGTCAGGCAATCTTCGCCGATTCCTCCCGGTTGCCGGTGCCAGGAGATAAGATTTGGATAATCCATGCGCCGGTCGGCCGGTGTCTGCGGGCTAATCTGCCCATAGTCGAACGCATCGACGACGCCTGCCCACGGTTTTACAGGCTGTGGAGGCATAAAGCGGTTTTTGCCTTCCGTTGAAGCCCCGTACCTGATGCCCTTGAATGTTTTAACGCCTTGATGGTTTAGGCCTCGGATTTTTCCGTACTGTGTCTCCACCACCGGGAACAATCTCGCTTCCATTGCACTTGCTTGCGTGTCCATTCCATTCCTCCTTTTTATCATCGCATACGAGTGCCTAAAATTACGTCATATTATGGGACTATGTTAAGCTTTTGTCAAAACAATGTGAGGTTCTCCTTGCTTTTGGTTGTTCCGATTTTTCTATAATGTGATACTTACCTCACTAAATCAGGAAGTTATCAATAGCTATTTCACCTTATGAGTTTTTATTAGCTAGGAATGGGATTGAACATTCCCGAGAATTGCTACCCTATAACGATCTAAAGTTAGGATGCCTTGCGCCATACTAGTGGCGGGTGTAAAATCAGCTCAACCAAAAAGAATCCTATATTATTTATATGATTTAAGGAGGGAAACCATGTGGAACCAGTTCAGGACTGATGAGTACCAAGGGATGCTGGCGGAGACCGTCACAATGCCGGGCTATAACGGCGATCTCATACACGCCTATTTTTCACGACCACTAGGGCAAGGTCCTTTCCCCGGGGTAATATTGATTCCTCATATGCCCGGGTGGGATGAGTTCTATCGTGAGACTTCCCGCCGATTCTCGCAACATGGATATCTTGCTATATGCCCGGACATTTATTGCCGGTTCGGACATGGGAAGCCGGAGGAAATGGCTGCAAAAGCCCGCAGCGCCGGTGGTGTTCCCGATGATAGTGTGTTAGGGGACTGTGAAGGTGCCATGAAATACCTTAGAGCTTTGCCCTATTCCAACGATAAGGTAGGCATAATCGGTACATGCTCCGGAGGACGACACTCATTCCTGGCGGCATGTCGGCTTACCGGGCTCAATGCAGCTGTAGATTGCTGGGGTGGTCGAGTGGTCGCTTCGAAACAGGAATTGACCCCAGGTCAGCCTGTTGCCCCTATAGACCTTACCAGTAGCCTTTCTTGCCCTCTACTCGGCATTTTTGGTAATGATGACCGATTCCCTTCACCGGAGCAGGTGAACCAGCACGAAGAAGAGCTTAAGAAGTACGGAAAGAACTACGAATTCCATAGATATGATGGCGCAAGTCATGGATTCTGGTATTATCATGGTGACATGTATCGGCCGAAGCAGGCGATGGATTCCTGGCAAAAGGTGTTTGAGTTTTTCGGTAAGTATTTGCGGAGTTAGCGTATAACTGAAGCCGGTATTACCAATCAATACAAAACAGTTATCACGTGGGTATTTTATTCGTTTCATCTGATTAGGCCGGGAGTGGTGAGAACAGAGAACTCCGGTTAATAATATTATTACGTTGGAGACGTTTGTTTCACTAGAGAGGTAGGCAAGGTGCCAGGGGAAATCCCGAGGACAGCGATACCGGATAGCAAACCGTTTGTTGTCATGGCCAAACCGGTCGGTCCGGTCTGCAATTTGGAGTGCAGTTACTGTTATTATCTGGAGACAACGCGTCTCTACACGCGTCCACATCAATACCGAATGTCAGACGCTCTGCTTGAGACGTACGTCCGTCAGTACATAGAGGCAAGCCCGGGACCTGTTGTCCTGTTTATATGGCATGGCGGCGAACCAACACTGGCCGGGCTTGACTTCTACCGACATGTTGTGGAACTGCAGAAACGCTACCTTCCTCAGGGGTGGACTTGCTGGAACAATCTCCAGACCAATGGCATTCTTCTAGATGATGAGTGGTGCTCGTTTCTGGCAGATGCTCACTTTGATGTAGGGCTGAGTATAGATGGCACACGGTGGTTGCACGATGCATATCGTAAGGATCCCCAAGGTCGTGGTACCTATGAACGTGTGGTTGCGGCTGTCCGCCGTCTGCAAGCTCACGGTGTCCAGCCCGATCTGCTATGCGCGGTGACGTCCGCGGTGGCGAAAGAACCTATCAGCGTCTACCGAGCGCTCAGAAACCTCAACACCGGATGGATCCAGTTCATACCCATAGCACGGCGCGCACCGAACAGACAGATAACATCGGATTCTGTAACAGGCGAGGTGTATGGGGATTTCCTCTGCAAGGTTTTCGACGAATGGATCCACCACGATCTCGGAAGGCTAAATGTGCAGTTCTTCGCCGAGATGTTGCTGGTATGGTCAGGGGGGACCGCCAACGTATGCTGGATGACCCCGACCTGCGGGCGGGTGCTTATCATTGAACACGACGGCGGTGTGTATGCTTGCGATCACTTTGTTACTCCCGAGCACCGTATCGGCGACCTGGAGACCTCGCTCCTGAGCGAATTGGTTAACGCACCGATCCAGCGCCGCTTCGGCGACGATAAGCGAGACCAGCTTCCTGTGCAGTGCCGCTCTTGTTCATGGCTTATGGTATGTAATGGAGGGTGTCCTAAGGACCGATTTGCGCTGGCAGAGGATGGCGAACCCGGGCTCAACTACCTCTGCAGTGGTCTACGAAAGTTTTTTGCTCACGCTGAAAAACCGTTGAGACAAGTCATAGAGCGTATGAGACAGGGACTGAGTCCCGAGACCATCATGGCAGAACTACGCGCCGAGTCGCTGGTTCGCTGGAGAGGCATCGGACGGAACGATCCATGCCCGTGTGGCAGCGGGCGCAAAGCGAAGAATTGCTGCTGGTCCGAGCGGCCGTAGCGAACCCTCGCATCACTGGAGCTGAGGGGATTCGAACCCCTGACCCCTTCCTTGCAAAGGAAATGCTCTCCCGACTGAGCTACAGCCCCGCGCATTGACCCGAAAAGACGCTAACTGTATAATAGCAACAAAATGCTCCCGCTTTCAATCCGACCAATTCTGAATATCTGGTCGGAAATTGTTTTTAGAGAGGCTAATCAAGCGTGTCGGGTGTAGAAATAACCATACTGGCGGCAACGGGGTTCTTCGCCGGTGTCTTCGGCACGATGATCGGCATCGGCGGTGGTGTTATCTTCGTTCCCATTTTTCTGCTAGTTTTCGACTTCACGCCCCAGCAGGTAATCGGCACTTCGCTGGCGGCGGTTTTCTTTAATGCCCTATCCGGAAGTATCTCTTATTTAAGACAGAAGCGGGTCGACATCAAAGCTGGCTGGAAATTTGCCGTGGCAACCCTGCCCGGAGCTTTCCTCGGCGCCTGGCTCGTTAAATATTTTACCTCCGACATACTGGAGACGGTTTTCGGATTTTTACTAATTGCAGTGGCGCTCTTTATTTTCCTGCGCAAAGAGCCCGCCTACATGAACAAAGGAAAAGGGAAAAACACGCGGACAATAATCGATTTCCGGGGCGAAGCCTTTGAATATACGCCAAGAGAAGGGCTAGGTATCACTATCAGTTTTGTAGTCGGAGTTATCTCCAGCCTATTGGGTATTGGCGGAGGTATTCTTCACGTGCCGGCGCTTATCTACCTGCTGGGATTTCCGGTCCACATCGCTACAGCAACCTCGCATTTCGTCCTGGCAATCTCGACATTCTCCGGCAGTATTACACATCTGACATTAGGCAATATTCTTTTTCCGCCAGCCATAATTGTTGGGATTTCAGCTATGGTGGGCGCACAGATAGGCGCCAGGCTATCCCGCCGGGTGAAAGGCTTGATTATTGCCCGCCTTCTGGCAATAGCACTACTATTGGTCGGTGTACGCCTGCTTCTGAAAGCGCTGGGGGTATTTTAACAGCCAGATTCTATTCAAGGCAATCCTAAACATTGAAAAGGAAAGTGATAACATCACCATCCTGAACCGTGTAGGTCTTGCCTTCCATCCGCAATAGACCCCTTTTCCGTGCCTCCACCAGATTACCACACTGCACAAGGTCGTTATATGCGATAACCTCTGCCCGGATGAAACCACGCTCCATATCCGTATGAATCTTCCCCGCCGCTTTCACGGCTTCTGTATCTGCATGGAGAGACCAGGCTCTGACCTCCCCGGAAGCAATCGTAAAGAATGAAATCAAACCCATAAGCTCATATGAAAGCGCCACCACACGGTCTGACCCCGATTCTTTGATTCCGTAGCCATCGCGCATCTCCCTGGCTTCGTCGGGCTTTAGTTGGGCAAGCTCTACTTCCAGCTTCCCGCAAAGAGTGATTACCCGGCATCCCGAACGCGCGTGTTGAGTGTTCAGCTTTTGTTCCAGTTCAGCCGATTCTCCAAGCTGGTCCTCCCCGATATTGACAACTACAAGTAAAGGCTTGGCAGTCAGGAATTGGAAATTGCTGATAATCCTGGTTTCTTCTGCGGCAAGCTTCATCTCACGAATGGGAATATCCTTCTCCAGTTCCGTCTTGAGCTTTAGTAGCGTCTCCTGCTCCTTCTGATGCGCCTGACGTTCAGCTGGTTTGGCGGCTTTGAGTGACTCCTGAAGCCGTTCCAATCGTCGTTCCAGAATTGCCAGGTCAGAAAAGGCAAGCTCCAGGTTCATAGCGGTAATGTCTCGCTCGATATCGAGACTACCCTCAGGGTGCGGAATGCTATCGTCTTTAAAAGCCCGCACTACATTGATAATAGCATCGGCGCTGCTTATCGTATTTAGCAATTGCCCGCCGATGCCCTTATCCTTTACCAGCCCCTTGATTGAAGCACCAATATCACTGTAAATGATAGAAACAGGCACAGTACGTTTTGGTTGCAGAAGCTTCGTGAGCACATCAAGACGCGGGTCTGATACTCTCGCCGTGCCGATGTGCACTCCACCCGCCTGAGCATGTCCTTTCTCAGCGACTGCGCTACCCGTCAGAGCGTTGAAGACGGTCGTGCGCCCGCTGTGCTCTAAACCAATGATGCCAATTCCAATGTTCATGTGCTTAAATGAAAACAATTTTATGTCAAGTATACGGATAGCTCTTGATTATTCTACTCTCCCTGTCTCTGGTCTTCAAGACACACTCTTGACACACCAACCCTTTGACCTTACAATCAAGAGTATAAATAAATCCTGAATAGAGGATAGGCAAATGATTTGTCCCACCTGCAAACATCCCACGTTCGTGGTGGAATATCAAAAGATAGAGCTGGACTACTGTGGTAACTGCCAGGGTGTCTGGTTCGATGCCGGAGAACTTGAGTTGATGCTTGATTCTGCGGGAATTGGTGAGACGAAATCTATGCTAAACACCTTGCTCCAATCACCTCCAGCGTCTACCAACGAAAAGAAACGTAAATGCCCTATCTGCCGGCGGGCAATGAAAAAAGTGAACATCGGTGGGACAGACAATGTCATCATAGATACCTGTGGACGGCAGGATGGGTTCTGGTTCGATGCCGGTGAAATCGACCACTTGATTAAATTCCTGGCTGATAAATCCCCGGAAAAGTCAGGGACAGGTAAGGTTTTTAGCTTCATCAAAGAGGTTTTTCAAGCAAAGTAGCTATCTTTTTACATTGGTCTCGTTTTAACCTATTAAGGAAATGGAGGTAACTAAATGATTGCTGTCATCTGGGTAATCCTCGGTATTGTCGTCATCCTTTTGCTCTGGCTCTTTGGTACATACAACGGTCTGGTAAGAGCGCGTATCGCCGTCAAAAACGCCTGGTCGCAGATTGACGTCCAGCTGAAGAGGCGGTGGGACCTTATCCCCAACCTGGTAGAAACAGTCAAGGGTTACAAGAATTTTGAGCGTGAGACACTGGAAGCAGTGACAAAAGCCAGGACTGCCGCCCAGGGAACTGCCAACGCCGGCGTCGGCGAACGGTCAAAGGCAGAAGGCGAACTCTCTGCCGCTCTCGGGCGTCTAATGGTGGTGGTGGAAAGATACCCCGAGCTTAAAGCCAATCAGAACTTTCTAGCACTCCAGGAAGAACTGACCGGCACCGAAAACAGAATCAGCTTCTCACGACAGGCATATAACGATTCTGTTCTACAATATAACAATAAGACACAACAGTTCCCGTCCAATGTCGTCGCGGGCATGTTCAATTTCAAGAAGGAACAGGAATTCCTGCAGGCGACAGAAACCGAAGCGGAGAGAAAGGCGCCAAAAGTCAGCTTTTAATTAAACTGAAATACTATGTGGGAACAAATCCGTTCTAACCGCCTACGCTCCATTGTGCTGGTAGCCATGATGGGAGCGTTTTTAATCGCTCTCGGTTGGCTATTGGGTTATTCCATTGCCGCCAACGGAATCGCCGGTGTGGTGATTGCGCTGGCGGTTTATGGTCTTCTCAATTTGGTTGCCTATTTCCAGGGTGATAGTATTCTGCTCTCCGTTGCCGGAGCGCGGAAGATAAAGAGAGAAGACCACCCGCGCCTCTACAACGTGGTTGAGGAAATGAAGATTGCCTCCGGTCTGGAGAAGATGCCGGACGTCTATATTATCGATGACCCGGCGCTCAATGCCTTCGCCACCGGACGGGATATCAACCACGCTTCGGTGGCTATCACCTCAGGCTTGTTACAGAAACTGAACCGTGATGAACTGCAGGGTGTTATCGCTCACGAAATCGGTCACGTTAAGAACCGCGATGTCTTGCTGATGGCAATGTGCAGTGTCCTACTGGGTACAATCGTTATCATTTCCTATTACGGCTCCCGGATTATGATGTTCGGTGGTACGAGTGGCGGCAATCGGCGTAGTTCCCGGAGTGGAGGCGGTGGCGGTGCGGCAATTGTCATGGTGGCTGCCCTGTTACTGATGATTCTGGCACCCATCTTTGCCCAGCTTATCTATTTCGCCATTTCCCGACGGCGGGAATATCTGGCAGATGCTTCGTCCGCGCTCTACACACGCTATCCGGAAGGGCTGGCATCCGCGCTGGAAAAGCTAGCATCCTCTAGTGTCCCCGTGAAAAATGCCAATCAGGCAACCGCTCCGATGTACATTGTCAATCCTTTCAAGAGTCGCGGACTGAAAATGAATGACCTCACCAGCACACATCCACCTATACAGGAACGCATCCGTATTTTACGCACGATGGCAGGTAATGTTTCACCTGCGGCTTACGACCAGGCATTCCGCCAGGTCAAAGGTGCAAAGAGCAGTATTATTTCACCGCAAACCGCCTCTCTAGTAGGAGCCGTTGGTATTCGCGCTCCCAGCACCGATACAACGCCGTTAGAACCGGCAACGGAACAGGTAACTCGCGCCCGCGAAGTCTCCGACCTTATGTATAAACTCGATAATTACCACGTCATCGATTGCGACTGCGGTACCCGTCTGAAAGTACCGCCTGCTTTACATGGGAAGACCATAAGATGTCCGCACTGTGGTCGCAGTCATCAAGCTTAAGATACCCAACAGCCTACTGAATATCTGCTGGTTGTGATGTCCTATTTAATAACCACGAGGTATTGCTGACGACCTTCGCTCTTTTCTTTAACCAGTTCTGAGTGAAGCAGAGGGATGAGCTGGGTACGAAGCTCAGTATCAGACAGTTTTAAGCCCTTCATCACATCTTCCCGTGTCGCTTTGCCTTTGCTCTTTACAAAGT
The DNA here is from genome assembly GCA_036396095.1 of Dehalococcoidales bacterium. Classification (GTDB taxonomy): domain Bacteria; phylum Chloroflexota; class Dehalococcoidia; order Dehalococcoidales; family Fen-1064; genus JAURWL01. Next base: position 36,260 of record DASWLM010000009.1, on the reverse strand, counting down.
TGTAGACCTTTTTCTCAAGTTCGGTCAGCCCTTCCGTCCCTTTCTGTCCGGCTCTCTGGCGCGTGCGATTATCCACATAGGTCGCCCATGGGTCACATTCCCGCGTATTCAATCCGATATCCATCAGACAGTCTTCACAATAAACCTTGCCCTTATTCACATAGCTCTGACTTTCTGTGATTTTCTTATGACAACGACTGCACTGCATAAAGCCCACCTCCGTCCCTGAATTCTCTCAATCAATAAAACAATTGAGGTACGAAAATCATACCCCAGTAAATCCAGTTGTGCAACCCGAAAAAACCAATAGTTTTTGGGGTTACTTAGCACTCACATTGGCGGTAATGATTGTTTTCAGGCATTACATTTTTGTGTAGAGTTGTTCTTCAATGGTCACTCAATACTTATTTGTGAAATACGGTTGCCGGCAAAGGCAAGCTGTAACACAGCCGGGGTTGATTAGGGTTCTATTGTAACTGGTGAGGGCACTGGCGTACTGGGTGATTATTCCAGGCTGGCTAATCTTTCCTTCGTCCACTGGATTAACTCAGTATCCGTTGTCAACTGTAAAACCTTATTATAATCAGCAATAGCCAGGTCATACTGCCCCTTATGAGCGTAAGTGTTTCCGCGATTGAAATAGGCTGAAGCATACTGGGGGTCCAGCTCAATAGCTTTACTGTAATCTGCGATAGCCAGGTCATACTGCCCCTTATGAGCGTAAGTGTTTCCGCGATTGAAATAGGCGAAAGCATCCTCGGGTTCTAGCATAATAGCTTTACTGTAATCAGCAATAGCCAGGTCATACTGCCCCTTATCATCGTAAACGTTTCCGCGATTGTTATAAGCTGCAGCATACTGGGGGTCCAGCTCAATAGCTTTACTATAATCCGCGATAGCCAGGTCATACTGCCCCTTATAAGCGTAAGTGGTTCCGCGATTGTAATAGGCTAAAGCATACTGGGGGTCCAGTTTAATAGCTTTACTGTAATCAGCAATAGCCAGGTCATACTGCCCCTTATAAGCGTAAGCCATTCCGCGATTGTTATAAGCGAAAGCATCCTCGGGGTCCAGCTCAATAGCTTTACTGCAATCAGCGATAGCCAGGTCATACTGCCCCTTATGAGTGTAAGTGATTCCGCGATTGTTATAAGCGAAAGCATACTGGGGGTCCAGCTCAATAGCTTTACTGTAATCTGCGATAGCCAGGTCATACTGCCCCTTATCATCGTAAACAATTCCGCGATTGTAATAGGCTTCAGCATCCTCGGGTTCTAGCTCAATAGCTTTACTGCAATCAGCGATAGCCAGGTCATACTGCCCCTTATGAGTGTAAGCGATTCCGCGATTGTTATAGGCTAAAACAAACTGGGGATCAAGCTCAATAGCTTTACTGTAATCAGCGATAGCCAGGTCATACTGTCCCTTATCACAGTAAGTGATTCCGCGATTGTAATAGGTTAAAGCATACTGGGGGTCCAGTTTAATAGCTTTACTGTAATCAGCAATAGCCAGGTCATACTGCCCCTTATAAGCGTAAACAATTCCGCGATTGTTATAGTCCTTAGCCGTCTTCGGTGCTGATGACTCACAACCGAGTGAACTAAAAACTGGAATAACAAGAGATATCGCCAAGATAATCGCGAGTAGTCTTTTCAAAACATTCATTTCTGCCGTCATACCTGTATTGGGGGAGTATTATTTTTACGTTATCTTTGCATATTTGCAGTAATAAAGCAAGTTTTTGTGTATAAACTGTCTCTACAATAAATAATCTTAAGTACATGCAGGGCCAACCGCAACGAAGGTCGAAGCACCAGGCACATCCTGGAATATCCCGTGAGCATATCGTGCTGGAATTAATACTTTTTTCTCATTGTCTCCCTGACAAAAGGGCCGAAAAACGTGCTATATCTTGAAACTTTACCTTATGTATTTTTGTTTACACTCACGCGAACTATTCGTTATGATTAAAAGTTTACAATAGGTGATAATGACAAATCCCGAACCAGAAGATAGAATAGTGGAAGACGACTATCCATCTCAATACTCTGGTTTTTAAGGGGTAGATGGTAACACGATGAATACAATCAAAGAAAATACGGAAAGTCTCCTCAAAGAATTGCCGGCGGGCGTGCAACTGGTGGTGGCGGGAAAAGACCGCACCGTCGAGGAACTGATGGCGGCAATGGAAGGCGGCGCCCGGTTTATCGGCGAAAATTATGTGCAGGAAGCCGAGACGGCTCACACAGCTATTGGTAATGTAGTTCAATGGCATTTCATCGGGCATTTGCAGAAGAACAAAGTGAAAAGAGCTGTCGAACTATTCGATATGATTGAGACCGTTGATTCTCTGGAACTTGCCCGTGAGATAGACAAACGCTGTGCCTCAATCAATAAAATCATGCCCGTACTCATCGAGGTTAACAGCGCCCGCGAGGAAAATAAAACGGGTGTTCTGCCGGAAAATGTCACGGCACTCGCCCGGGAAATTGCGACACTTCCGCACATCAGGCTGATGGGACTGATGACCATGGGACCCACCTTGAGCAATCCCGAGGAATACCGTCCCTACTTTGCCCTTGCCAAGCGGCTCTTCGATGAAATAGCCCGACTCAACCTCCCGAATGCAGAGATGAAGTATCTATCAATGGGTATGACCGACTCTTATCGTATGGCTCTGCAGGAAGGTGCCAACGTTGTGAGAATCGGGACGGGTATTTTCGGGAAACGATAACAAAACTCTAAACACTAACCGCTCTGAATCCCAATTGTTCTTAGATGAAAACTCCATAGGATATGATATTTCAGACATTCCCACTCCCATTCCACTGGCAGTTAATAGCGTCTCCGCTCTATAATGAGAACAGGAGAATAATTTATGGCATCTGAAAAACAAATCCGCACCAGTCTGAAAAACGTCATCGTCCCTGAAGTAGAACGCAGTATCATCGACCTCAATCTGGTCAGAAAAATCAATAGCAACGAAAACAAAGTAAAGATTACTCTCGCCGCAACTGCCCTCGGACCTGAAATGCAAGAATACGTTACCGCCGGCGTTAAAGCCGCAATGAATCCACTGAAAATCAATGACGTCACAGTTGAATTCACCGAAGCAAAACCCGCCGACCTCAACGAAATCAAGTACGTTATTCCAGTAATGAGCGGCAAGGGGGGTGTCGGCAAGTCTGTCGTCACTTCTCTGCTGGCGATTGCGCTCAGCCGCCAGGACAACGAAGTGGGTATCATTGACGCCGATATTACTGGCAGTAGCATTCCCCGTATGTTCGGTATCAAAAGAAGACCGATTGGCTCCGATACAGGAATTATGCCGGTGGCAACCGAATCCGGCATTACCGTGATGTCTATGAACCTTCTCATCCCGCAGGAAGATAGCGCCGTTATCTGGCGAGCGCCTCTCCTCTCCCGCGCCATCACCCAGTTCTGGACGGATGTGCTCTGGGGCAAACTCGATTACCTGCTCATCGACCTACCGCCGGGCACCGCCGACGCACCGCTGACCGTTATGCAATCGATTCCGGTAACCGGCATCATTTTAGTCTTTACCCCGCAGGGTCTGGTCGAAATGATTGTCAAGAAAGCCATCAATATGGCACAAAAGATGGAGAAAAATATCCTAGGCGTCGTTGAAAATATGAGCTACTTCTACGTAAAGGAGATCGACCGGAAGTATGAGCTCTTCGGGCGGAGCAAGGGTAAGGAAATGGCAGAAGCCGCACAGGCACCTCTACTTGCCACACTCCCTATCGACCCGGAACTTGCCCGCCTCTGCGATGATGGCGAGATTGAAAAATACAATAATCCTATTATCACCGAACTTGGCAAAGCAGTGACACAGGCTGTCAAGAAAATTGGGACATTAACCAAATGAACGACCCATTAGATGGAGTTCAGAAACAACTATTCGGAGACTTGCGAGAATTTTATTCTGAAACCACCACCGACCACATCATGCATCCGCGTAATGCCGGTAGTCTAAACGACCCTGACGGTTTTGCCAGCCTCCATAGTGACTGTGGTGAAAGCATGGAAATCTGGTTGAAAATACGCGAAAACCGTATTCGTGAAGTCGGCTACTGGACTGATGGATGTGCCGCCACCATCGCCTGCGGGAGCATGGCGGGCGAACTGGCAAAAGGCAAAACGGTAAATCAGGTGTTGGCTATCTCCCCGCGCAACCTAGCAGATGCTTTAGATAGTCTGCCAGAAGGCAATTTCCATTGTGCGGAGCTGGCAATGAACACACTCAAAGCGGCGGTACGCGACTTCCTTACGATTCAGAAAGAGCCGTGGAAAAAGGCATACCGCACTCGATAATACAACGGAGGTGACGAATGGCACCCATTATTTCAATTGTCGGCAGGTCTAAATCAGGCAAAACAACTCTTCTCGAAAAGCTTATTGTCGAACTTAAATCTCGTGGCTACCGGGTCGGCACGATGAAACACACTCCACTGGGAATGGCATGGATTGATGACGAAAAAGACAGCCAGCGGCATATAAAAGCCGGGAGTGAGGCAACCATTCTCTGCGCTCCGGATAAGCTCGTTTTGGTAAAACCTGTCTCTGAACCACAAACACTTGAAGAAATCGCCCGACTCTTCGGAGAGGACTGCGATATTATTCTCACTGAAGGTTTCAAGCAGGGTGATGCTCCAAAAATCGAAGTGCACCGACGCGGCATCGCTACCCCTCTCAAGGATGTAAAAAAGCTCTTCGCCATCGCCACCGATGAAAAACTGGATACTAAGGTGCGGCAATTTGCCCTGAATGATATCAAAGGTATCGCCGATTTGCTGGAGGCAGGCTTCATCAAACCACAGAAGGAACGACTTCTGTTCTACGTTAACGACGATTCCATTCCGCTCAGCGCCTTTCCGCGCGATATTATCACGAATGTGTTGCTGGGACTTGCCAATAGCCTGAAAGGCGTGGGGAAAATTAAAACCCTGAAAATTCTCTTGAAACGTGGTGATTGACGACATCCCACGAAGACTACGCCTCACCCATATCACCAAACCAAAGGAAAAGACCTCCTATTATCAGAAAAAAAGGTATTGACAGATATGGTACAATACTTGAAATTGCCACTTCATATACGAATTTACCCTGTAAGATAGCATGAGCAAAAACTTAGGCAGAACTAAGTTGATGCCGTGTCAGTAGACATACAAAGAAAAGGCACTTAATAAAATTTCTTTACTATAGGGGAGGGACACATGAACAGAATGTTCCGCATTATTATTGGCGTCTCTGCAACCATAATTCTTTTGATGGGAACGATTGTTACCTTGCCCGCACAGACAGTCAATGCCGCGCCTGATAGCGGCACTCTTGAAAAATATACCTCGAGTGCCAACAATGGGAGTCCCAGCCCCACCGAAGAATGGGTGGCTCGATACAATGGCACAGGAAATGATATGGACATTGCCGTAGCTCTGGACGTTGATACCTCGGGAAATGTTTATGTTACGGGTTATAGTCATGGCAGCGGCACCGCTTATGACTTTGCCACCATCAAGTACGACAACAACGGAGTTGAGCAATGGGTCGCTCGATACAATGGTCCAGGAAATAGCGCCGACATGGCCAGTGATCTGGCTATTGACACCTCTGGAAATGTTTATGTTACGGGTTATAGTCATGGCAGCGGCACCGCTTATGACTTTGCCACCATCAAGTACGACAACAACGGAGTTGAGCGATGGGTTGCTCGATACAATGGTACAGGAAATATCGATGACTGCCCTTACGATCTGGCCATTGATGTCTCTGGAAATGTTTATGTTACGGGTTATAGTCGTGGCAGCGGCACCTCTTATGACTTTGCCACCATCAAGTACAACAACAATGGGGTTCAACAATGGCTCGCTCGATACAATGGCCCAGGAAATAGCGGAGATACTGCCGAAGCTCTGGCCGTTGACACCTCGGGAAATGTTTATGTTACTGGCGAAAGTGTTGGCATCGGCACTTACGAAGACTTTGCAACTATCAAGTACAACAACAACGGGGTTCAACAATGGGTCGCTCGATACAATGGTACAGGAAATAGGGTAGACATCCCAACTGATCTGGCCATTGACACCTCGGGAAATGTTTATATCGCTGGCGGAAGTGTTGGCATCGGCACTTACGAAGACTTTGCAACTATCAAGTACAACAACAACGGGGTTCAACAATGGGTCGCTCGATACAATGGTCCAGTAAATAGCAGTGACGGCGTCGAAGCTCTGGCCATTGACACTTCGGGAAATGTTTATGTCACTGGCGAAAGTATTATTAGCGGCACTTCTTATGACTTTGCCACTATCAAGTACGACAACAATGGGGTTCAACAATGGGTTGCTCGATACAATGGCACAGGAAATGGTAGCGACTGGCCAACTGATCTGGCCATTGACACCTCGGGAAATGTCTATGTCACTGGCGAAAGTATTGGCACTGACCATGACTTTGCCACTATCAAGTACAACAACAACGGGGTTCAACAATGGGTTGCTCGATACGATAGCTCAGAATATAGCTACGACGGTGCTAGAGCTCTAGTCGTTGACGCCACTGGTGATATTTATGTTACGGGTTACAGTTATGGTAGCGGTACTTCTTATGACTTTGCCACCATTAAGTACAGTCAAGGTTCATGGTCTTTTGCTGTTATCACAGACATACATATTGGTTATTGTACTCCTGACTATGCAGGACATGGTTTCGGCAGTGAGAATACAGATCCAGAAAACAGTGATCCTGATAATTCTGACGTCACAATAGTCGGTCAGGATTACTTTCTGACGGCGCGATTGACAGAGGCAATTAACTGGATTAACGCACACTACAACGATCCGGATAAAAATATCAAGTTCGTAGTTGTAGACGGTGACATATCTGACACTGCAGAACGTTCGGAATATAAAAAGGCTCGGGATATTTTAAACGAATTATCGGTCCCTTATTTCCCACTAATTGGCAATCACGACATTTGGCCATATATTGTTGGGCCAAACCAAACACCAGATGACAGGAGGAACCCGTTGTTTAAGTCTCCTGGTTCAGAAACAAATCTTGGCGATAAATACTTTGAAGAAATTTTTTGGGGAAGCGATCCGGAGAACAAGAACCTTGATAAAATTCAAGGCCTTCTTGGAGAGAATGGACTGGTAAGGCAGGAGGGAGAGAATGGATATGAAGGTGCACCTTATTACCAGAATTATGCCTTTAGCTATGGCGGCATAAACTTCATTGCTTTAGACTTCGAGCCGCGACACTGGCGTAAATCGTCTTCTGGTTTTAATTTTGGCATGCCGGACGAAAGTAAAACCTGGTTTGAACAAAAATTGACCCAATACGAAAAACAGAGGGTCATAATGTTACACCATCGGCCAATTTCGGTACAGAATTATTATGATTGGGATTGCAAATACAGTATACAAGATGTAATAGAAGCCCATGACTGCCAGGTGTTAAGTCTATCTGGTCATACGCATCGCAACCTTGAACAGGCTGAAGGAGATCACGTTGATAATAACGCACAAACGCAAGCAGTATTACAGACTCCACCATGGACTACTGCTGTACAACTAGCCGGGGACTTCGCCACAGGAGAATTTATCAGACTAATAACAGTAAGCGGGCCATCATTTGAGGATATCAACTATGATACCGTAATCGATGTTGTAGCTGAGGTTGGATTGCCTCCGGCCATCAATCCGTACTTCTATACCAAACGTGGAGAATATGGAGTTAATGAAGTAATCACTTTCACCGCTGAAGCAAAAAATCTCTCCCGGGCTGAAATTTTCCGTTATATCTGGAAATTCGATGATCCTCACGTTAGATATATTTTGTTCGAACCTACTATTAACTGGACCTACCAAACAAAAGGCCCTCACCCTGTAAGTCTAACGATAGATACGGATTATGTTGATAATAATAATAATGAAGAAACAGTATCCTGGACACTCCATGTAGTTGAAAATGCGGCAACGGCACGTAATGTCAGCATGAATGTACCTGAACTCACCGCGGTGATGGGTGGAGATGTGGACAGAGATTTGACGGAGCCTGATAATGCACAAAATACGGTAGAATGGGTTACTATGCTAAAGACAGCATCTCCCCCAGTACCCACCGGAAGTTTTCGCACGCACTTTGAGCAGGCATCGCAAAATATTGACCTCTCCGGTATAGTTGCTGATGTAGATTTGGATACGAAAAAATCTATCCTGTACATGTCAGCCTGGCCTTCGGTAGTCGAGGAATCAAAGTTGCTATATATCCCCTATTCCGAAAACGGTACGATTTACGTATGTCCTCAAGCCACTTCTCTGGAAGATGTATATCCTGAAGCCCCTGGTACGATATTTCTTGAGCCGGGAGTGACATTGAATGGTATGACGGCTTTCCCAACCATCTACGACGGTAAGCCGTATTACATTATCGATGGTTTTACGAATGGGGGCGGTGGTTTGAGCCAGACACCGGGAACTAATCCATCGGTTACTACAAACGCCGCCGCCGAAGTTACCTCTACTGAGGCTACACTTAATGGTGAATTGACCGATATGGGGTTAGGCACATCAGTCGATGTCTACTTCGAGTGGGGTACGACCACGAATTATGGTGAATATGCCCTTGGCACACCATCACCGTTGACAGCACCAGGGACATTTTCTGCCTACTTGGCAGGTCTGACTCCAGGTACGACCTATCACTATAGAGCTGTAGCTTGTATACCATGGAATTTTCCGATTTTCGGAGAAGACCAGCAGTTCACATTTATCACTAACCTTCCTCCGGTAGCTAATGCCAATGGGCCTTATGTCGGGGAAGAAGGCTCTCCGATAACTCTAACAGCAAGTAACTCTACTGACCCTGACGGAGACCCGCTACAATATCGGTGGGATTTCAATAACGACGGAACATGGGATACCGATTGGCTAACTAACTCAATGATTGAGCATACCTGGAACGATGATTATGCTGGTAATGTTACGGTAGAAGTTTGGGATGGGGAGTTAACGGACACTGCGTCAGCCGGTGTGATTATCAACAATCTGAATCCGTCTATTAACAGCATCACTGCCCCCATGCAACCTAATGTAGTCGGCACCGAGATTAGTACCAGTGCCACCTTTAATGACTCCGGGATTAACGACACTCATGTAGCAATCTGGGACTGGGGAGACAATACCACGTCTCAAGGCTATATCAATGAAACCGACAAAACAGTCAGCGGAAATCATGTTTATAGTGCCGCCGGTGTATATACTGTCGCCTTGACCATTACAGATGATGACGGAGCGTCGGTTGAATCATCCTTCCACTATGTAGTTATTTACGACCCGAGTGCGGGATTTGTTACCGCCGGGGGATGGATTAACTCACCCGCAGGTGCCTACACAGACGACACATCACTGACAGGCAAGTCGAATTACGGCTTCGTCTGCAAGTATCAGGGAGGAGCTAGCACTCCTACCGGTCGGGTGGAGCTCCAGTTCAAGCCGGCAGACCTGAACTTCCGCAGTGTCAGTTTTAATTGGCTGGTGATTTCCGGAGCCAAAGCGATGTTCACCGGTACGGGCACAATCAATGGGGAAGGCTCATACAAATTCCAGATAACGGTGATTGATGCTGATGCTGATAGTAGTGATGAATTTACGGTTGACCGGTTCCGTATCAAGATATGGGATGATAGCAGTGGTAATGAAGTGGTAATATATGACAATGCTCTTGGCAACGATAGTGATAGTGCTATCACCGAGATTGGCGGAGGGTCAATCGTGATTCATTAGCGACAATTGGGAATTAAAAAGCCCAGTTCATAATTACAGGAACATCTACCCTGCAGATTTCCCGCACGCTCGCGCGATAGGTGTGTAATGTGTGTCAGATATCCGAAGCAGAACCGTGCGAAGGGATAGATTAATGAGAAAACAATTGATAGTGATGCTGGGGATTCTAAACCTAATCGCTTGTATCTCATTGGTGGTATATGGTTGGTACTCCGGTTATCTATATGATGGCATGGTCTTCGCGTGGGGGTTTCCTGTTCTTCTATGTACGATAGCCACATTAGTCTGTGGTATCTGGACTATTAAAAGAAGACAAGCAAGATGGGGATACATCGGACTGATCGCGGCTAGTGTAGCATGGGGTTACATGTTGTTCATTTCGTGGCTTTATAGTGGGTATTAGGTTTAGCCGTATTCTGAGTTCGCAAGTAGCTCTGGAGGCACTAGGCGTAGTCCATTGCCCAGTTTCACCACCGGTAGAGGATTCAGATAATCGTTTTGCACTCTGACGATGGACTTTGAGGTGCTTCACAAGACCACCGGCATTGTCTGAACTTAAATACTTCTTAACGCTGTAGGAGTTAAAAATAACTGAAAAACGGTATATACCATTCTGATAGCGCCGAAAGCTAAAAGAAGTAAAACCATGCTGCTCCAGCAAGAATTAGACCCAAAATTGAAAAAATTGACCATATCCAATTTTTCCTTTTAAGTGTACAGATACCGATAGTTAAAGTATATGCAGCAATAATTATAAACGGCAGATTCCGAGACAAAATATAGTCCATATCGAAACCCCACCAAAGATAAGGTATACAAATTATGAATAACGTACTGATAAAAGCCACTATGTTAAGAATCCCCAGTGTTATTATCACCACTCTTTTCATCAGTCAACTCTATTCTGAATTAATCTCATTTGATGTAAGTTCATTATAGCCCATTTTGCACAGTGATAGTGGAATTTCAGACGCTTTACACGACCACCAGCATTGTCTGACCGGTATTAGTTACATCATTCTCAGTGCGTAAATGCTGACTGCCATCAACAACATCCCCGCCACTGTTCCTACAATCACCACATGCTCATTGCCATACATATGTGCCATTGGTAAAAGTTCATCGATACTGATGAACACCATAACTCCGGCGGCAAAGGCAACCAAAGTATAGATGAATGCGGTTGTAAGAAACGGCATGAGAATTGCATAACCCACCAATGCCCCTAGCGGTTCAGCCAAGCCTGAAACGAAGGAATATAGAAAAGCCTTGTTTCGACTGCCTGTGCTTTCGAGTATCGGGACAGCAACACTGATGCCCTCTGGTATATTGTGGAGTGCGATAGCTACGGCGACCATAATACCGAAGGTTTCATCACCGGTGATACCACTACTGAAGACAGCCAGTCCTTCAGGAAAATTGTGAATGGCAATACCGATAGCGGTGAGCATACCAGTCCTGAAAAGTACCGAGGATGCGGGACGGCGTCTTTGCCCCCCTTTTGCCAAGGATAAATCTGTTCCCGGTGCTGATACTGGTATCAGCCGATTGACTATACGGGAGTGTGAATCTTTGACTTTTTCCCTTTGATATTCATGAGGAATAATGATGTCAATTAAAGCAATAAACAGAATACCAATAAAAAAACCCAGGTTGGCACGTAAAAATCCCACCTGAATGATTGAGTGGTGCAGTAACTCGGCAAAAGATACATACAGCATTACACCGCCAGAAAAACCCAGAAGTAAAGATAAATGCCAGGGTTTAGGGCGGGGTATGAAATAAGAGATAAGACTTCCAATACCGGTTGACATCCCGGCAAATAGACTGAGCAGTAGAGCGCGACCTACAGATGTTTCCATTCAAACACTACAAGAATTAAACTGCAACTATTGTAACTGAAACGAAGGGTCAAAACAAGAAAATTTTCACGAATAACAGATTTAATGGCACTACAATTCATTTGCCAGTTGCTTTATTAGGCGACGGGCATATAATATTACGTAGTGTGAATAAAATATACGCAAGCCCGGAATCAGCTGTAGCGGATATTCCCGATGGCGCCACCATAATGGTCGGGGGATTCGGAGTTACCGGTGTCCCCTTCACCCTCATTAAAGCTCTCGCCCGCAAAGGCTCACAAAATCTCACCATCATTGCCAATAGCGGTGGTGGCAGGCTGCCAGATATCGACCTCTCAATCGTGATGAAAAACGGGCAGGTGAAAAAGTTGATTACCACCTATCCTGTTTATACCGGCCGGACAACCGCTTTCGAAGAGCGGTATCTCAAGGGCGAGATTGAGATGGAAATGGTGCCACAGGGGACATTCGCTGAGAGAATTCGAGCGGGGGGAGCTGGGATTCCCGCATTTTACACACCAACCGGCGCCGGTACCAAACTCGCTGAAGGTAAAGAGATTCGCATTTTCAATGGTAGACCACACGTTCTGGAGCATGCTCTGCACGCCGATTTCGCGCTCATCAAAGCACACAAAGCCGATAGCATGGGCAACCTCATCTACCACCGCGCCGCGCGTAATTTCAATCCCATCATGGCAACCGCCGCGGAAATCACCATCGCCGAGGTGACTGAAATCGTAGAGAAGGGACAGCTCGATCCGGAGGCTATTATTACCCCCGCCATCTATGTCGACCGTATTGTTATTGGAGAGAAGCATGAAATCCGGTTTGACTAGAGAGCTTATCTGCATGAGGGTCGCCCGGGAGTTTCACGAAGGCGATTATATCAACCTCGGCATCGGATTGCCGACACAGGTCTCCAATTTTATCCCGGAAAATATGGAGGTTGTTTTACACTGTGAAAACGGTATGCTGGGCTACGGACGTATTGCCAGCACCGAGGAAATCGACCCGGAGTTGGTCAATGCCGGCTCGGAGCCAGTGACCCTGAAACCCGGTGCTTCTTTCTTTGATAGTGCCACCGGCTTTGCGATGATACGGGGCGGACATATCAATGTCACCGTGCTTGGAGCGTTCGAGGTATCAGAAAAAGGCGACCTGGCAAACTGGATGCGACTGGAGAAAGGTATCGGCAGTGTTGGCGGTAGCATGGATTTAATCTGCGGTTCAAAGAAGGTCATTGTAGCAATGGAGCATACTACCCGAGACGGACATCCGCGCATCGTAAAGAAATGTGCTCAACCATTGACCGGACTTGCTTGTGTCGACTTGATTGTCACAGATATGGCAGTGATTGAGGTGACACCGGACGGTCTTGTACCCAAAGAAGTTGCACCTGGCCTGACTGCAGAGGAAGTGCAGAAGCTAACTGAACCCAAACTCATCATCTCGCCCGAACTAAAAGAAATGGAACTGTAGACCCACCTTTCCCAACCCATCTCTCAAGTTCTAATAACCAAGAGCCGTGACTTTAACCTTTGTGATTCCGAAGTTGTAAGTTTTAACCTGTGGCTTTGACCTTTGAGATTTGGAGTTTGAGCTATTTACCTATTGTTATTTTTATATATTTTGCTATATTATTAAGTTTGTGTCTTGATTTTTCTTGGGGGGGTCAAGGCAGGCACGAATCTTCTCAGGAGGGCAGGTGATTGAATGCATTAGGGAAACATCTCCTGGTAGAACTCAATGACTGCGACCGGGAACTTCTAAACGACCTCGAAACCATCAGGGACATTATGCTCGCCGCCGCCATTGGATGTGGCGCTACCGTTCTGGGAGAATCGTTTCACAGGTTCAGCCCGCACGGAATCAGCGGCGTCATCATCATCGCCGAATCACATCTCACCATCCACACCTGGCCTGAATATGGCTATGCCGCCGCCGATGTCTTCACCTGCGGCACCACTGTCCAACCGGAAAAAGCCGTTGACATCATCACCGAACGATTTAAGCCCAGAAACTATTCTGTCATGCAAATGTTCCGGGGCACGACCGAGGTCAAGGAGAAAGTAATCAGCTAGCTATATGGACGAACCTGATAAATGGTTTTTCGATAAGATAAATAATAACCTGATGCAACTGCACGCTATCAGCGACGTGCTGTATTCAGGAAAAACGAAGTTCCAGTCGATTGAGATACTCCGGAGTCCCAGTTTTGGCAAATTGCTTGTGCTCGATGGCAAGATTCAGTCCGCCGAAATAGATGAGTTTATCTATCACGAAGCTCTGGTGCATCCTGCCATGCTTGCTCACCCCAAGCCGAAGACGGTCTTCATTGCCGGTGGTGGCGAAGGCGCTACCTTGCGTGAGATACTGCGCCATCCGAGCATCAAGAAAGCCGTGATGGTAGATATCGATGCGGACGTGATTAATATCTGCCGTAAATATCTGCCGGACTATCATGCCGGCGCTTTCGATGACAAACGCTCTCACATCTACAACACGGACGCTCGTAAATGGCTGGAACAGAGCCAAGACAAGTTTGATGTCATCATCATCGACCTCACCGAGCCGGTTGAAGAAGGTCCCGCTTACCTGCTTTATACCCGAGAATTCTATCGAATCGTTGCCAGCAAACTCACTAAAGACGGACTCATCTCAGTACAGGCTGGCTCGACTTCCTACGTGGAATTAACAAACATCAAAGCTGTTGCCCGTACCCTCCGCAGTATTTTCCCCATCGTCCGCACTTATCAGGCAGATATCCCTTCCTTCGGTGGACCGTGGGGCTTCTGTGTCGCTTCGATGAAAATCGACCCGACCAAACTAACCGCCAAAGAAGTGGACAGCCGAATCAAAGAACGCGGACTTGATGGTCTTAAGTTCTACGATGGCATCGCGCATCAGGGCATGTTCACTTTCCCCAGGCATATGAGAAAAGCACTTGCCACAGGTGGTCGATTGATTACTGATGCCCGTCCCCTCTATCTTTATCAGGGATAGCCATCTTTGACATGGATTAGTTTTGCTATCCTCAGCGCCGCTCTCAGCGGTATCGTGTCCATATTCGATAGCCACTTGCTCTCACGGCGGTTGCCCAACCTGAATACCTATCTTTTACCGCTGGGGATTTTCCACGGGACCGTGGCTTTATTAGTAATCGTATTCCAGCCAATCTCCACGACTGTGCCACTTCTCTACTATCTAGCGGCATTCGGCTGCGGGGCACTGAGCGGGTTAGGTTCCATTCTGATGCTAAACACAGTACGCAAGGGTGAAATTTCCCGCATTATTCCCGTTATCAACACATCTCCCATTTTTGTAGCATTGATGGCGGTGCCTCTCCTCGGCGAAACGTTACATTACCGCAACTGGCTGGGAATCCTGTTGACGGTAGCTGGAGCGATTCTGATATCGCTTCAGAAAGGCTCGGGGGACAAAAAAACGACACTTCAGAAATCTTTTTTTACACTGGCATTCTGCAGTGTCATGTTTGCCATTTCCAGCATCTTTATGAAATATGCACTGGAGTCGCTTCCCTTCTGGAATATTTACAGCATCAACTCCGCGGTTCTGGCTATTTGTTTCATCATCTTCTCTGCACGACCGACAACCTTCCGTGAGTTTAAAGGATTATCGCAAAGAAATCAGGTTACGGCACTGATTGTTATCGGTCAGGCAATTGTAGTAGTCGCGATGGTACTGGGAACCCTTTCCGTTCAAAAGGGACCGGTGGCTCTGGCTTCGACTGTTATGGGTGCCCGTCCCGCCTTTGTCTTTCTTTATACGATTGTAGTGAGCAGGCTATTCCCCAAGGTCCTTAACGAACCACTGACGCGGAACATTGCCCTGCTGAAATTCACGGCGATTGCAATGATTGTGGGCGGCGTGGCTCTGCTTGCTCTCTAGAGATTCATTTTCGCCTACTCTTCAAAAGGATAAAGTTAGAAAATTACTAATAACATTCACATGCACCTGCCCTGGTGATATAATGGCGTCAACAAACAACTTATAGGAGGTCAAGCATCATGCGCGCTGCTATCTTAGCTGAAGGCAAATTATCAATACAGGACATACCAAAACCTGTCCCCGGACATGAAGACGCATTGGTCAAATTGATTACGGCGGGGGTCTGTCACTCAGACCTGCATCTGGTAAAAGGAGACTGGACTGGTGGGGCTGCCCGACCACCGATGCGACTGGGTCATGAAGGCATCGGCATCGTCGAGGAACTGGGTCCCGAAGCCGAAAAATACATACAAAAAGGCGACAGGGTGATACTCGGCCTGGGGGGAACCGGAGGAGGTTACTGGTGCGGTGCGTGTGAGTATTGCCTCAGTGGACGTCCCCGACTCTGCAGTCAAGCTAAGGGTATTATGGGCACGTATGCCGAGTATATTTCGCTCTTTGCAAAATCGCTGGTAAAACTACCTGAGGAAGTCAGCAATAGTGAAGTCCCATTAGCCTGTGGAGGTTTAACTGCCTATAGCGCTGTGAAAAAACTGCTTAAATACGATGTCCTACCAGGCAAGCCGGTCGCTATCGTTGGTGCAGCGGGTGGACTCGGGCACTATGGTGTGCAGGTTGCCAAAGCATTCGGATATATA
This sequence comes from Dehalococcoidales bacterium, assembly GCA_036396095.1. Taxonomy (GTDB): domain Bacteria; phylum Chloroflexota; class Dehalococcoidia; order Dehalococcoidales; family Fen-1064; genus JAURWL01. Next base: position 19,979 of record DASWLM010000009.1, on the reverse strand, counting down.
GTTATTGGTGTCGATATCGGTCAGGAAAAGCTAGATTTCGTGAAAAAGTTGGGAGCGGATTATGCTGTGGACGTCAGCGAGGCTCAAAAATTCGCTCGGGAGAAGCTGGGCGGCATGTACGCCAGCATTGTCTTTTCGCCCAAAATCGCTGGCTTCGAACTTGGCTTAAGAATGATGAGGCGTGGCGGAGTGTTTGTCAGCGTCGGTATGCCAGCCGCCAGCGAAGGTGGCATGTCAATCTCTCCACTTAACCTTTTAAACAGAGACCCGCTCATCATGGCGTCGATGGTAGGCACGGTTGAAGACATGAGAGAACTGGTACAATTAGCGGCGGCAGGTAAAGTTAAAACTCATGTGAGCAGAGTCGGGAAATTATCAGATCTCAGTCAGATATTCGGTGAGCTGGAAGCGGGAAAATACGCCGGTAGGGCAATTATCGACGATATGACAAAATAAAGGAAAATTTGTTACGCCCTTCCAGTATCTCCTCCCGATTCGAAATTTAGGCTGGAAGGGCGTTATATTCCAGATATTAGAGTTTAGTGTTTAGAATTTAGTGTTTATATTTGTTCTACTTTTTTTCCACAAACCTTCTTGCTTCCGTGCCGAATGAACCACCGCTACCGGCAGCGATACAAATATCGGTCTCAAGACGAAGCCCCCAGTCGAGAGGCACTGACATCGTCATATTGACGGCACGTTTGCAGCCTTCTATCAGGCGCGGCTTCACCTTAGCGATTTCCTCTGCCAGTTTCTTTGCTTCCGGCATCAACTGGTCTTTGGGATAGATATGATTGATAAGACCGAGTCGCAGGGCTTCCTGGGCATTGATGCGCCGGCCGGTCATAATCATCTCTTTTGCCATCCCGATGCCGATGATGCGTGGTAATCTCTGTGCACTCCCGAAATCAGGAATGACGCCAAAGGTAATTTCCGGCAGGGAGAATATCGCCGTGTCGCAGGCAATCCGAATGTCACAGCAGAGGCTCAATTCAAAAGCGGCGCCCATACAGTAACCATTAATAGCAGCGATAACCGGTATAGCCAACTCTTCGTACATGGTTAAGATTGATTTCTGTCCGTACAAACGGTCGTAACCTTCTCGCAAACCAGCCACCGCCGACGTACCTCCGCCACCTCCACCGGCAATCATCTTCAGGTCCATACCGGCGCTGAAAGCCCGGTCGCCGGCGCCTGTCATGATGGCGACTCTAACATCGGGTGTTTCCTTCAGTTTCTGAGCCGTCGTCATCAATCCGCGGTAAACATCCTGATTAAATGAATTCATCGACTCGGGGCGATTCAAAGTGATGGTGGCAATCGTGCCTTCGATATCCAGTTTAACAACATCGTCCGACATGTTTTCACCTCTCCTCAATAGTATTCAACCAACTATCATAATGAGTATTAGTATCATAGTCAAATGACATCGCAATGTCATACTGAGTCCCGATACAATCGGGACGAATGTACCTCACCTCTCCCTGTCATTGCGAGGAGCGTAGCGACACGGCAATCTCAGGGTAGTACAACAGGCGTCCCTGCCTGTTCTGATGATTGTCATTCCCGCGTAGGCGGGAATCCAGTCCACCCCAACTAATAATTTAACTCCCTTTTCCAAAGGCAATGATTCAGGAGAATTTCCTTAGTCAGCGGTACTATTTCGACAGTCTCTTAAGGGGGAAATAAAAGAGGAGCAAGCAATGCTCTATTTTTTTATTGAAACACGTGGCAAGATTACTTCAAAAAACCGATTTGAACACATGAGTTAAAGCAATATATGCATTTGGATGATATAAATTACAGAGAACTATTTGAATTATATTTGTGTATGGTTAAACAGTTAACCATACTTCCATCTTAAATGTCCGCATGAACATTGTAGTACTTCTCTTCTAGCTTGGTTTGAAATCCATATAAAATCGCCACATGTATCACACTTGAATTTATTTATAGAGGTTTCGCAGATGTTTATAAGATCTTCTACTTCGCCTTTTGTTAGACTACCTGTATGAGACCCTCTATCAGCTCGAACAATTAGTTTGCTTCGAGCATCTTGCCAATATTTAATAGGTTCTTCATATAAACCATATTCATTATCATTTTTTCTTATCATAAGACTCTTTTTTGCCGTCGAGATTATATATTCTAAAAACTCCACACAGGTTCTATGGTCATTTCTATCGCCGCGAGCAAAGGGCATATTTATCATTAATTTTTCAGCAGCAATTGCTGTCTGAGCATCCATTATTTGTCTGACGCAGTTCCCTGCTACTTCACAACTGGAATCAATATAATTTCTAGCATCATCGAAAGTAAACTCGGACGTTGACCATTGCATACCTATACTAGGATTTACCCAGGGTTTAAGTACTAATTTTTTCCATAATTTAGGGGGTAATAACATGCTCAATTCTGTAAACCATTCTCGGTCATGGGTAAACAATAATATCTGACGGTCGGCAAATTCACTTATCAATAATTCGGTCACATTCCCTCTGTGATTGCGATCAAAGCTAGAAACTATGTCGTCAAGGAATATAGGTAAATCCTTATTTTTTTCAAGCCTAGCAAGTGCGAGAAATATGCATAGTCCAAGACTGTTTCTGTGACCCTCTGACAAGGTAAAACGTGGTGAAGGCTGGTCTACGCCATAGAATTTCAATCCGACGTCTATAGACTTATCTTCATCTTCTGGTATATACAGTTTGACATCTTCGATAGGTTCGTTAGGATGTAATTTTGACCAAAGATATTGAATATCTGTTGAGATTTGAGAAATCATACCTTCCGTTTTTGTTCTGATTTTTTCTCGTATCGCCAGGGTGCTATTGTCCAAAGCGTTAACGATTTGGGACGTCACGGTAATTTTCGTTTCAAGATTTCTCATTGCTGGGATAGTAGTTATTGCTTCAAGGCAATTAATATCATCCAAAAGTGTGTGAGTGGAAGGCGGCAGTTTCTCTGTTTCTATTTTTACTACCTTATGAATAGTAGTAATCGCCATAGAAAGAATGTTTTGTGTCTTTGAAGAAAATTCATCTTGCCATCTATATTGATTTAGGTCTTTTAATTTGATAAATTCTTCCCTAACTTTCTGTTGTGGTTTCTCAGCAAGCCAATCCGAAAAATACTGGTCATCAACATAATGTAATACCCGTGAGATAGAATCCCTCAAATCCTGATCAGCCTCAATGGCTCGTTCTCTAGCGGAGCATAGTCGCTCTAATATCTTCAGCTCATCATTAACATGACGCTGGAAATCATCCTTCAGTATGACTCTACCGCATGCAGGACAGTTGATTTCAATTGTTCCCCTTTCAATATTCTTATTATAACTTTCTGATTTCTTTAAAATGTCTATTCTTATATCAAGTAATCTATCAATCTTACCCTTTATTTTGTCATGATTCTTAATGACTGTGGCTAACTTAACTGGCAAATCTTCTTTAAAAATCTTCTCAAATATAGAGTATTTTGATAGCTCCGGTGTGAATGAATCGAGTTTTTGTAATATTTGTTGATGAAGTTTTTTAGCAATCTCGAATACGTTTTCCGTTAAATTTATATCTATGCCATAGTCTTTAGAAATGGTTTTTAGGGATTTTAACAAAAAGGCATCCGAAGTATCAGTAAAATATTCTTCAACCTTGGGCCTTAATTCTTTTATTTTGTACCTATTTAAGCTTAATTCACCAATTTCGGAGATCTGTTTACTTAGTTTGGTCATATTATCTGCAGCACGCTCAAGATCATCAAGCCCTAGTAATGGTAGTAAAACGGAATATTTACCTCCAGGGGTATCAACTATAAAATTGGCTACCTCATCCTGTCTGAGTAGTAGCCGTTCAAGTTGCCATGTCTGCATAAAACCAGCAAAATTACTAGGTTCACTACCGAAGCTAAGTGTGCCATAATTGTCGATATTGACATATACCTTAACATCATCATCAAAAATAATAGTTGCAGTTGAGGCGCAATCACTTGGCTTATGTGTATTAATAATTCCCTTTTCTTGTTTACTTCCAATCCCTTTGAGCGTAAGATGCGCGACTTTACCATTTCTAATTATGTACTCTAAAGCATCAGCGAAACTGGATTTCCCAGCGCCATTGGATCCGTAAACAACAACATTTTTCAAGTCTGTATTCAAAATGATCGCATTTCCAGCACCACGAAACCATGATAACTCAATGTTTTTGACTTTCATCCTTCTGTCCATAAAATCCAGATATTTCGAGTATATCTTTCGCGAAACCCTTTAGCTTACCGGTTGTTTGATGACCTTGAAAAAAACCTTCTTCTGACTTATTAATTATAATTTCATATGCTTCCTTGTTGTTTTGCTTCAGGTCAGTCATGCTAGTATCTAGTATTGTTGAGATTTCATTCTTCTTTTCATCGCTCATAAAATATTCCTAATCACAACATCTAACATTGCCAAAACTGTACGCTAAAAGTCAGCACATGTCAATACATGATAATTTCATAAAAGGATGTAGTTATAAGTATGGTCAAGGCAATATAGTTTGTCATTTGTGGGAAACATAGTATTGCAGCCAGTAAAAGAAAGCAAGCGGTCTCCACTTTTTCCACTCACCCCAACCATTCCCCACCCGGACTTACGCAGTACTTCTCCACGTTAACTTCCTCTGGAACCACAGCGCCACGTTGACCAGGCTGAGGAGCGCGGGAACCTCGACCAGCGGTCCAATGACCGCCGTAAATGCCTGCCCCGAGCTAATGCCGAACACTCCCACCGCCACTGCAATCGCCAGCTCGAAGTTATTGCCCGAGGCATGGAAAGCAATGGTCACGGTCTTGCGATAGTCGCCACTGAGCCTTCTGCCCATATAGAACGAGACGAAGAACATGACTATAAAATAGATAAGAAGTGGAATCGCAATACGCACCACGTCCAGCGGCAACTGGACAATGATTTCGCCCTTAAGCGAGAACATGACGATAATGGTAAAGAGAAGCGCCACCAGCGTGATGGGGCTGATTTTAGGAATGAATTTAGTTTCGTACCACTCCTTACCTTTCTTTCGCATCAAGACAAACCGTGTCAGCATCCCGCCGAAAAACGGTATCCCGAGGTATATCAGGACACTCTGCGCAACCTCCCAAATGGAGACATGCACTACGGCTCCCTCAAGCCCAAATACCGGTGGCAGCACTGTAATAAAGATGTACGCGAAAAACGAGTAAAAAATCATCTGAAAAATGGCGTTAAAAGCGACCAGACCGGCGGAATACTCATTATCCCCTCTGGCTAGTTCACACCACACAATGACCATGGCGATACAGCGCGCCAGCCCGATCATTATCAGCCCTACCATGTAGTCCGGGTAATTGCGCAGGAAGACAATAGCCAAGAAGAACATCAAGATGGGCCCGATAATCCAATTCTGTACTAGTGAGAGCGCGAGAACACGCCAGTTGCTAAAAAACTTGGGCAGTTCTTCATACTTCACTTTAGCCAACGGCGGATACATCATCAGGATAAGCCCCACAGCGATGGGAATTGATGTCGTGCCGATAGAGAGTTTGTTGACGGCCTCGCCAACCTGGGGGACAAAATACCCCAGTCCCACCCCCAACCCCATGGCAATAAATATCCAGAGTGTCAAAAAACGGTCGACAAAGGAAAGCCGGGGTGGACACACTTCAGGTGTTTGATTACTCACGAATACTCTCCTCTCATCCGCAAATCATTTGTTCTTGCTGTGGAAGTCGGCGACGGTGTCACCGCCGGTGTCCAGGTGCGACTTCAACCTGCCTGTCTGCGCATGTGAAATGCGGTCATAGACCGACTTCTTGAGAAAGCGCAGAGCTTCCTTTTCATCACTATCGGTAATAATTCTCTCCAGTTCCATCAATTCCATTTCCTCAAACGAAACAGCGGTCTTTTTAATTTCCAGCATGTTAACACCTCACAGCAACAACTGACTCTAATTAGGGTTCTTTTATCACGAAATTCTTATCCTTCAGATACCATTCCATAATGTAACCGATACCAATAAAGAGTGGCAACGATACCAGTGTCCTGACCAAGGTGAATTGAATACCCAGATAACCAATCTCTATACCTAACATCGGTATCTTCAATGAAGTGAAAGCCCCCAGGTAGACAAATATATTCCGGATGCTGGCGCCTTTTTTAAAGAGCATGTACGCCACCGGGAAAGCCCCATACAAAGGTCCCGCCTGAAGCATCGCTAGCAGAGTTACCAGCAGGATGCCTTTCAATCCGGAGCCCGGTCCGATATGTTGTTGAATCCTTTCCTTGGGCACCCATACATCGAATAAACCGACGATGATGAATAGGAAGGGGATGAAGGTAATCATTTCAATCAGTGAGGTCTTAAAGTTGGTGGCAATTGTTTTACCGGATTGAAACTGCAAAACTAAAGAAACCAGAATAAATATGGCGAAAACTATGAGCCAGATGTAGGGTCGGATTTTCTGAAAGTATTTCTTCATAATACCAGCCCTACCACCAGACCGATGATAACCGCGGCGACAAAATTCAATAGATTCCTGGTGATGGCTACCCTCTTGCCAAAGTACTTTATCTCCAGGGGTAATGTCATCACCCCAACCATCATCAGGGTAGTCATAAAAGTGGCAACGACCATATAAGAAGCGCCTTGCTTAATCAGACTGGCGGCGATAGGATAGGAAATAAAACCGGGGATGAGGGTAATTGAGCCAACGACCGCCGCAATCAGCATGCCAAGAGCGCCCGACTCCGGTCCCAGAAAGCGACTGATAATGCTTGGGGGTATCAGGTACAGCGCTACGCTCACCAAAATGAGGATATTCAAAAAGGGAACCAGGATATTGCGGAACATAAACCAGCCTCTTTTCAGTCCCATGAGTGTTTTCTGTCGGTTGGCGATTAAAGATACCAGCAGGAGCACCGCACAGACTGAGATGTAGATAATCGCGTTAGTACTCAAGCATACCCCCGAATTAGTTACTCTCCGTTATACCAACAGAGACATGAGCAGATGTATACCCGCTTTATTATAACTATTCTTGTATTTTTATATGTTTCCGTGTAGCAGGCGCATTTCTAGTGCAGTCTTTCTTGCAGGTTCGGTAGTTTGCCCTGTATGTAGAGTTGAATTGCTTCATCAATATTTTCAACATCGGTCATGTGCACAGCAATACCGGCACGTTTTAGACTTTCTTGTGCGCCCCAACCCATTCCTCCGGCAAAAACTAACTGGCAATCAGTGATGTTCGCCATCATACCCGCATGGCTTGCCTGAGCATTAGCATCAAATCCATGCCTTTCCCCATGCGAGGCTTGAGAAGCATGTTCAGCTCCAGCAACGTGGTGACCAGCTTTACTCCTTCGTTCTCTGCTTTTAACCTTTCCATTTTCTATCGTTATTACGCTGTAATACTGGGCCCGTCCGAAATGCTGGCAGATTGTTTTTCCGTCATCTGTTACCACGGCAATTTTCATGTTTTTTACTCCTATATTTTGATTACTATTTACTTGCGATGTGTTATCGTAATCATTCAAACCCTTATAACGAAGAGATGTTACCTCAAAGGTGCCACCTTGAATTTTCATGGCTTTTCCGTTGAGTAGAGCGTCGGCGATTTTCTTCCTCGCCGATTCAAGTGTCCGCTGGAAAGTAGCCCGGGAAATACCCATTTTGACCGCACAATGTTCTTGCTCCAAATCCTCGATATCCTTTAGACGGATGGCTTCGATTTCATCAATGGTAATAAGATTCTCATCCAGTTCACGTAAAGGAATACCGGCGGGTTTGAAATATGTTGTTCCGGGGAGGAACGCAACCCTGCGGCATTTTCTCGGACGTGGCATTGGTACTCCTTAATAGCATTAAGTTATGAACATATGCCCATAATCATCGTATTCTAAAAACACAATAATGTCAACGCGACCAAATGAAAACAAACAGTTATCTGGCTGGTTAGCACAGGTTCCGGACAATTACAATCAAACGGCAATCTTTTCACCCCGATGTTATAATTAAAGGGAAAATGGATATCTTCGCCGAACTCAATCCTAAACAGCGTCAGGCGGTCGAAGCCATCGATGGTCCTGTGCTCATACTGGCGGGACCGGGCAGTGGTAAAACGCGTGTCATCACCCACCGGGTCGCCTACCTTATCCGCGTCTGCAAGGTCAATCCACGACGTATCATGGCGGTCACCTTCACCAACAAGGCGGCACGGGAGATGGAAGCCCGACTTAAGAAGCTCGTGAGCACGGCAGTCGACCAGCTGACCATCGGGACGTTTCATGCCATCTGCGCACGGATTCTGAGAATCGACGGCAAAGCGATGGGTATCGACCCCAAGTATGTGATTTACGATGACGACGACCAGATTGCGCTCATCAAACGCAGTTTCGAGGAGTTGCGACTCGACCCCAAGCAGTACAATCCGTCGGCTGTCGCCAGCGCTATCTCCCACGCTAAGAGTAAAATGATGTCGCCTGCCGAGTACCAGAAAAGCAATCGTAGCTATTTCGAGGAGATTGTCGGGCGCGTTTACGAGTACTACCAGCAATTGCTCACCGAGAGCAAAGCGCTCGACTTCGACGACCTGCTTCTCAAAGTAGTGGAGTTATTCCACAAGCACCCGGAGGTACTCCAACGTTATCAGGAGCGTTACGTTCATGTGATGGTCGATGAGTTTCAGGACACGAACCTGGTGCAGTATGAACTGGTCAAGCAAATCAGCGGCAAGTACCGCAATATCTGCGTGGTCGGCGACCCCGACCAATCAATCTATTCATGGCGGTCGGCCGATTTACGCAACATCCTCAGTTTTGAAAAGGACTTCCCCGATGCGAAGGTCATCTTTCTGGAACAGAACTACCGGTCGACCAAGACCATTCTGGAGACGGCATCGCACGTTATTTCCGCCAATCTGCAGCGCAAGCCGGTAAAGCTGTGGACGGACAACGACAAAGGCGAGCGTATTAACATCGTCGAAGCTTTTACCGAGCAGGAAGAGGCGCAGTTCGTCGTGAGGGAGGTAGAACGACTGGTCAGTCGCGGCGATTTCAAGCCGGGCGATATTGCCGTGATGTACCGCACCAATGCACAGTCGCGTGTGCTGGAAGAAACTTTTATCCGCTACGGGATGCCCTATCGATTAGTCGCCGGGACGCGATTTTACGAGCGACGTGAGGTCAAGGATGTGATTGCCTATTTCCGACTCATCCAGAATCCGCAGGACAGTGTCAGTCTCCAGCGCATCATCAATGTGCCCGGTCGCGGCATCGGACCGCAGACTTTGAACAAACTCTCTACCTGGGCGAAATCACTGGGCCTTTCACCCTTCGACGCTCTCAACCGGATTATCGAATCGAGAAAAAAGGATAGCACCATCGAGCATCCTTTCGATACACGCTCGGCGGATGTGCTGGGACGATTTGTCCGAATGATGAACGACTACATGGCGCGGAGCCGAGAAAAGAATCTGGTGGAGTTGTTCGACTACCTATTAGAAAGCTCCGGATACAAACAGTATCTAGCGAACGACCCCGACGGGTCGGAGCGGTGGGAGAACGTCATGGAACTGCGCATGGTCGCCGAGCAGTACCGCGATTTGCCTCCGTCCGAAGCTCTGACGGCATTCCTCGAGGGTGTGGCGCTGGTCTCTGACGTCGACGGCATGGAGGAGGGAGTCGACCGCGTCACCCTGATTACTCTGCATCAGGCGAAGGGACTGGAGTTTCCGGTGGTTATTATCGTAGGGATGGAGGAGAAATTGTTACCGCATATCCGCTCGTTCGACGACCCCGCCCAGATGGAGGAGGAACGTCGACTCGCCTACGTGGGTATCACACGAGCAAAACAACGGGTCTATCTGGTGCATGCCTTCCGACGCTCCTTCATGGGCACGAGCACAGTCAACCAGCGGTCGCGCTTTCTGGAGGATATTCCGAAACACCTCACGACCACGCCCGACTGGTCGGAAGAGAGCGGCAAAGCAACCGAGTCGGCTTACTCGTGGAACCGGGCGCGACCGGAGGAACCAGTAACTGTTTCTGCGGAATCGACCGTCGAGCTTAAGGACGGCGACCGTGTTCGACACACCCAGTTCGGGGATGGGGTGATAGTAAGCAGTAAGAAGACGAAGGGTGATTGCGAGGTCACGGTCGCTTTCAACAGCGCCGGGCTAAAACGACTGATGCTCAGTTTCGCGCGACTCGAAAAAATATCCTGAAAAACCATTGACAGACTACACGGAAACGTGTATAGTCCAGTGGATGGACATTTTCGAGTGTTTAGCCTACAATAACTCCAACGAGGGTAATCACATGACTTCCGACCGGAATGATTCATTACCGCAAATACTTGGGGGCGACTGTCTCCAGCATATCCGAAGCGAGAATGTGAAAAATATCGCTCTTTCGTTTGTCGACCCTCCGTTTCGCCAAGGCAAGGACTACAGATTTTTCGATGACGATTTGCCAGAGCAGTTGTACTGGGATTGGATGAAAGAGGTGCTACGGGAAATAAACCGTGTAACGGTCGACGGTGGTGCGGTTTATTTCATGCAGAGGGAAAAAAACACCGAACGTGTACTACAGTCGTTAAGAGAGACCGACTGGACTTACCAGAATCTCATCGTCTGGAAAAAGAAAACCTCGGCGGTCCCAATCAACACTAGATACGCCAAACAATACCAGATAATTGCATTTGCCACGAAAGGTGCCCGCCCTCGAATCTTTAATAAGCTACGCATCGACTTACCTCTGGCACCAGAACACAAGCACGCTAGAACCAATGGGGTTTACCTGACCGATGTCTGGGATGATATTAGAGAGTTGACCTCCGGTTATTTTGCCGGTGATGAGGCTATCCGCGAATTGAACGGTGATAGAGCGCACGTGCAACAATCACCGGTGGCTCTGCTATTGAGGATATTACTCTCTTCTTCTTCACCCGGTGATACTATTCTTGACCCTTTTGCCGGCACCGGGACCACTCTGGTTGTAGCCCAGCAATTACAACGACACTCCATAGGTATTGAAATCGACCCCAAGAACGTGGAACTCATCGAGAAACGTCTGAAACAGATGCGACGGGCAGATTGTCTGGATAAATACCGACACTATTATAGGTTCACGGCGGATTTAACGAACGTCTGGCCAACTACCATCGCAACGATAAAACGAGAGGAGCTTGTGGATGCTTGATTTTGAAGACGTTATCGATTTCTATACGGCATTGATTGATAATTTGAAAAAGGGCACAATCGGTGCGGATTCGCCTTTAGATATGACGATGCTCAGGGTAGCCTGGGACCAACTGGCGTACATAGATAATCGCAGAGACGCTAAGAAATACGGCTATGATTTTTGGAGGGGACTCGATTCTACTGCGGTAGCAGGAAAAGGTGTTGGTAAAAACCAGTTGTATTCTGAATCGCAGGAATTTCCCGACTTTGTTTTCAGGACGAGGAAGGAGAGGGGACAATTATACTGTGGCAGCCTGCTCGAAACGAAGGACACAGTCGGGGGTAGCATATCCTCATTTAATTCGACGATTCCTACCGGGACAAAAAGCCTACAGGAAGTAGACGCAATCAATAGCAGTAAAATTGTCTCAAAGATTGCCTGCCTTAAAGACGGTGGTAATGCAGAAATACCCAACTATCACTCTTACCAGAGGAGATGCTTCTACTTCATCAGGACACACAAGGGCACACCACGGGCAAAGACATCACTGGTAGATGGTTCGTTCTTCGAGACTGTCCCCAAAGACCATCTTATCTCTCAAATGTTCCTTAATATATTGGAACAGCATCGTGTCAAGAATAAACTTGATGTCTCGAAGACTCAGCTTGATGAAATGGAGAGGCTATTTGCTCAGATTACCGACCAGGCGATCATCGCCGGGTCACAATCTATTGAAAAGGCATCAATCAAGCCACGCTTACGCATTATGGCTGAGGTAAATCCAGAAGGTAACCCGCACAGCCAGCAACATTATCCTCAGATTGAAGAAAAGACTGTAAACTTAATCTTACCCCTAAGACTTTTTACAGAAGAACTTAAGACACGCCTGTTGGGGAAAATCCCTGCACTTACACAGTCCACCTTACAACACAAACGCAATGGTAAGTATGTGGTCTTTCAATACAAACTCAATTGATGGTGAAACAAAATGATTACTAAATTTCCGGGCAAGAGATACAACTTTGAGATTCTGGCAGAAAAAGACCGACGTTATTCAACTTTTTCAATCAGGGCAATAAGTAAAGACACAGGTAAATATTCATCCATCAATAATCTGAATACCATTTTGTCCGAGTTGGGCGTCGATAACGACAATCCGAAATGCGAAGATTCGTTCTGGGTTCTGACTGTAAAAGAAGCAGATAAATTTACAGAAATTATCAGGCAGGACTTGTCTTCACCATCTTTTACCGATTATCTTGAAAGCAAACTGGATGAGGATAGAGAATGCGGTGAATGGGCGAACAGCTTAGAAGATAACCGCGACGACTAAAATGTCTATAAAAATCCTTGACGAGAGAACGGTTGCCCGGATTGCCGCCGGAGAGGTTATCGAACGACCTGCTTCGGTGGTGAAAGAACTGGTGGAAAATGCGCTCGATGCCGGGTCCCGTCAGATTACGGTGGAGTCGAGGGGTGGCGGGGTAAGCTTCATACGGGTCATCGACGACGGCGCCGGTATTCTCTCCACGGAAGTGGAACTGGCGTTCGGTCGGCATGCCACGAGTAAACTCGCCCGCATCGATGATTTAGAGTCGCTGGTCACACTCGGTTTCCGCGGCGAAGCTTTACCCAGCATCGCCACCGTGGCGGAGGTCGAAATGGCAACAGCAGTAGCGGGCGCGACGGGCGGCGACCTTGTCCAACTGCAGAACGGAACCGTGACAGCACACACGTCACAGGCGCGACCGCGCGGTACCACCGTGACCGTTAAAAATCTCTTCCGCAATGTGCCAGCGCGACTGAAGTTTCTCAAATCGACCGCAACCGAAAACAGTCACATCGCGCAGGTAGTCAGTCAGTACGCCCTTGCCTTCCCTGAGGTCAGATTCACCCTATTAACGGACGGTCGTAGTGCCCTCCAGACACAGGGGACAGGGAAATTGCTCGATAGCGTTGTCGCCGTTTATGGAGTCGAGACTGCGCAGAAGATGGTTGAAATCACCCCGCCCGAAGAAGCATGGCAATCGGGCAAACCCCACGACATCAAAGTTACGGGCATGGTCAGTTCGCCAGTGCTGAGTCGTTCAGGACGGGATGCCATCAGTTTTTTTGTTAATCGACGGTCTATAAGCAATCGTTCGCTCGCGTTTGCGTTAGAGGAAGCTTACCAGGGATTATTAATACAGGGTCGACATCCCATTGCGGTGATAAACATCACCATTTCACCTTCACTCCTAGATGTGAATGTGCACCCCACCAAGTCGGAGGTAAAGTTTCAGGACGAGCGGACGGTGTTCAGTGCCGTGCAGAGAGCCGTACGCGGTTCGCTGGTCAATCTGGCACCTATCCCGAAGATTGAAGAGGTCGGACGTGTTTATCAGGGAACCCGACCGTCTTCAAATCCACCACTTCTATTCCGGACACAACCACGACTGGAAAGCGGAGCAACGACAATCTTACCAACGTCTCAATCGACTCCACCCCTGTTGCCATCGGCACTCCCCGCCCTGCGCGTGGTCGGGCAGGTGGCAACCAACTACATTATCACTGAAGGACCTGACGGCATCTATATCATCGACCAGCATGCGGCACACGAACGCATCCTTTACGAGAAGCTCAAAGCGGAGAAAGCCAGTAAAGATATTGCAGTACAGGGACTGCTCGAGCCGGCAACCTTGGAAGTGACGCCGCGACAGGACGCTGTTTTGCAGGAATGCTACACGGATTTGCGGGAATACGGCTTTACCATCGAACCGTTCGGAGAGCGGAGCTATCTGGTACGGACGGTGCCCGGGGTGCTGAGTCGCGGCGACTGGTTAACGGCGGTGCGGGAGTTTCTGGACGACCCGACCGGACGCGATAAGGAACGTTCTGAAGCCATCATCAAAACACTTGCCTGTCATGGTGCGGTCAGGGCAGGACAGCCGTTGACCGACGAAGAGATACGGTCGTTAATCCGACAATTAGAACAGACGGAAAATCCCTACAACTGCCCGCATGGGCGCCCGACCCTTATCCATCTGAGCATCCGTCAACTCGAAAAGGAATTCGGGAGGGCGTAAGGCAAACTCCAATTCATTGACTCTGCAAAAGGTTCTTCTTCAAACGACTAATTAATTCGGGGTCAGCGCCTTGTGCCTTGATGTACTGTTCGGCAGACCCGTATTCCCGTTTAAGTGTCGCCAAGAATAGAGCCATTGACTCCGCCGTGGCTTCATTTTCGTATGGCGGTATTGTCCCCTGTGGACATCTGCAGTTTGAGGGTCGTTATTCCAGTGTTCAACAAATTCTTTCATGTGTGGAGCTGTCAGAGTATAGTCTTGAATGATATCATCATCAGCTACACCAAGTACACTCAGAACAACCGCAGCTACAATACCTGACCGGCTTTGACCTGCGTTACAGTGAAAGACAAAAGGCAGATTATCCCGGTCGGCAATAATTTCCATGACTCTAATGATGTTTTGACCGACTTCGGGCTGTCTGATACGGTATGAATAGACTTCACCTAAATTGGGAAAATCCCGGAATAGCGCTTTTTCTATTTCATATTCCCGGCTGTTGATTGGAAGAGATATATACAACGGTACGCTGTAGTATTTTACCTCGAGTTCATCCAGTAATCCTACTCCTAAGGAACGTGCGGAGCTGGAACTTCTGAGGTCTATTACTGCATTAAGCTTGATTTCTCCCTTGAGGATGGCAATATCATGCCCGGTCATATGCCGCAATTCACCGCTGCGGAAAAGACGCCGCCAGGCTACGCCTTGACCGCTCTGAGTCTGATAACCACCAAGGTCACGAAAATTTTCAATCGATTCAAAATTGATTTGTCGGGAGAATGAATTATTTAACATTAGATTCACTCTCAGCATGGGGCATATTTTCGTATCAGAGACTCATTATAACATCAAGTGACATTGAGAAGTAACAATTTCAAATTTCCACTGCATTATGTTATTTTACATATCTTCTATAACCAATAACAAGACCTATAACCAAGCCTATTCCTACAAGTATGCAAGCGATTATATTACTAGATGAACGATAATTCTGCCCTGTAAATCTAATTAATAAGAACATAATAAGAGTCAGAAAGACGATGGCTATTAGTACGGCAAGGATAAAACGTTTCTTACTCATTTTCTACTAAATCTTGCCCTCCCTGATTTAAATATTTATTATACCATTAGGCGACATTGAGAAGTAACAATTCCAAGTACTTTTAAATACTTAGAAAACAGAAATCCAGAATAATGCACGGAAATTTCATGCTAATCATCTTCTGGATTCCAGACTAACCTGCAATGACAATTCGTTAGCAATCTTTGACACCCTTCTCTCCTTATCCTATAATGAGGACAATATCCGCACGGGAGGCTCACTTGGTACTGAGAAGGCGACCCGAAAAATCAGCCGATGACCGCGATGAAGCGAAAGGACAAAATAGCGATACCGCCATTCAAAAACTGGAAGACCGACTAGATGCGCTCGACCGTCGACTCGACAACATCGATTCTATGGTTACGGCAGTAGCGGAGCGGGTGATGAGCCGACCGCTCATTCTTAATATCACCTGTCCCCACTGCGGCAAAGGCATGGAGATTGCCCTTATCGGCACGGAGAAACCCACCCGCTAGCCTCACCGATTAGAGAATCGGCAGATACCGTTTTACCTCGTAGGCAGAAACCTGCGTCCGGTAGTGGTCCCACTCAATCTTCTTGTTCTGGACAAAGCTCTTGAATACATGCTCGCCAAGGGCTTTCCGCACCAGCGCGCTCTTCTCCGTCAGGCTGACCGCTTCAAATAGATTACCCGGCAGACTCCCGATGCCCCGCTTCTGACGTTCTTCCGGACTCATTTCGTAGACGTTTTCCTCGGTGGGGTCGACGAGCGCTGACTTTTTTTCGATACCGTCCAATCCGGCGGCTAAGACGACGCTGAAGGCGAGGTAGGGATTGCAGGCGGGGTCGGGCACGCGGAACTCAATCCTGGTGGCATTCTCCCTGCCCGGCTGGTACATGGGAATACGAATCATGTCCGACCGGTTCCGCCGCGCCCAGGAGACGTAGACTGGCGCTTCATAGCCGGGGACGAGTCGCTTGTAGGAGTTCACCCACTGGCTGACCACCGCGCAGATTTCCGGGGCGTGCTTGAGAAGGCCGGCGGTATAATGACGGGCGATCTTCGAGAGATAGTAAGGATCGGCTTTATCGAAAAAGACGTTCCGACCGTTCTTAAAGAGCGACTGATGGATATGCATACCACTACCGGCAACTCCAAAGATAGGCTTGGGCATAAAGGTAGCGTACAAACCGTGCCGCTGGGCAATTTCTTTAATGACTAAACGCGCCGTCATGATATTGTCCGCCATGGTGAGAGCATCAGTGTACTGCAAATCGATTTCGTGCTGGCTGATGGCGACCTCATGGTGGCTCGACTGCACCTTGATACCCATCTGTTCCAGAATGAGGATAGTCTCGAGACGGAGGTCACTGGCGATATCGGGCGGGGTAAGGTCAAAATAGCCGCCTTCGTCAATCGTCTCCGTGCCGACATTGCTCTTCAAGTAGAAATACTCCAATTCGGGACCGACATTGAAGGTGTAGCCATATTTCGCAACTTTCTGCAGGTTCCGCTTCAGGACATAGCGAGGGTCGCCCTCAAAAGACTCGCCACCCGGCTTGCGGATATCGCAAATCAGTCTCGCTACCGGGGTCGCGGGCGGACTCCAGGGTAATATCTGGAAGGTGGCGGGGTCGGGCAACGCGACCATATCGCTTTCATCGATGCGGGCAAAACCTTCCACCGATGAACCGTCAAAACCGAAACCATTGCGGAGAGCGCTATCCAATTCCCGCGGGGCAATGTCAATACTTTTGAGAAAACCAACTATATCTGTAAACCAGAGGCTTATCTGTTTGATATTGTGCTCTTTGACAAGGCGGAGCACATTTTCTCTGGCAGACCGTGTTTTGTCAGGCATTATTTCCCTCCCTCTCTTTACCAATCACAGCATAATACTGTAATGTGATAATTTATTAGAGTATACTCTGAAAGATAGACTTGTTAAAGAGGAAAGCGTTTTCCTACCCCTTCGAAATATCAATTGATGGGAGAGAAAATCATAAGATGCAAACTTAACCTGGAGAGGGAGCTAAACCACACTACAGTTGACATCACCTTCGGTAACACCCTAAAATGTTAATTCAATGAGACACCTGTTCCCACCCGCACACACAATCCATCACCAAACTAACGCACCATCAAAATAAGATAAAAGGGGATGAATAATGGCAGTAAACACTCTGGATAGATTGCGAATTGCCCGGTACAGCACGTTCCAATGGCGTTACGGACTGAGTGTGGTGAAAAAGATTGCCTTAGCGCTGGGCATCGCCGCTATTACCGGCCTCATGGCTCAAGCAAGGATTTATCTTCCCTGGACGCCGGTGCCCATTACCGGTCAGACATTTGCCGCCCTGTTAGCCGGTGTACTTCTGGGACAGTGGTGGGGAGGCATCAGCATGGTCATGTACGCCGGACTTGGCATCGCCGGGATACCCTGGTTCACTGGTTGGGCGGGAGGCATAGGTCACCTTGCCGGACCTACGGGAGGGTATATCATCGGTTTCATACTGGCGGCTTTCTTCGTAGGACATTTCACCGATAGATATGTCAAGGCACGGAAATTACCCAGAATGCTCGGCTTGATGCTCATCGCCAATTTCATGCTGGTTTACATTCCCGGCCTAGTGCAACTCTATCTCTGGTTGAATGTGGTTAATGGGAATTACACCAGTATCTACCAGGTCCTGACGATGGGACTCTTCCCGTTCATTGCCGGTGATGCAATTAAAGCGACCGCCGTCGCCGCGACTGCCTGGACTATTACGCCCAAACAGGCTTACGGGAAAGAACTAGACAGGGAAATAGAGTAAACCGAGTTTCCGCAGTTTTCGGGGTAGGGTATTATACAGCTCTACCCCGTTTTCATTCACGGATAATGAACACCGGTTGACGTTGAGAGGATACATGGTTTTTCTTGACTGATACCGTACCATCTGGTAGCATTTTATATGTCTCACCGTATTTATGGGCGGTTAGCTCAGTTGGTTAGAGCACTGCGTTGACATCGCAGAGGTCGTACGTTCGAGACGTATACCGCCCATTTTCTGAGCACAATTCAAAGCTAGACAACACACCAAATCTAAATGAGGTTCTTGACCTACTTTTATCCCCTACTCTAAAGGAACAACTGTAGACCGTCAGCGATAATGGGACACAAATAGGGCCACAAAAACCATACACTCTAGACGGGTGGCACAAGCTCCTGAGAGGTAGTAGACTGACTAAATAGTGAAAGGAGCGAGTTGAGTGTCTCAGGAAAACATAGATAAAGCCGATGCTGCCGAATCCAGAACCCAACAAACTAAGGGCTTTATACAGCAGGTTAGAGTAGCATCAAGGCGGAAGTACACCCCTGAAGAGAAAGTCCGTATCGTGCTGGAGGGGTTTCGTCGGGAAGTGGCAGTCAATGAACTCTGTCGCCGGGAAGGCATCAAGCCGGGAGCCTACTACGCCTGGACCAAGGACTTCATGGAAGCGGGGAAGGAGCGGCTAACACGGGATACCGTCAGGGATGCCACGCGCCAGGAGATCAATGAGCTAAAGCGGGAGAACACCGATCTCAAGCAGTTGGTAGCTGACCTTTCGCTGGATGTATACCGTCTCAAAAAAACGACTATTCCTCCGCTCGGCCACAACGGCGACGGCGCATGAGTGCCGTGGACAAATCTATCATCCTGGTCCAAGTGGAAAACCAGTACAGTGGCAAACGGCAGGCGCTCATGGCACTGGGGATACCGAAAAGCAGCTATTATCGGTGGCGCCAAGGGCGAGCCGATTCGCGAAACCGGAAAAGGCCGTGGAACCGGATCACGCCCGCAGAAGAAGATAAGATACTGATAGTAGCCCGGGAGTCTCCCGAGTTAAGCAGCCGGCAGCTCTCAGCTTGGATCACCGATAACGCAGGCTTTGCCGTGTCCGAGTCAACGGTGTACCGCCTTCTAAGAAGGGAAGGGCTAGTGAAACGCCAGGAGACGCAACTCATGGCCGCTAAGGAATACCATACCAAGACCACGCGGCCGCACCAGATGTGGGCCACCGACGCTTCCTATTTCCGGGTGGTTGGCTGGGGTTATTATTACCTGGTGACCGTGATGGACGACTATTCCCGTTTCATCCTGGGCTGGAAACTACAGAAAGACATGGCGGCTAACTCACTGATCGAGGTGGTTCAAAAAGCGGTGGACGCCACCGGCATGACCGATGTGCCTGTCGAGGACCGCACCAAACTCCTCTCGGATAACGGCGCTGGCTACGTCTCCAGAGCTTTCCGTGATTATCTAAACTTGGTGGGTATCGGCCATATTCTGGCCGCACCTTTCCATCCCCAGACGAACGGTAAGGTGGAACGCTACCAGCAGTCTCTGAAACGGGAGGTGAACCAGTTGCCCTATGAGCTTCCCAGCCAGCTGGAACGGGCGATTGCTGCTTTCGTCGATTACTACAACCACCGTCGATACCACAAGGCACTCGGTGATGTGACACCTGCCGATGTCTTATACGGCAGGAGAGAGGAAATCCTGGAGCGCCGAAAGGAGGTGCGAATACTAACAATTAATCGTCGCAGAGACTACAACCAAAGCCTCAGGGAGCTTGTTAATGCCGCCTGATTATGCCAAAGTGTTCGGTTCAAAAAGTGTCCCATTTTGCTGATTGACAACA
>DASWLM010000008.1:0-16973 GCA_036396095.1 Dehalococcoidales bacterium | reverse complement strand
AGCGGTTCGCGTGCGCTTGATCTCTTCCAGATTCTGTTTTTCTTCGTTGGTCAACATTATCACGATACTCGATTTACGCATGATTTAAGTATAACATATGACCAATGTTATGTATAGCTATATATGCAACTAAGTACTAGTTCTATTTATCTATATTGATTTATCTATCAAGAAGATGTAAATTATGGTAACTTCTTATTCCGTTTACTGCGTTCAAGAAAGATCATAAGGTACATAAAGCTATTGTTGAGGAACAAGACTGACTGTTCTAAATCATTTGGAGAAGACCCATGGGAGTTAAATGTCCGCATCGCTCTGTAATGACTTCGCTTATACCACTCTTTATTCGTGATGACGATGCCCAAATTTTCGATAGAAGTACAGCTGCCGTCAGAGCAATAACAGATCAAGATAACCAGAAAATACAATATGGAATTTATATTTGCCAAGATTGCGGTAAACGCTTCATAGCCAAGGGCATCTATGTTAAAATCAAAGACCGCTCTGGCTACATTCTTCAATGGTTCCCTATCTATCCAATTCCTGCTCGTGAAGTTGCCAGTGAAATACCCGAACCCATTAGAGGTGAATTCGAAGAGGCTACCCTTTGCTTCTCTGTCTCCGCTTCTAGAGCTTGCGTTTTCATGTGTCAAAGAATCTTAGAATCCATATGCCAAGAGAAAAAAGTAAGCGGTCTAAATGACCTCCAAACTGATGGAACAATCTCAAAAATGCTGTTCGATAGGGCAACTGAAGTAAGATTATGGGCTGGAATCACCAAACACAAACCTCTCATAGAGCCGGTGACGACTGAAGATGCAGAAGAATTGCTGAATTACTTAGACTCTATTCTCAACGCTGTTTACGTTGAACCTGTGAGATATGAAAGGTTAAAGCAGAAGCGTCAGCAAATTAAATAGACACACGGAGACTCAATTATGAACACTCGACATATCAACATTTTCTATTCCTATGCTGAAGAAGACGAGAAATTCCGCGTACAACTCCAAAAGCATCTGAGTCTTTTAAAGAGACAAGGCAAAATTTCCGGCTGGCATTTCCGGATGATCACGGCTGGTAACGAATGGAAAGGCTATATAGACCAACATATCAATGAAGCTAATATAATCCTTCTGCTCATAAGCGCTGACTTCTTGAATTCAGACTACTGTTATGACGTTGAGATGAGGAAAGCAATGAGTTTGCACGAGACCGGGTCTGCACGTGTAATTCCTATTATATTGCGCTCATGTGATTGGCAGAGTTCACCATTTGGCGGACTCCAAGCTTTGCCTGAAGATGCTAAAGCCATAACTAAATGGTCAAATCGTGATGATGCTTTTTTAAACATCGTTCAAGGAATTAAAAATGTCATAAATGAACTTGGTATACCGAACAGACACAACGCTGAACCTACTTCAACATCTGTATACACACCGACTGATTCCCAACAACGACAAGCAACTAATAAGTACTGTTCCCGCTGTGGGGTCAAAGTCGGTCGGCAGAGCGAATGCACCGGTACTTACATGTATCACCAATTTAAGGAATACTCAGGCGATGTTTATTGTTCCCGCTGTGGAGCCAAAGCCGGTCAGCAGAGCGAATGCACCGGTACCTACACATATCACAAATTTGAGGAATACTCAGGTGATGTTTATTGTTCCCGCTGTGGAGCCAAAGCCGGTCGGCAGAGCGAATGCACCGGTACTTACATGTATCACCAATTTAAGGAATACTCAGGCGATGTTTATTGTTCCCGCTGTGGAGCCAAAGCCGGTCAGCAGAGCGAATGCACCGGTACTTACACGTATCACCAATTTATTGAACGTCGATAAATCACGATCTTGGCTGTCTCAATTGGTCAATTTGGTCAAATCCATATATCCTTCCTGCAAACATTTTTGCAAACCTACTTTAACGTACTCTGATTTACCTTATGTTACTTTAAGGTATAATTTGAAGCTATGTGGGTACAAATTGCTACCCAGATTGACGCTTTGTTACGCTATTTTTGTATCTTTTAATCAGGTTGCCGTAAGTTCATAGTCATCACCAAATCACCACCATGTCCTCAATCGTGTCATTATAGCTGGGTGCTGAGTAGTAGTAACCGGGTTTGGGAATGATTGTCGTGTAGTATTTCTTGCCGATGGCGGGCATTGCCTGCTCGTCTGACTGCGGCTCAAAGTAGACCAGCCCCCGGTCGATGGTATTGAATGCCACAATGAGGTGTCCAGTTCCGTTGACATATCTCAGTTCTACCACCGCACAACGGATACTTGCCACTTCCGCGGCATTGCAGACGTCCCGTGAGAAGTGACTGCATACATATGTCGGGTCAACGTAAGGCTTTTCATCGGTCTTGTCTTTAGCCAGGAATGCCAGCACCTCCGACCAGGTGGGGTCTTTAATGGTATAGCCATGCCCCAAGCCATCGTTCAAGCCTATGTCATAGCCGGCGGTCTCACCCTTACCGTAGCCGTCCTGATAGCCCGCCTGCGTTCCGGTAGCTAAACCGGAGGTGTAACCGGTCTTGTAGCCCGCTTGCTCGCCGACTCCATAGCCATCGGTATAACCTATCTTCTTGCCTTCAACTATCCCATTGTCAGTGCCGGTCCGGTAGCCTTCCCCGTAGCCAACCTCTTGCCCTACCTTAAAACCGGCGCCCTCTCCGGTGGCAAAACCGACTTTCTCCCCGCTATCGAAACCTGTACCATAGACTTTAATACCGCCGAAACCAATCCCAGCGACAATGATAATGGCAATAAGTGTCCACATTAATTTCTTCATAATAGTCTCCCGATTCGCTTCTGTGTGCTCATGCACTGTGATATAATTCTACCAAAAGTGAGGGCGGTTGCGTTGAGTGATTTAGAAATTGCTCAAAAAAGGGTTGCCGAGCTCCGTGAGCAGTTGAACCATCACAGCTATCGTTACTACGTGCTGGACAGTCCGGAAATCAGCGATGCCGAGTACGATACCCTGATGCAGGAGCTACAACGGCTGGAATCGCAATACCCGCAACTCGTCACACCCGATTCCCCCACCCAGCGTGTCGGCGCAACGCCAGTTTCTGCCTTCGGAGTGGTGGAGCACAGACTACCACTTCTTTCACTCGGTAACGCCTTTGTCACCGAAGACTTGTATGCCTGGCATACGCGCACGTCCCGTTTGCTCGGGCTTGAGCAGTTCGATATGGTCTGCGAACACAAAATTGACGGACTGGCGGTTGCTTTAGTCTACGAGAACGGACAGTTTGTACGGGGCGCTACGCGCGGCGACGGTTACCGTGGGGAGGATATTACACAAAACCTGAAGACCGTTCGCAGTATCCCTCTTTCTGTCTCGAAAGATGCACCGCCTGTCTTTGAAGTCCGTGGAGAAGTTTACCTGCCCCGCGCTGGTTTCCGCAAGCTCAACAAGGAACGGGAAGCAGAGGGCTTGCCCTTGTTTGCCAACCCACGCAATGCCGCCGCCGGCTCGGTGCGACAGCTTGACCCACGCATCACGGCGAAACGACCCCTGGATATTTTTATCTATATGCTGGGGTGGGCGGAGGGGAAAGCCACACCCGCCACGCATCGGGAAACAATGGAGTATCTGAAATCGCTCGGCTTCAAGGTGAATCCGAATAACCGTCCCGTGAAGACCATTGCGGAAGCTGAAGCCTATTATCAATCATGGCTACACCAGCGTGAAGCCCTACCCTATGAAGCCGATGGCGTTGTGGTTAAGACGGATTTGCTTGAATACCACGCACGTCTGGGAGAAGTCGGGCACGAACCGAGGTGGGCAATCGCTTACAAG
Organism: Dehalococcoidales bacterium; assembly: GCA_036396095.1. Taxonomy (GTDB): domain Bacteria; phylum Chloroflexota; class Dehalococcoidia; order Dehalococcoidales; family Fen-1064; genus JAURWL01. The sequence goes on along the minus strand of DASWLM010000008.1, from coordinate 13,163 downwards.
TTCCCTGCCATCCAGGGCACGACCCGCCTGAAGGAAATCGGTATCAGCGTGGGCAGGACGGGTACATTGAATCCCTATGCGATTCTTGAGCCGGTGCAGGTGGGTGGTGTGACCATCAAACAGGCGGCGCTCCACAACGAGGACGACATCCGGCGTAAAGATATCCGGGAAGGCGACTGGGTCCTCATCCAGCGTGCCGGCGATGTTATCCCGGAAGTCGTCGGGCCGATTGTGAGCCGGCGCACGGGTCAGGAGAAAGTATTCAGCCTGCTTGACAAGGTCTTTAATAAAGATTTGAGGCGGCCGGCTTGCCCGGAGTGCAAAGGAGAAATCATCAAGCTGGAAGGCGAGGTAATGTACTACTGCTCGAATGCGGCATGTCCGGTGCAGGTACAGAGACGGATGGAATTATTTGTATCGCGCGGTGGCGTGGATATCCGCGGTCTAGGAGAGAGCCTGATTGCGATGCTATTCCGTGAGTTGCCTCGCGAGAAATTCAAAGACGTCGCCGACCTCTACACCCTCAGAGATAAACGTGACGAGCTCATCCGGATTGAGCGGATGGGCGAAAAAAGTGTCGATAACATTCTGAAAGCCATCGAGAAAAGTAAGTCGGTGAGCCTGGCGCGGCTTATTGGTGCGCTCGGTATCAGGCACGTCGGCGAAGAGACGGCAAATCTGCTCGCCGAAAGTTTTAGAGACCTCGATGACCTGGGAAGTGCCCCGGTGGAAAAGCTGATGACTGTGCCCAGTATCGGACCCAAGATTGCGGAGAGTATCATTGCCTTTTTCCGGCAAGAAGATAATCGCCGCATTATTGAGAAGCTGAAACAAGCCGGTGTCTGGCCTAAGCAGGTGATTGTCAAGACCGAAGGTTTGCCTCTAATTGGGAAAGAGTTTGTGGTCACCGGTACTTTAAGAGCCTTTTCCCGTGAGGTCGCCCATGAACGCATCAAGGCGCTGGGCGGTACCGCTAAAGATAATGTGACCCGCAATACAACCTATCTGGTAATGGGTGTAGACCCGGGCGAGAATAAAGTGAACCGTGCCCGCACTCTGGGCACGACACAGATTAACGAGGAGCAGTTTCTTGCCCTTCTGGGAGAGTAAAATATAGCGAAGAACATTATGACAATCATTCCGATGTTGTTAGCTTAAAAAGCTAACATCCACGCGTAACTTAGAGGTGAACAAGATATGTACTCAAGTGAAAATTCGGCTCACTACATCAGGGTTTTGAAAAATGAATTAGATGGAGCCCGTTACACAATCATCCGATTGATGCCAAAGGATGTCCAGCATTTATTTAATGGATATATTCAATGTCAATCCAGAGAAGAATATTACCGTTGGCAAACTGATGTTGTTAATCAGATAATCCAAAAAGCCACTATTATTCCAGAATATAAAGATTCAATATTCGGTGAACGCGCATTTTGTCCACTTTGCGGAGAAGAAAGTTCAAGCCCATATGCAAGCGGTTTCTCCCTTCCAGAAGGGCTCAGACGTCATCTCACTGGATGGGGCAACGTTTCCAGGTGTAGTGTTATGTCGGCAGTATTCGGTTTAGCAGAAGATTATTTACAGTATCGATTCGAGGAGCAGGATAAAGTAGAAGCATTTCGGGAAAATGAACGCCGAAGGTCCGAAAGTCTTTTTATAATAAGCTATGGAAGTGATCCACGGTTGATTGATGAGGTGATACGGGGAACTGCTCGGACGCCCGAAAGCCTTGCATTTGCTGAAAAACGTCTACGAGAATTAGGTTTCTCGCTGAACACTGATGGAAACATTAAATCCTATACGTTAGATCGGGATAATGTCCTTGTCTTCGCCGATCCGCGTGCTGAAGGTCACATTGATTTTACAATTTACAAAAAACCTTTAACAAAAAAAGCACAACATAGTGGGTTACGTTGTTACTCTTTTAGTTTTCAAGATAAATGGAGGATAAAGCTTAAAGAAAAATTCGACCAGCGAATTGCCGAATCCATGAAGTACTTTTCTACACAGTAATATGAATGGTTAAAATTCAATTGTTGGATCAAGTGAATTCATTGAAAATAGGTGAGGATATTGGTTTTAATCCTACCATATATTTAAGGAGAAATTTCCTTGCCCTTCTGGAACAAAAAAACTGAGAAATGGCTGATTGTTGGGTTGGGGAATCCGGGGGAAAAGTACGTCCGTAACCGGCATAACATCGGGTTCATGTGTCTCGATGAGTTCGCCCGTGTCCATCATATTTCCCTGACGCGGAGCCGTGCCCGCGCGAAAACAGGTGAGGGTAAAATAGCAGGGAAAGATGTCGTCCTCGCCAAGCCGTCGACCTTTATGAACCTGAGCGGTGAAGCGGTGGGCAAGCTGGTTAGAAAGCATGGCGTGAAGCCGGAGCGCCTCATCGTTGTTTACGATGAACTCGACCTGCCGACGGGGAGAATCCGGTTACGGCTCGGCGGGAGTAGCGGGCACAACGGCATTAAATCCATCGTAGAGCATATCGGTAGTGAGGAGTTTACCCGGGTGCGGGTGGGTATTGGGCATCCTGAGGATGCGGAATCCGGGAAAACGGAAAGACGCGAAGTTATCGACCATGTTCTCGGTGATTTCTCTGCGGAAGAGCAGGCAATAATGGATAAAATTATCCCGCAGGTTAGTGAGGCGCTCCTGTGTTTGCTCGCCGATGGTCTGACCACCGCGATGAACAAGTTCAACGGCACGGATTTCAGAAAGGCGCCGACGGACAAATGAACAGCCTCGCCGAGTTTGTCTATCAGGTCGCGACCACACAGCACCGCTTCAAATTCCTGCTTTCGGTAGCCGGCACGATTTTCTGGTATGGTGGGGTGGCGTTGATGATTTTCTTTTCGTCGTGGGTAGACCGCCAGCTCGGACTGGAGCTATCAATATCGCCGCCCGTCCGCCTTCCCATCGCAATAATCCTGCTCGCCGTCGGCGTGCCGATGGTGGTATGGACAATCGCACGCTTCTTCCGGGCGCGGGGCACACCCATCCCCTTCAGTCCGCCGCCCCACTTTGTCACGGATGGTTTGTATCGTCTTGTGCGCAACCCGATGCATCTCGGCTGGACGCTGGTGCTATTGGGGTTAGCCGTGTTGCGGCAGTCCTTCTCGCTATTGGTGATAATGACGCCGTTTTTTGTGCTGGCGCACATTCTGTATATCAAGCTTGTCGAGGAAAAGGAGTTGGAGAAGAAGTTCGGGCAGGCTTACCTCGATTATAAAAAGCGCGTGCCTATGTTTATCCCGAAAATCAAGGAACGTTGAATGCACCACCAGAATGTCATACTGAATGAAGGGGAGGATTTCCATACTTTTCGTTTGTCATGCTGAGCCCTTCGTCATAGATGGCTCAGGATAAATTCCGCGAAGCATCTAGTTCCAAGACCCTTTTTCCATAAAATGCCTGATAGAAAACTAGATTCTTCGGGTACTTCGTAACCTCAGAATGACAAAGGGAGAAAAGATAAGAGACACGTTAATTGTACCGCTATAATGTCATACTGAACGCGGTGAAGTATCTAGTAACCTTTGAAAACTAGATTCTTCGCTCATTGTTGCAGGTATACAAAGCCGGGTGGCTCAGAATGACAAAAGGGGCGGTTTGAGTATGAACGAGTATTACGTGTACATTATGAGTAGTGAGTCTGGAGTGCTGTACACTGGTGTTACCAATGACTTGGCGCGAAGAGTATTTGAACACAAGAAAAAGATGATTAAGGGGTTCACATCGCGATATAAAGTTTCTCAGCTGGTATATTTCGAATCTACTCCTGACATTGACGTGGCTATTGCCAGAGAGAAGCAAATAAAGGGTTGGAAGAGAATTAGAAAGGTGCAGTTGATAAACTCAGTAAATCCGGAGTGGAGAGATTTAAGCCTGGATTTTATGGATGTGGAGTGAAAAGGATGAAACAAACTAACCTCACTCAGCCAATTGAATGGAAGGAAAACAAAGTCCGTCTTCTCGACCAGACCCGCCTGCCTGCGGAAGAGGTCTATCTGGACATCACGGATTACCGGGACATCGTCACTGCCATCAAAGAGCTAAAAGTCAGAGGCGCGCCGGCAATCGGCATAGCGGGGGCATACGGTTTAGCTCTCGGCGGTCTGCAAATCTATGCAAGAAGTCGCGTGGAGCTTCTTCGGAAACTTCACGATGTCGCTCTAATGATTACCCGTACCCGTCCCACTGCCCGCAATCTCTCCTGGGCTATCGAGAGGATGGAGCGAGCCGCAAAAGAGGGTAAAAGCATTCCGGGGATAACAACCATACTGGTTAAAGAAGCCGTCAAAATTCATAGCGAAGAAGCCGAAGCCACCGTCAAATTAAGTCAATTTGGGCTGGAACTAATCAAAGACGGTATGACTATCCTCACCCACTGCAATACCGGACCGCTCGCCGCGCCCGGATACGGCACTGCACTGGGTATTATCATCTACGCTCACCAGCAGGGCAAAAAGGTCAGGGTTTTTGTTGATGAAACACGTCCTTTGCTCCAGGGCGCGCGACTGACCACATGGGAACTGAAGAAAGCCGGTATCCCCGTGACGCTCATCACCGACTCCATGGCGGGGAGTTTTATGAAGCAGGGAGAAATTGACTGCGTGATTGTGGGCGCCGACAGGATTGCCGCTAATGGCGACACCGCGAACAAGATTGGCACGTATACTCTGGCGGTGCTGGCGAAGGAACACGGCATTCCCTTCTATGTTGCCGCGCCTACCAGCACCATTGACTCCTCTCTGGAATCCGGCGATGACATCCCCATCGAGCAACGCCATAAAGAAGAAATTACCCATATCAAAGGTGTTCAGATAGCCCCCGACGGTATAGATGTTGCCAATCCCGCCTTTGACATCACCCCCGCAACATACATCACAGCGATAATTACGGAAAAGGGTATAATAAGAAAACCGTTTAGGGTGGAGGTAAAGAAACTCTAAATACTAAAGTTGACATGGCTTGCCAGTACTGCTAGATTGAGTTAAAGGGAAAGCTCATAGGTGTAGTATTGCCCAGCAAATTAAACCCATTTGAAGGGACGTAGATGGTGCGAATTCTGCTGGATACCAATATAGTCATTCACCGAGAAGCGACAACTGTTGTAAATGAGGATATTGGCGTTCTGTTTTGGTGGGTAGACCACCTTCATCATACCAAATGCATACATCCCGTGACAGTTGAAGAAATTGAGAAACATCAAGATCCTAAGATCCGCAAATCTTTCGAAGTTAAATTGGGTAACTATGATATTCTTAAAACGCTAGCTCCACTTTCAGAGGCAGTCCTTCAAATTCTAAAACCTTTAGATATAAATCAGAATGATATTAATGATACAGCAATTATAAATGAGCTTTACTGTAGAAGAGTTGATGCACTTATCACCGAGGATAAGCGACTTCTCAACAAAGCATTACTGCTAGGGATTCTGGATAAGGTTTTCACGATTGATGCCTTCTTGGAGAAGGTTACTGCCGAAAATCCAGAATTAGCAGATTATAAGGTGTTATCTGTACGGAAATCTCTTTTTGGTAATCTCGACCTATCAGATGACTTCTTTACATCCTTTAAGGAAGATTATCCCGGCTTTGAAGAGTGGTTTAATAAAAAGGCGGACGAAACGGTTTATGTCTGTCTTTCAGGGGACAAACCAATTGCGTTCCTTTATCTAAAACTTGAGGGAAAAGAAGAAGATTACTCCGATATAGAGCCTCCTCTCGCTCCTAAAAGACGATTAAAGATTGGAAGTTTCAAAGTCACAGTTAATGGATATCGCTTGGGTGAAAGATTTCTCAAGATTGTTTTTGATAATGCTCTTCGGCTCAAAGTAGATGAGATATATGTTACGATTTTCGATAGGAGGATTGAGCAACAGCGCTTGATAAACCTCCTTGAAGAATATGGTTTTCAGCATCATGGAATGAAAAATAATGATGAACTGGTTTATTACCGTTCTATAGAAAAAAAGGTGAATTATTCCGACCCTAAACGAACATACCCATTTTTCTCAACAACGAGAAATATTTTCCTTGTCCCAATTCGTCCTGAGTATCATACAGAATTGTTACCAGATTCGATTTTAAGGAATGAATCACCTATAGATTATATAGAAAATGAACCCCACCGAAATGCTATTAGCAAGGTCTACATTTCGAGGTCGTCAGAGCGTAATTTACATTCTGGAGACATACTTGTTTTTTATCGAACCGGTGGTTACTACAGGAGTGTGGTAACTACAATTGGAGTAGTCGAGGGTATCATTGATAATATTAAAACCGAAGCTGATTTTATTCGACTCTGCCGAAAACGAAGCGTGTTCACTGATAAGCAGCTATCAGAACAATGGAATCTCTATCCACGTCTTAAGCCTTTTATAGTCAACTTCTTGTATGTATATTCATTTCCCACACGTATTAATATGCAAAAGTTGATTGAAATCGGTATCATTCCTAGTGTAAATGATGCACCCAGAGGTTTCGTAAAAATAAGTGTTAAAAACTTAAGGGACATTTTGAAGGAGTGTCAAGCAGATGAGAGTATTGCTGTCGATTAAACCAGAATTCGCAGTAAAAATATTTGATGGTTCAAAAGGTTATGAATATCGTCGTACAATTTTTAGACGAAAAGAAGTTACTACGGTAATTGTCTATGCATCTGACCCTGTAAAAAAAGTCATTGGTGAATTTGACATTGGCGGAATCATCCAAGAGGATCCCATATCACTATGGTCGAAGACCAAAGACCATGCTGGAATCAGTTGGGAAGGTTTTTTAGAGTATTTTGAGAATAAAGAGAAAGGTTACGCAATCAAGATTGCATCAACGAGACATTATGATGTACCAAGACTATTAAGTAGTCTTATGTTATCATCACCGCCTCAATCATTCAGGTATTTGTCAGATTAAATCAATTACGGAGGTTTCAATGCCCACATCACCAAAAGCCACTATCGCGGTTATCGGGGGGAAGAAAAAGATAAAGAAAATCTCAGACCTCACAATAGAACAACTCGGGGTTTTAATTGATGAGATTGTGGAACAGAGGCTGGAAGAATATTTGGGTGACCCAGATGAAGGGCTAAAACTTCGCCCGGAATTCGTTCGTAAACTAAAGAGGTCTATGACGCACCCACCTAAAAAACGTTACACATTGCAGGAAATCGCCGCGAGGTGCGGAATCAAACTTGAGGAGTAACCATATGCCCATATCACCTAAAGCCACCATCGCGGTTATCGGGGGGACGGGACTGGAACAGATCGAGGGGATGACCAATGTCCGCACCGTAAATATCGATACACCCTTCGGCAAACCGAGTGATGCCATTACCATTGGCAAGCTGGAGGGCACAAATATTGCCTTTCTACCGCGGCACGGTCGCGGGCACTTTATCTCCCCCTCCGAACTTCCTGCCCGCGCAAATATCTACGCTCTGAAATCGCTGGATGTGCAACATATCATCGCCGTATGTTCCGCTGGCAGTTTTAAAAAAGAGGTCATGCCCGGTCACCTGCTTATCCCCGACCAGCTCATCGACCGCACCCGCAACCGGGTCAGCACCTTTTTCACGGATGGCGTTGTCGCCCACATCAGCTTCGCGCACCCCTTCTGTCGAGATTTGAGCAAAATCCTCTACGAATCGGCAAAATCTGTGGGTGCCACCGTCCATCCAAAGGGCACTTTTGTCGTCATGGAAGGTCCCGCCTTCTCCACCCGCGCCGAATCGCGACTGTACAAAAGTTGGGGCGCGGACATCATCGGTATGACCGCACTGCCAGAAGCGAAGCTCGCACGTGAAGCTGAAATCTGCTACGCTGTAATTGGTTGCGTCACGGACTACGATAGCTGGTGGGAGCCGGTCGAGCCGGTCAAGGTCCAAACCATTCTCAAGACCCTGCGGGAGAACATCGGTACCGCCCGCCGTATTATCGAGCTCGCGGTCAAGAAAATACCGAAGAAGCGTGATTGTGAATGCGCCAGCGCTCTGAATGGGGCAATCGTCACCGACCCGGCAAAGATTCCCGCCGCACAGAAAAAGAAGCTGGGATTATTGATAGGGAAATACATACGGTAGCTGTCTTTGCGAGTGAAGACGAAGCAAACTCAGGGAGGGGGTAGACCTTGCCACCCAGAGATTGCCACGTCGTTACACTTCTCGCAATGACAATTGGGGGAAGAGTTGCCCAATTATCAATTCGGTGGTTTACAGACAATGATAGGCAGTCTGCCATATAAGGATGCGAACAAGGCGGTTGAGGTGGTCACGCGCTACCTCAAGGACATGCCCGCCTGGCCTCAGCTACCCAAGCGCGCCTACGTCGAAAACATGTACACGCAATACAGCGAGGGCTTCCCCGGCATTGTTGTCACGGAAAACAAGACGTACGTCAACCGCAATCAGGACTTAACACGGCAACTGGAGCGGTTCTATACCGATTACCTAGCCAACGATTTCAGCAAGTATTCGGTTTCGCCGGAGTATGCGGCTGGCTTACATAAGTTCCTCTCTCTGGGCAGTCTCACATCCCGTGCCGTTAAAGGGCAGGTCACAGGTCCTGTCAGTTGGGGCTTGACAATTACCGATGAAACGGGCAAGGCAATTATCTACGATGAGACCTTCGGGGATGTGGTGCCGAAATTCCTGCGGCTCAAGGCAAGCTGGATGGAACAAACGCTGAAAAAACTCAATAAAAACACCATCGTTTTCCTCGATGAGCCGTACATGTCCGCATTCGGCTCGGTGGGCATGCAGTTATCGCGGGAGCAGGTTATCAGCCTGCTCGATGAGACATACGCGGGCATCAGCGGTATCAAGGGCGTCCACTGTTGCGGTAACACCGACTGGTCGATTCTACTGCAAACGGCGGTCGACATCGTCAACTTCGATGCTTATAACTATGCCGAATCGTTTGCTATTTACCAAACAGAAGTTATAAAGTTCCTTGATAGGGGTGGGGTGGTGGCGTGGGGCATTATTCCCACCAGCACCGAGGCGATTCTCAAAGAGTCCGTGCCCAGTCTCAAAGACCGCCTGGAAGAAGCGATGGCGCCCTTCACCCGCAAAGGTATAACCATGAAAAAGCTGGTTGAGCAGAGTCTATTGACGCCTGCCTGTGGTTTGCCCACTGTCAGTGAAGATGCCGCGGAACGCGCCCTGCAATTATTGGCGGAGCTTTCCCAGACGATGCGTCAGAAATACCTCTAAGTTAAGTGACAACTGGTTTTGTTTGTCAGTTGATAGTTGATACTTGATACTTTATCATTAGTGATATGAACAAAGGTAAAAGAAACGCTCTTATCGAGCACCGCAAGAAGCAGACGCAGGCGAAAGATAAACGGCGTGCCGAACGTGCCGCCGCAAAAACAGCCGCCAAGAAATAGCTTACGGTCTGTCATGAAACATATCTGCCTGCTCACGGGACCACCCCGCGCTGGCAAGACCACGCTTGTCAAACAGGTGGTCGGCGAATTCCGCGGTAAGGCCGGCGGTTTTTACACGGAGGAAATCCGGGAACACGGCGATAGATTGGGTTTCCGTCTGGTTACCCTCGATGGCAAGGGTGTGGTACTTTCTCACATCGATTTCAAGAGTCCATACCGCGTCGGCAAATATGGTGTCAATGTCGAAGGACTGGAGCAGGTGGGCGTGACAGCTTTACTCAATGCGGCGCGTGATTGTGACTTGGTGGTTGTGGACGAAATCGGCAAGATGGAGATGCTTTCGCTTAAGTTCCGCGATGCCATTACCCGTCTCATGGACAGTAATCAGAGAATGCTGGGTACAATACTTCTACATCACCATACCTGGTCGGATGTCATTAAAGCCCACCCCGAAGTGCAGGTGATGATGCTCAACCGGGATAACTACGCGCAAGTCCTCACCGAAGTCAGGCGCTGGCTTAAGGAGACGGCATGACGGCGATTTCGGATATCGTTGCAGTCCTCTCCAATACTAACGCCTATCCTGAACCCACTAAAAAAGTGGAAATTGCCCAGACGCAGATGTCTGTGGTCTTCCTCACCGATAAGTATGTTTATAAAATCAAGAAGCCGGTCAATCTCGGCTACCTCGATTACACCACGCTGGAAAAACGTAAAAACCTTTGTGAACAGGAAGTCAGGCTCAATCGTCGTCTCTGCCCGGAGGTCTATCTGGGTTTGGTGCCCATCACCCTGGACAAAAGCATAATAACCCTAGACGGCAAGGGTGAACCGATTGAATACGCCGTCAAGATGAGCAAACTACCTAACAACCGTATGATGGACGTTCTCCTGGCAAAAAACCGTGTCACGCTAGCAATGATAGGTCGGGTGGCAGAAAAAGTGGCTGATTTTCACAGCAAGGCTGAGACCAGTCTCGATATCGGCAAATTCGGGAGTCTGGAGACCATTACCTTCAACACCGAAGAAAACTTCAGCCAGACGGAGCAGTACATCGGGCGCGCCTTTACACCGGAGCAGTACCGGCGACTTGTTCAATACACGTGCGACTTTATAAAGAACAAAGCGGTGCTTTTCAATAAACGTGTATCGGAAGGTAAAATCAGGGATTGCCACGGCGACCTCCATGCGCAACACATCTGCTTCACCGACGGTATCTGCATTTACGATTGCATTGAGTTCAACGACCGCTTCCGTTACGTGGATGTGGCGGCGGAGGTCTCTTTCCTGGCGATGGACTTAGACCGTTGGGGACACCCGGAGCTTTCAAATCACTTTGTGAATGCCTATGTCGTTAAGAGTGGTGACAGAGAAATCCTTGCCTTGCTGAATTTCTACAAATGTTATTTTGCTTATGTGCGTGCCAAGGTAAACTGTTTCCGCCTCGACGATGCGCTCCTTTCGGCAGAAGAGAAGGCAAAGGCACTGGCTGATGCGAAGAATTATTTTGCGTTGGCGGAATCGTATAGAATGAGGGACGGGTAATGAAATCCAACTGTCTTTGCGAGGAATCCCGACCCGTCGGGATGACGTGGCAATCTCTGTGTGGGGATTTACCATTCCCTGAGATTTCCCGTATCGAGTACGGGACAAGGCTTCGTGGAATTTACCTTGAGCAATAGCGAAAGGCTCGCAATGACATTATGGAGGTACGAGGAAATGAAGCGGCTATTTCTAAAATATGTGAAAGAAGAACTGGGCGATGATTTCCTCCTGATTACCACCGGCTTGCCCGCTACCTGGAAAACAGAAACCGGCGATGAGGTCGTCAAGATAAAGCAGTGCCCCATGCTCAGGTCGGACATTATCCGGCTGGAAGTGCTCAAAGGGCAGGATGTGTTCGATGAAAAGGTCGCGGGTAATATGAGCAACCGCCTCTCAGTTTACGATGAGGTGTTCCGCCAGGCGGATGAGACCCTGAAGCAGAGCCGTTGCGCTATTCTCGATGCCACATTTATTACCCAGGAATTGCGCAAACACGCCGCCGAAATCGCTGCGAAGAACAAGAAAACGCTGGTCATTCTCCAGACTCAGTGCTCGAAGGAAGTCTCACTGCGCCGTATCTCGAAGCGAACCAAAGAGAACTACGAGTCCAATGCCATTACCGAACAGGCTTATCTCAATAATGTCAGCAGGTTTGAGCCTGTCGACCTGACAGATATAAAGCGAATGTACCCTTCTCTCCCTGCCACTCACCTCACGGTGGATACTAGTAAAGGAGAACAGAACAAATTGTACCTCATTGGCATAGAGAAGCGATGAAGATTGACCTGCATATTCACACCAGCACCGGCTCCGACGGGGCTATGCCGGTAGAAAAGGTTATCGAGGAAGCCAAGAAACGCAACATCGGCTTTTTAGCTATTGCTGACCACGATTCGGTTGAAGCACAGAGGCAGGCGATTACGCTGACGAAAGAAAAGGATATTTCTTACGTTACCGGTGTAGAATTAAACATCACGCTACAATCACCGCAGAGTAAATCTATTTCGCTGGATTTTCTGGGATACGGTTTCGATATCAACAACCGTGCTTTGTGTGAGAAACTGCAGGTGCTTCGAGAGCACCGTGAATGGCGGGCACGGGAAATAATGGAAAAGATAAACGCCGAATTCAAAAAGGAAGGCATAAAGCAATTTACCGACAAGGACATGCAGAATATCAGGGATAGCGTTGATGGCGCTTTCGGACGCCCGCATATTGCCGCCTATATGATAAAAAAAGGAATTGTCAGGGACACGCAGGAAGCATTCGACCGCTACCTCGTTAAGTGTGATGTCCCTAAATATCCCTTATCGCTTCCTGAAGCATCAAAACTTATTCATAGCGCCGGCGGAGCTCTGGTTCTGGCTCACGGAAACGACCCCGGCGGCACGTCGCTTGTCGTTATTACTAAGGATTCAGGACAGCAGACACAGTTTATTAAAGAAAACATGCTGGAATACATCGACGGTCTGGAATGCTGGCACCCGCGGCACGATAATGCCACCATTGCTCACTACCTCAGATTTGCCCGCGAGCATAAGCTGATTACCACCGGCGGCAGTGATTGTCACCAGAAGCCTATTATTATGGGCACGGTTGATGTGCCGGATGAAGTTACTAAACAGTTCGTCAAGAAGAATTGAGCAGTATCCTTACCGAAAAATTGTAAACCTACCCTTTAATTTGGCTCTCAAATCTAAATTAGAGAGGAATATTAGTGAATACATTGGAATATATGGAAGAATTTTTAACCAAGCTAAAATCCCAGGTCAGAAATATCGAAGGGGAAAATTTAGACTTTGAGAAAATCTGGCAATCAGCTAGCGATAAATTTAACGAATGGGCTAGCAAACTTCAGACCAAATTCTCTCCAAATACCTCATCACTAAATCTTAAGCTTTATTTTCTTCAGTGTGTAGTAGAGGCTTTTCATAATGATAATATTAGAACGAATAAAGAGATAAATAATTTAGTCGTTAAAAGTGAACCCATAGGCGATAAAGAATTTAAGACTTATAGATTCGGCGAGCCAGTTAAATATAAGGTTATCGACAGTTTTATTACTGAACGATATGTGTAATGCTTCACTGAAATCATACCACTAATGGCTTGTTTTCTGTGGTACAAAAGTAGGCCAAAGTATTTTCCCTGTATACACCTCATACGGCACCCGATATTTAAGAGCCTGATGCGGCCGGACATGATTGTAGTCCTGC
>DASWLM010000007.1:0-3159 GCA_036396095.1 Dehalococcoidales bacterium | reverse complement strand
TGGAGCGGTTCGCGTGCGCTTGATCTCTTCCAGATTCTGTTTTTCTTCGTTGGTCAACATTATCACGATACTCGATTTACGCATGATTTAAGTATAACATATGACCAATGTTATGTATAGCTATATATGCAACTAAGTACTAGGGTAGTCTATTGTCAAGCAAAATGGCGTGATCTTAGCGCCTTGACGCTCCATTCAAGCAGAGATACAATTAAGCTGGATTGAAATGAGCAAAAAATACGATGTCGTCATTGTCGGTGGGGGACCGGCGGGTATCTTTGCCGCGCTGGAGCTGGTGCAATCGTCTTCACTCAGCGTTCTCCTGATTGAGAAGGGCAAAGACCTTAACGACCGAAAGTGTCCCTCCCGCGACCAGGGTAGTAATTGTGCTTCCTGTCCGCCCTGTAACCTGGTATGTGGATTAGGCGGTGCCGGTGCGTTCAGCGATGGTAAGCTCACTCTCTCATCGCAGGTAGGCGGACGACTCAAGGAATATGTCGGGGAGAGCGCCAGCGACGCGCTTATCAAGTATGTGGATGGGAGGTATATCCATTTCGGTGCATCCGATAAGCTCTATGGAGTTGGAGATGAGGTGGCACGACTGGCTCAGCGTGCATCTCTCGCCGAATTGCGTCTGGTACCTGTACCTCTACGTCACCTCGGCACAGAAAATTGTCGACTGGTGCTCAAGGCGATGCGTGATTTTCTGAACCCACGCCTTGACCTTGAACTGGAGACAGCAGTATCTAGCATTGTTGTTGAAGATGGCAAGGTAATCGGTATTGAAGCTGATTCCGGTCAAAAAATTGATTGCCATTACCTGATTCTTGCGCCGGGAAGAGAAGGCGCCGATTGGCTGGCACACGAGGCAAACCGCCTGAAGATGACCATGCTCATCAATCCCATTGATATCGGCGTCAGAGTGGAGGTGCCAGTGGCGGTCATGGAAGAATTAAGTAATGTCCTCTACGAGGCGAAACTGGAATTTATCTCCCACCATTTCGACGACCATATCCGCACTTTCTGTATGTGTCCCGCCGGTGAGGTCATCATGGAGTCGACCGGCGGCTCCGACCCGGTTATCTCGGTCAATGGCCATAGCTATGCTAACCGTAAAAGCGATAATACGAACTTTGCCTTATTGATGAGCACGACTTTTACCAAACCTTTCAGTGAGCCGATTGCCTACGGGAAATATATCGCGCGACTGGCAAATATTCTTAGTGGTGGCGTGCTCATTCAGCGCTTGGGCGATTTAATGCAAGGTCATCGCAGTACCCCGGCGCGCATCGATAGAGGTCTCGTCAAACCGACTCTACCCACTGCCGTTCCCGGCGACCTCAGCTTCGTCTTGCCGTATCGCCACTTGACCGGCATTATGGAGATGCTGAAGGCGATGGATAAACTGGCACCAGGTGTCGCATCACGGCACACCCTGCTCTACGGTGTTGAGGTCAAATTTTACTCTGGACGGTTACAACTGACTGCCAACCTGGAAACAGAGGTTACCAATATGTTCGCGGCAGGAGACGGCGCGGGCGTCAGTCGCGGTCTTATCCAGGCTTCGGCATCCGGTGTAGTGGCAGCGAGAGAAATTTTGCGGCGGGAGAAGAAATAATTAATCCTTTCCACGGAGATTGTCCAAACTTGTCATACTGAACGAAGTGAAGTATCTAGTAACCCAAGAGTTGGAAAATAGATTCTTCAGGTACTTCGTAACTTCAGAATGACAAAGTAAGTCGTTTGGATTACTTTGATGCTGTTGACATACTTATCATACAGGCTGAAAAACACTTCCAAAATGTAGGTGTAAAAATGGCGAATCCTTTTTACATCGTCGATGTCTTTGGTGAAAAGAAGTATCAGGGCAACCAGCTTGCCGTCGTTAATGTACGGGAGCCTCTTACGGACAGTGCAATGCAGAAATTTGCCCGTGAGATACACTTCTCGGAAACCACCTATATTCTTTCGGGGAAAGAGAGAAACGGAGGATATGATGTTCGTATCTTCACGCCGAAGACGGAAGTGCCTTTTGCCGGACATCCGACACTTGGTACCGCCTATATCATCCAGCAGGAAATCATCAGGAAGCCGGTTAAGACAGTTGGTCTGAATCTTGAAGTCGGGCAGATAGCAGTCGACATCACCTATAAAAAAGCCCAGCCTAACCTGTTATGGATGAAGCAGGTGAATCCGGTTTTCGGGCGACTTTTTCAGCCGCAAGTTCTGGGTGGAGTTTTGAATTTACCTGTTAAAGCGATTGATGATAAATATCCCGTTCAGGAGGTATCGACAGGGTTACCATTCATCATCGTCCCACTAAAGACACTGAAAACAGTGCAACAGATTCAGATAGATAAAGAAGACTATTTCAATTTGATTAAGGGCACACAGGCTAAGGCGATTCTGGTGTTTTGTCCGCAAACTAATGACGCGCGGAACGACCTGCATGTCAGGGTTTTTTGTGACTACTATGGTATTCCCGAAGACCCGGCTACAGGCAGCGCTAACGGATGTCTGGTAGGGTATCTGGTAAAACACCGCTATCTGAGAACCAGTGAGATTAGTATCCGTGTCGAACAGGGAATCGAGATAGAGCGACCATCGCTCCTCCACCTGAAAGCGCGGGAGATAGATAACGAGCACATAGAGGTAAAAGTCGGGGGCAAGGTGATACCGGTTGCCCGTGGAAAAATCACCTAATGCTAAGTCGTCATTCTGAACCCTTCTGAATTTCAGGGTAAACTCCTTAAAGAATCTGTTCTTTCCCTATCTGTACCCCCACTTTGCCGTCCTCATTCTTTGATGATATGATTGAGCCGTGAAGCAATTGATTTACGATCCGACCAAATCCGGGAGCAGAATGACCATCGTGTGTTTTGTTTCCGGGTCGGGGACAAACTATCGCGAGATAGTGAAGCGAGACCCCAACCATAACTATATTGTTTTCACTAACCGACCCGATTGCGGCGGCGTGGCCATTGCGAAGGAAAATGGACACGAAGTCATGACCCTAAATCATATTCCATATCTCCGAGAAGCTAGAAAAAAATACAGCGCAGGTAATGTCCCCAGAAACTGTCCTGAGAGAATTCAATACGAACAGGACATATCACGACTCATTGAAGATAGAATCGGGAAACAACCCGACCTAATGTG
>DASWLM010000006.1:0-8574 GCA_036396095.1 Dehalococcoidales bacterium | reverse complement strand
GGGTATTCCCATTATTAATAACACCTGCCGTTTACCCCGAGGGTGATTCTCTACCTTGGCCAGGATAGTAGCTTTGTCTACGGCGCTCATGCGCCGTTTCCGCTTTGGTCCAGCGGAGGAATCGTCGTTTTTTTAAGGCGGTATACATCCAGAGACAGGTCGGCTACCAAATGCTTGAGCTCGCTGTTCTCACGCTTTAAACCATCTATCTCCTGGCGCGTGGCATCCCTGACCGTATCTCGTGTTAACCGTTCCTTCCCGGCCTCCAGAAAATCCTTGGTCCAGGCATAATAGGCTCCCGGTTTGATGCCTTCCCGTCGACAGAGTTCATTGACGGTTACCTCCCGGCGGAACCCCTCAACACGATACGTACCTTCTCCTCCGGGGTGTACTTCCGCCTGGCGGCTACTCTAACCTGCTGCATGAATCCCCTGGTTTGCTCTGTTCTCGCTTCGGCAGCATCAGCTTTATCTTTGTTTTCCTGGGACATAACTCGCTCCTTTGACTGTTTAGTCAGTCTACTACCTCTCAGGAGCCTGTGCCACCCACCCAAAGTGTACGGTTTAAGTAGCCCTATTTGTGTCCCATTATCGCTGACGGTCTACATAAAGATTAAAGCTCGTATTTACAGTTTGTCAGGCTTGATATTCTGCAAATACTGCGGGGCCAAAGTACATATCCATCAGAATGTCCAAGGTAAGCCCCGGGTGTATTGCAGTACCAAAGCCAAAGGTTTCACTTGCCAGAGCAAAAGCACATTCCTTGAAGTTTATGAGGCTCAAATACAGTGGTACCTGGAGAACTTCGTAATTCCGGAGGATTATCGGGAGAAGATTCTTGAGGCTCATAGCAAAATCCAGTCCGCCTACAATGACGTCGGCAAGCAGAGAGCGAGCTTGGAAGCAGCGCTGGGACGCCTTGGTGAACGGTATGATTGGAGACATATTACAAAAGACAAATATCTGGCTGAATACGACGAAATCAATAAGCAACTGAAGCAACTCGCCCCAGCGGAGGAGAAGGTCAAGAATATTGACAAGCTGGCTCGATTCATGGCGAATATAGCTGATGCCTGGAAAGAGGCGAGTCAGGAACAACGAAACAAGTTGGCGAATTTACTTTTTTCGCAAATATGGATACAGGACAGTAAAGTTGTCGAGGTCAGGCCGGTAGAAGAATTAAGGCCGTTTTTCCGGCTATCCTATCAACAGTCTCTTGAAAAGTCTATGAAGCGACCCCGAGGGGGAATTGGGTCTCAAGTGCAATACACCGTATATGAGACCGAAGCACTCTGTAAACAGACCGAGGAGATGGCAATCCCAAAACGCAGATTACTATAAGGAGAACAATAAATGCCTCGATTAATACCAACGCCTCTCTGCTGAATAATATATCGCAGTTGTGTTAATTCAATCTGGGCAAAGCTCACATTGGCCATGGAAACTACGCTTTAACATAAGCTTCTGTAACTCTAATGAGATTGCCGATTCAAGTTCCGTTACTCTGTGCCACATACTGATACCGTTAATAAGCTCTTGTGGCTGGTTCCTGGCGTCACGGAAGTCTTTTATCATCTTGCTATGGATCTCTTGACACCGCTCTAATTGTTCCTTATTTTCTGCTGAAGCTAGCGAGAATTGACCAAACCTCAGCTGATACCAATCAGCTCTTGGCGAAGTAATGGAATAATCCACACCTTCAAGTCCTCTATATTTAAAGAAAGCGTGATCGCAGGCATCAGTATAGATACTGTAAGCAAAATAAGAGCTTACGCCTATCTTATCCTCGGAATCTGAAATAGGCATTCCAGTCTGCTTGATTGCCTGTCCTTTTACATTCTGATAGAAGGACGAAAGGCTGGACATATATTTACCCGAATAACTTTTCCACTCTTCAAACAGCGGCCATAGTTGTTGCTTCTTGGTATGCTGTTTAAGATAGGCGAACAGAATCTCTCTTTCCACAGGGAGATAATCTATCTCTACTTTCCCCTGACCTACTTTTAAAATCATACCCCCACGACCACGTTCGCCCGAGAAAATTACAGTAGTCATTTCGGGAGCATTGAAGTTCTCGAATATTATCTTATCTGGGCTATCGGCTTTTCTCCAGTTTTGAAACTTTTGGCAGACTTGTATCAGGTCATCAAAATGCTTGCTCAGAGCTTCCTGGATTACCCTAATCCTGGCTTCTCTACCGACCAAACGTTTCTCACCCTGCTCCAGATAACGTTTGACTGTGGTCCTGTGAATTCCTAGTTGCTTGCCTATCTTTGAAGCGTTATTCCCCTGCCTGGCAAGCTCCACAACTTCACTGATTATTTCGGACTTACCATTCTTTTTCTGTTTCTCGACCATATCTTTGTTTGCCCTATTGACAGACAACTTTCCAATTCAAAGTATAACAATAAATAGACATATTTGCAATATTTATTATTAAGCTATACGACAGTTGTCACTTATCACATTTGTTATAGTTATAGGTGATGCCCAAAAAGAAACAAATAAGAAAAGACTCATCAAGGATTCATCCCCGACTTACGGGGGATGACCGCGCCGATTGGGCTTTTTGGCGACTCTCTTCGATTCTGGCTGAAATCGCTAATTATGCAACAGGTAGCAAAAGTAGTGGTGGCACAAATTATCAGCGAACTTCATCTGAAACAAGTTCCGAATGAATGGTTTTGCAAATTAAGGGTGGAGGAAATGTCTAAATCTTACCTAGATGCCAATGATGTGATAACCCTGGAAAACCAGGCGACCAATTGCAGGGACAGACTTCTTATCACACTTTTGTTTCACCTCGGTTGCCGGATTAGCGAAGCCCTGGCTCTTGAGGTAAAGGATATAGATTTCGATACGGGTACAGTAATGATTCAGCACCTGAAGTTAAGAATTAAACTTGCCTGCAATCAATGTGGTGTGCGGTTGGGAAGGGGACACCGCTTTTGCCCTGGCTGTGGCATGACGGTAAAAGAAGCCGTAGCCAAAGAGCAAGAACACCGTAGAATGAGAACGCTACCCCTGGACGATAATACCTTAAATATGCTGAGGGATTATATAAGACGTGGTGGGCCGGTAAAACGCGGTAATAAAAATTTGATATTTGGTATCTCCCGTCACCGAGCTTGGCAAATTATTAAGGAATGTGCCGAAAAAGCTGGTTTACCTCTCTTGTTGAATTCAGAGTCCGGTAAAACACATTTTGTTTCGCCACACCAGCTCCGCGATGCCTTTGCAGTTAACGCTGTAAAACAAGATGACTCCGGCGATGGGTTAAGACTTCTCCAGGAACACTTGGGCCACGTTTCATTCAACACTACCGCGAAATACAGAAAGGTGGCTGGTGAAGAGTTAAAAGACTGGTACGATAAATTGTGGAAGAAAGAGGTAACGCCGGATGGATATTAGACCCAGCAGAGGTGGCTTTCTTCGACCTTTCGGCTGCGGGTGGTTTATCCGGGAGTTTCTACTGGGTAAAGGACCGGGCGGCTCAACGGGAATCGACCCTCAACGTGGTGCTACCCAGACTGACATCAACTTTGAGTACAAGGAAGCCCTTGCTAGGGCTACAGCGCAGGAACACGCAGAGATAATTATAAGTGTCATGGTGGTTAAGAGAGTTGACGTCACCGAAGAGGAAGCTGAAAAAATCTACCAGCGAGAGCTAAAAAGGGTGTCTCGGAAGTTTACGCATATGCGGTATCACTCTTTCCTCATGTATTTTGGAGTACTCAAGAGGTTGGGGTGGGTGGAAGTTACCGAGAAAACTGAGCCATCCGCGATCCAGGACAACTACCCCGCAGCTCCCGAACGGGTGTACTATCGCCTCACTAAAGTCGGCTTACAAGCTGGCGAAGAACTCTGGTCAAATCCCTTGTTCACCCTCTACCCTGAAATCGGGTCGAGCCATATGAAAAAACCCGATTAGCCTTGACCAGCATTATCAGTCTATTCATTTTCACGCTTCTTCAAATGTAACAAGATACTATTTTGTGACACCCAGTAGTAAAGTTCAGACTCTACAAACAACAACCATGCTTACGCTTCCTATCCTTACGTTTAGCCAGTTTTTAGCTATGAATTAGGCGACGCTTGAAAGTAATGACAATTCCAATGGTCAATTCGGCAGCTAGGGCAACCCAGGGTACTAACATAACCAGCCTGTTAACTGGATAGACATCACCGCCCACTTCTATTTCACCATCTGGCGATTGTCGGTGACCCTATGCGCTTTCGAAGCCAGTCAGCCTTCGCCAATTACAATTAGCTCCAATCAATACGAACGCTATCACACAGACTTCCGATCCTCTGTTTCGCCAGTTGTGCCTCGTACCATTCTGCACAACACAATCACCCTGCTTTAGGCGTACCTCCTCGCCATCGTCGAGTTCCAACCATATGTCGCCAGACACGACGATTCCATAATCGACTGTGTCCGAGGTGTGCATTCCAGATTCCGATCCCGACGGCATACGCATGACTTTTAGGCTTGTGTCTCCGATTCCGGGGAAGAAAGATGACATATCAATAGTTGGATCACCTTGCGTCATAGGAATGATGGGAGTACCTTGAGTGGCCCAGACCTCGGTGATCTCGTTCCCACTCGGTCGTATCTCGATGCGCGGAGGTTCGCCGTCACTCACAAATACGGATTTGCCGCTCTCCGTGTGTCCGGTGACTACTCGCCGCATGTTGCCCTCCTTCCATATTAAGACTCATAATTCTATCTACTATCAGTCCAGTGGTGTGTCGGGCTGATTGTCAACTAATCATTAGTAGAACGACAATGTTCGTCTACCAAGATACGTTTGCCATTTACCGTTTTCCAGTAACTGTGCACGTGGACAATCTTTTTGCCCTCTTTGGTTTTAGCCAGGCAACCTCCTTTTGGGGCAACACCCCAAGCCATTAAAGGTAGTTCCCATCCAGAGACTTGCTTTGGCTTTCCATTTGGGCTAGCCCGCCGTGTTGCCATGCCTATTTTATTGTTGTGTAGAAGACTTGTCAACAATCATGAAAGTGATAAAATAGGGGCATGGGAAACAAGGTTATTTCTCAACGCCATAAACCCTCTTGGATTTCTTACCTACGAGAAAACTTCAATACAACCTTTGCCATCACCGAAAAGGCGGAACTCATGGCAGCACTAGGATTAATCTTCCTTAGTGCCATGTTGGGATTAATAGGGGGTCTTTCCGCACCTATAATAAATGAAATATTGAATCCCTGGCAACTGAGGGTGTCCATTGGATTAGTTGTGTTTATTGTAGTTCAATTTGGGATAATCACCCCGTTCCGAATGTGGCGTAAAGCTGTCTGGGTAGTGAATGTTGAAAAGTGTTTGAATGAGTTATGGGATTTACACGAGGAAGGCGTTGTTTTATTGAATAGCCATGCTCAATATCAAAGAGACATGCCAAATTGGAAAAATGATACAGTTGCGACAACTAAATGGGTTAGAGAATGGTAGTTGAAGGTTGATGATTGGGACAAAAGAGTGGATGAGGCTTTGATTCGCTTTTCCCCTATAGAGGCTAGAAGACTGAAGAATCTGGTTGCTTTCAAAAGTCTATTGGAAGGACTGAACGAACATCACACGTTTCGTCTAAATATTTTGCGGGAAAAACTAGAAAGGTTCGGGAAAGTGATCGAACAGCACCACCCATCTCTACTGCCGGAGTAATCACGAAATGAGTTCTTTGTATTCTATGTTTTCAGACTTGATTAGCTTTTGGAGTGTATCTCTGAATAGATACGGATTCTCACGGTTATTAAATCGCCACTCTAGCTCGTCAAGGTAGGAATCAAGATGTTTGGTAGAGACTTTATGATAAGAACCGACGATAGACCGCTTCAAAAGAGACCTGGTCTTGGATTGACACCAAAGTGCCATGGGAATTATATTAATGAGAAAACAATGAAAGTCAGGATACTTAATTATGGATTGAAATTGTAAATCCTGAATTACCCCAACATGGGAATATGGATTTGACTCAGATTGGGTCATGAGCGATAAGATGATTGAGAGAAAGGAGTTGATATGCATTAAACCAAATAGAGTATTCACAACGCACTTATTAAAAGGAGGATTCAATGCCCGATAATACGAAGAACAGAAAGAGAAAAGAACAGCCAGATCCAAGTGAACTGATCAAACCCGGCACGGCACCGGATGTCGGCCTTTATCCCTGGCCTGAAATCTGGGAAAAGCTGTCGCCCGACATGAAGGCGCTTGTCGAACGCTTTGCCAAGATGCCCGAAGATCATCCTAAGCCGAAGGGTTTACGCCCTCTCGCCATGGTCGATGCCCGTTTCCCCATGTACTATCAAACTTCGGTAAAGCAAGGCATGAGCCTGTTGACCGACTACTTCGCCGCCATGGCGAGCCGTGACATAGAAGGCGTGGCCGACACGTTGCACTTCCCCTACGCCACCTTCGACGAAATCTTTGGTGAAGTGGATCCCATCGTGTACAAAACCGCTGATGATCTTATAAAGAATCCGCCCCCCTCCATGAAGGTGGGCACCGGCATAGACGCCACGCTGAAGCCGGACACCTATGACATCCTCGACGAAATGCAGTTGCTGATGTACACACCAATCCATGCGGGATTGGAACTGACTTATACGCGGTATCGGGGAGACGGCCAGAAGCTTGGCGTCAGCCAGGGCATTTATGGTGTGACGAATAATGACGGAAAATGGGGAATCCAGCTCTCTTCTTTGCTGTACACACAGGCGGGCTGGGAAAATGTCGCTCGCGATGACGTGATGACCGTGCATTATAATAACGAGCGCAATACGATGTGGGGCTACAACATCATTCCATGGCCGGGTGTGGGCTCGACGCAGGAACTGATTGACCTGCGTGGTCTGGGTGGTTCGGCCGAAGAGGGGGAGGAGATCGTCGAACTGCGAACGGCCAATATGCGTTTGCCGTGGACCAGGGAATGGATGTACTCCTCTCGCGCCGGCGCTCCCATGTCTCCCTACAACTACAAGGGAGTTAAGAACCGGCTGCGCGTCGCTGAACCTGGGACGACGAGACGGACTGGCGGGGTCAATGGCGGCGGCACCGAAGGGATACTGGGCAATTCCTCTCTGATTGGCGACGAGAAGACGCCAGGTTTGTTCTTCAGTATTGCCGGCCAGGGGGTGGGCCGCTGGGCCTATTCGCTGCCGCTGCACGATTCACGCGTGCTGCACGCTTCCATGAACAAAGCGCACATCATCGGCGGCTACGTTCGTTTTACAGCCGATGGTCACCAGTCATGTGAGCTCCGGAGCTTGGGTGTTATGGCGTATCGGCGGGGTCGCTGGTCCAGCGCAGGCGGCATTGGCGGGATGGTCCGTCGTGATTGCACGAATGACTCGATTCAAGAAGCGTAGTGACGCGCGTTGCTACTGACGTGAAAGCGATTTGAAAAGGCACGACTTCGGTCGTACCGTTACTTGCGTAAGTGATTTCACCTTGCACTTATTAAAAGGAGGATTCAATGCCCGATAATACGAAGAACAGAAAGAGAAAAGAACAGCCAGATCCAAGTGAACTGATCAAGCCCGGCACGGCGCCGGATGTCGGCCCTTATCCCTGGCCTGAAATTTGGTCCAAGCTGTCGCCCGACACCAAGGCGGAGATCGAACGCTATGCCAAGATGCCCGAAGATCATCCTAAGCCGAAGGGTTTGCGCCCTCTCGCCATGGTCGATGCCCGCTTCCCCATGTACTACCAAACCTCAGTAAAAGAAGGCATGCGCCTATTGACCGACTACTTCGCCGCCATGGCGAGTCGTGACATGGACGGCGTAGCCAGCACGTTGCACTTCCCCTTCGCCACCTTCGACGAAATCTTTGGTGAAGTGGATCCCATCGTGTACAAAACGGCTGACGATTTTGTGAAGAATCCGCCCCCCTCCATGAAGGTGGGCACCGGCGATGACGCCACTCTGAAGCCGGACACCTATGACATCCTCGACGGAATGCAGTTGCTTATGTACACTCCGATCCATGCGGGATTGGAGCTGACCTATACGCGGTATCGGGGAGACGGTCAGAAGCTTGGCGTCAGCCAGGGTATTTATGGTGTGACCAATAATGCCGGCAAATGGGGAATCCAACTCACTTCCTTGCTGTACACACAAGAGGGTTGGGAAAATGTAGCTCGCAATGACGTGAGGACCGTGCAGTATAATAACGAGCGCAATACGATGTGGGGCTACAACATCATTCCCTGGCCGGGTGTGGGCTCATTGCAGGAACTGATTGACGTGCGAGGTCTGGGTGGTCAGGTCGAGGCTGGGGAGGAGGTCGTCCAGCTGCGCACCGCCAATATGCGTTTGCCGTGGACCGGGGAATGGTTGCGCTCCTCTCGCGCTGGCGCTCCCATGTCTCCCTACAACTACAAGGGTGTTAAGAACCGGTTACTCGTCGCTGAACCTGGGACGAAGAGACGAACTGGCGGGGTCAATGGCGGGCAGACCGACGGGATACTGGGCAATTCCGGTCTGATTGGCGACGAGGAGACGCCAGGTTATTTCTTCAGTATTGCCGGCCAAGGGATGGGCCGCTGGGC
>DASWLM010000005.1:0-3121 GCA_036396095.1 Dehalococcoidales bacterium | reverse complement strand
AAAACAGTAAAACGCCCACTCGGTGCCTTCACGACCGCGTGGCCTTAACTCGAAAAGACCGCTACCCATTGGGCGTGAGTACGGCATTCGTAGATTTGGTCCGAACTCCATCAATAGTTCCATTAACCGCGCGTAATCTGCAAGTATGCCATCTGGCCAGCTTTCGATTTCAGCTTTGACGCGAGAGTGGAAGTACTCGATGGTATAGTTCATAATAACAATGTTAGCAAATATGCTAACCGTTGTCAACCATTCTCGAAAATTATAAAAATAAAACAAGGGTGAGGCGCCGGGCACCCACCCGGAATGAAGCAGAGCTATTCACGCTCGCCTCGAGCCGCTTAAGTTTGCATATTATTCTGTCTATCCTCTAACAATAGAAAAAATAAAAAGAATGAAAAATATACCTGCGATAGCCAACAGTTTCTTATCCGTTGGGTCTATTTTGTATTCCCAGTACTTATGTGACCATAATAGTTTCTTTATTGAGCCAGCATGCCTGAATTGGATTGAAAATAAACACAGTGACCATCCTAAGTCAAAAACAATTGGTAATGGGTCTTTCATGATTATGATATTCGACTTAACGTCGGCGGTCAGAGGCAGCCATGGCTTCGACCGGCCTTCCTAAATGTGAATATGAACAATAACCTTCAGCATTCTCCCTGTTGCCATTGTACACTCTCTCCTTATCGTTAGTTGAGAGTGTCCAATTTATGGGGGGAAGTACGGAGTCCGGTTGAGCGATTTGTTATCTGCTGTTGCGGGCATACCAAAATTCACGATTCAAGACTTCTATTCTTTTTACTTTACCTTTTCAACTGGGATTCATAGTCCGGCAGTGCGTTATCTTGCAAGCTTATAAATACGGATAGCGTTCTGTTCGGCGATCTTTGCCCTTGTCTCTGGGCTAAGTTGCTCAAGCAACTCGCGAAAACGCTTGACGCGTCCCTCATAGAACAGCATGGCCGGCGCGTGCGCAACGTCTGTTCCCACCATGAAGCGGTCCGGAAACTCTTCGTACAGAGATTTCATCTCCGGAAAAAGTACTCCAGAGCGCTCGATCAGCGAGGTGAATTCCTCTTTGCGCGGCCATCCTGACCCATAGCCTGTTGTTACATTAGTCATGCCTCCAAGATCACAAAACAGATTCTGAAAACGCGATAGCAAGCTGCGGATAACCTCTGCTTTGCTACGGCCACAGTTATGGGCCCATACATAGCGCATGCCCGGGTTTTCCTTCATCAATCTCGAAAAATCGTCGACCAGTGTCGGATAGCCTTCCATATGTATCACCATAGGAACGTCATACTTGGCTGCAAGGACACTGAAACGCTGCATCAACTCCGAGTAAATCGGATTCTCCTGTTCCGCGTGGCGCCCAGGGGAATAGGCCCAGTGACGGACGATGAACTCTCCTATGCCAAAGAATTTCCCCGATGCGAGCTTGCTCTCCGTTTGCCGGATCAGTGCCTCAATATCAGCATCCGGTGTAGTCCATTTATGAGCGCCGGTGAGCAGCGGGCGTTGCATGCCTACCAGCGGATAGAACCGTCCCGGATATGTCTCTGCGAGTTTGAGAGCCATCTGGTCATCTCCCGGCAGATCAGAGTCGTCCTTGCCTGGGTAGGCGCGTGCCATTACGATTTGTTTCGACACACCATTCTTGTCCATCGCTTCAATGATCTCAGTCCATTTGAACGAACCACCAATATGTGCATGCGCATCGACGATGGGAAATTGTCCGCTACGAGTCGGTTCACCAGCGTGCGCCATGCTCAATACCACTAGCAGCAAATTGGCCGCCACCATTTTCCATATCATACTGTAAACCTCCATATTATTTTGGTGAGCAGATAACGAGCCTGTAGAAAAATCAGTTTTTTAAAAACGCTTCTTCTGCTGGATAAAAAATAGAAAATTATTTTCTGTCATCAAAAGTTTTTCCGATTTTTGGTACAATGTAAGTCTTTTCATGATATTTTTCTTACCACAGTGCCATATCACCCAATGCCAATATTAGAGGGTATTAGAGGGTCAGGTCTTTTATCTTGGTGCTATCCTTTGGTCTGATGACATCAGTTATTGTGGGTGCCTGCCCGCATAGGTGTCGAGACGGTTCCACTACACCAATACCTATATTTCTTTAGCCCAAAATACCAAGACAAAAGACCTGACCCCGTTCCCCCTTCCTGATCGGCAGAAAGGGGGCGACTGGAGATTCACCGGGGGTGAACAATGCATTAGGGCACCGCAGCCTTCGTGGACTCGTTCTTTATCTTTTGCCCGTCAGATTTTGTGAGTAACCGGGCCTTAACCAACGCATTGACTTGGGAGCTCACCTTTTTCACATAACTGTCATGCGTCGGATAGAGTTCCGAGATCACGTCCTTCTTAAATGTTACCTTATGGCCTACGAGGGAACAGAACAGACCGGATGCAGCATCGACGGGCGTGCTGAATGCGTAGTACGTCGCTATGGGCACGTCAAGGTTCGAAGATCTGACGCCTCCTACGGCGTTGCCATGCTTATCCAATTCTAGTGTAGGTGGAGTAGGCGGCCAAGTGAACTTCGGGCCACCGTGTACTGGGCTTACTTTGATCCGCGCAACCTTCGGCGGAACTATGTTTGACTTCACCCACGCGTCGAGGTTTGCAAAAGCTGCGCTCATAAAGTACTCCAAGGGGAAGTCAGTCATACCATAGGTGCCAAACTCTTTGCAGTTTGGAGGCGGCGCCGTAATGCCGGCTTTGACCACGTCTTCAGGTTTCGGCCACAGACTTAAGGCTCTTTGATTTATATGGCTTGCACCGGCAATCTCATAGCGACGATACCGGTCTTTCGGAGAGTCGCTGTCGGTGCGGTCCGCTCCTGCGCCCGTCCACAAGACTTGTGACACTACACTGACAACTGGTTCGCGTCGAGGTTTGATGACGAAACGCTCGTCACCGGGCTTCAGAGGAGCGGAGCATTGGCTGAGGGGTACAAGTATGCCGTCTCCATCCCCTATCAGGTATCCGTCGTAGATCGGCTTATTATTGTCTGCAAGGGCGCCCAGAAGAGGGCGGATGAAGTTGGCGTAGGTGACAACGTATCCTCCCGTTTGGGAATAGCCCGTCA
>DASWLM010000004.1:2500-28777 GCA_036396095.1 Dehalococcoidales bacterium | reverse complement strand
TCTTTGAAGCCTTTAGATATCTCTCCCTTATCGCTTCGGCGTATTCGAATATGCTGCGTCGCGTCACCTCGCCTCCTTTGGGTAACACTATTTATGACGCAACGATACCATTTTTGGTAACTTTAATTATGAGTCAATTCGCATACTGGCGGGCGGAAGCACTCTGTAGTATAATTGACCAACTTCTAAATCTCGAACGGAAAGGAACGAAATGCCAAATATTGATGCTGCACGAATTGCCGCAACCGGCAATAAGGTGAAAGAAAGCGTCGGGCGCGTAATTGTCGGCAAGGATGATGTTGTGGAACTGGCGATAATAGCCCTGCTCTGTGAGGGGCACCTGCTGATTGAGGATGTTCCCGGCATCGGCAAAACGATGCTCGCCAAATCTATTGCACGGTCGCTCGGTTGTAGCTTCCGGCGCATCCAATGCACCCCAGACCTTCTCCCCTCCGATATCACCGGCACATACATATACAATCAGAAGACTTCAGATTTTGAGTTTCGTCCCGGTCCTATCATGGCACAAATGGTGCTCGTCGACGAGATAAACCGGGCAACCCCGCGCACCCAGTCCGCTATGCTTGAAGCGATGCAGGAACGCCAGGTCACTGCTGAAGGAGAAACAAAGCCACTGCCAAGTCCCTTTATGCTATTGGCAACACAAAATCCCATTGAACTTGAAGGCACTTTCCCACTCCCTGAAGCACAGCTCGACCGATTTTTGCTGAAAATCAAAATCGGTTATCCCACCGTTGAAGACGACCATCTCATTCTCGCGCGGTTCCGCCAGACAGACCCGCTTGAAGAACTGATACCAGTGGTCGATTCTGCAGAACTCCTGCAATTACAATCGGAGACACGTAAAGTACAGGTCAATGCTGATTTAGAGGATTATATCATCCGCCTTATTCAGGCTACACGAACACACCCAGCTCTACAATTAGGTGCCAGCCCCCGTGCTATGCTGGCTCTCTACCATGCATCACAAGCGCTGGCAGCCTTGAGAGGAAGAGAATTCGTCATTCCGGACGATGTAAAATACCTGACACCTTTTGTGTTGACTCACCGCATTATTCCCAGAATGGAAAGTCACCTGCGAGGACAAACCGCCGAACAGGCGCTGAGCGAAGTACTCGCTTCCGTAGCGGTACCGGTTGAGGGAGATATCGGGGTAGAAAAGTGAAACACCGTAGTGGCATCTGGCTCTTCATCACCCTGATATTACTTTTCTTTGGACTACTTCTACGACAGGGTCCTCTAATACTGGTGGCAGCATCACTGGTGTTGGCTGAAATCCTGACCAGACTGTGGGAACGGTACGGATTATCCAGGGTAACGTACCATCGACGGCTCAGTTCTTTACGGGTTTTTTGCGGTGAAGAAGTCCAACTCGAAGTTGAAGTAGCAAATGGGAAACCCCTACCACTCCCCTGGATAGAAATCGAGGATGAAATACCGGAGAGTATTACCCTTCTCACTGGCAAAGCTTTTCCTTCCTCCAGCCCGGGGCGCATGGAAATTACTCACCTTTTCCCGATGATGTGGTACGAAAAGGTAAAGCGATGTTACCGGGTCTGTTGCCCACAGAGAGGTTTTTACACATTCGGACCCGCGCGTATTGTTACCGGTGACCTGTTGGGGCTTGCCGCTTCCGAGACCAATTACCTTGGAGCAGACAACCTTATCGTCTACCCAAAAATTGTGCCGCTGGAAAACCTGGGCATCCCTTCCGCCCATCTATCTGGTGAAGTGCTTACTAAAAAACGTGTCTACGAAGACCCCATACTTACAATGGGCATACGTGATTATAGAAGCGGCGACAGCCTGAAGCGAATCCACTGGAAATCCAGTGCCCGCACAGGTCAACTTCAGACAAAAATGTTCGAACCTTCCACAACCATGGATATGGGCATTTTTCTAGATGTCAGGACCACCATGCCGCCGATGTTCGGGACGATGCCTCATTTGACCGAACTGGGTATCATTGCCGCCGCATCAATGTGTTACCACGCGATGATGGAGGGTTTCCGAGTTGGTCTTTATATCAATGAATGGCGATACCAAGCCGGGGAGGCTATCAGAATTCCCCCCAGCCAGCACACCGAACAATTGCCTCACATGTTGGAAAATCTGGCTAAAATCGACCCTGCGCCCAACGAGTGCATGCCGATGCCAACTCTTGTCCTGCGTGAAGGAACCAGTCTGCCGTGGGGGAGTACGGTTGTAGTCATCAGCGCCGCCCCGACCGAAGGTTTGCTTTCCTCCTTGCATAAAGTCCGAAAAGCCGGACGGATGGTAGCGCTCGTTATTGTAGGCAGTGGAGAAATACCACCAGGGAAAGACAATTTGAATATTTACAGGATATCCGATGATACATCATGGCAGAATCTTAAAGGGCTTTCTTTAAAAAAATAACGGCAGATTGATTAGTACAATGCATAAGACAATTCTGGATAGGATAGCATTACTTCTCCTCCCTCTATCGGCGGTGCTTATGGAGGTCTTCTGGGGTTATCCCTGGCTAATCTGGACAGGAAAATGGGCAACATTAGGCTGGCAGAAACCACCTCTAAGTGTATTCACCGTCCTCTTGCTGGTCGGTATTTCATTCCTCGCCACTCGGCTACTCATCAATCGGTCATGGTCATCTCTTGCCATAAAACTGATGATTACCGGACTCGGGCTAATCGTGGTCCTTATAGCCATACGCATTGAGTACGGAAACGGGGTAGAGCTTTTATCCAACCGTTGGTTTGTCTACATCGGACAAATTATTCTTAACAGCTTCAGCAATTTAAACAGTATTGTCTTAGCATTTCCTGCCGCCGCTTATTTCTGGTGGCGTGGTATGCTGTTGGGACGCAGGCAAGATTACAATTACATCCACTCAAACGTCGTATTTGGTGCCGGGTCGTTTGTGGTACTGAGTCTGGTCTGGTGGGCAACGATGGGAACCGGCACTTTCAGTGACATGGCAAAAAGTATCGGACCCTATGTGGCTGGCTTTTTTTTCTTCGGTTTAGCAGGCACGGCTTTCAACAATCTCCACAACGTACAGAAAAGAATGTCGCCAGGAGAGACACAGCCTGTATCCTATGGTCGTTGGCTCCCCGTCGTACTTGGCATGGTAGCAACTATCGTAACACTGGGTGGCATCATCGCTACCGCAACTTCTCTGGACGTTGCCGGTTTCCTCAAGAGCTTGTTTGGAGCTATTTCTAAATATATACAGACAGTGCTGTACTGGTTGTCTTTTCCACTGAAATACATTCTGATGCCTTTTGAGTGGCTTGCCCGAAATTTTATCGAGTGGCTGGTGAGGTTATTCGGTGTCAAACCGCTTCAGCCGCAAGGTGAAGACGGTGCAGGCGGACAACTACCAGAAATAGTCCCGGGCACAACTCCGGAAGAATGGCTGACGGTAATCAAGTGGGCGCTTTTCATCATCGTGGTTATCGTGGTGACTGTGCTCATCGCTCGATCGATTGAGAAAAACCGTCGCCGCAGAGCCGAAACCGAGCCGGATTTTGAAGAAACACACGAATCGCTGTGGAGCTGGCGTGCGCTATTCATTACCCTGATGCTGTTTTTAAAAAGGCTTTTCGGGCATTTCCTGCCGAAAAAGGCAGTCAGGAGAATAGTATCATCAGATGGCGCGATAATAAACCTAATAGAGCCACCGGCCTCTACCTTAAAAATCCGAGAGGTGTTCAAGCACCTGTTACGAGATGCCGAAAAGGCAGGCTTGGGGCGACGGCGCTACGAGACACCCTTTGAATATGCGCAACGCTTTACCGAAGAAATCCCCGACACTGTTATCCCCATGCACGAACTCACCGAGCTTTATGTGCATGTTCGCTACAGTGATGTAGATGCAGGTAGCCACCAGATTGTCCGGGCAAATAGTCTCTGGCGACAAATCAAAGAGCTACTAAAAATACGAAAAACAGACCAGGATTGACCCGAAACATAGATATTTTTCTTGACAAAATCATTTTTCGGGTAGATAATGTGGGCGTTATTGCGCCCGATAAGTAAAGGCAATTTTTAAGATAGAGGGGGTAAGCTATGAACGAAAAAATCGTCGATACAACTGCGGGTCAAGTAGCTGGTTACATGGAACGAGAAGTCTATGCATTTAAAGGCGTGCCGTATGGTGCACCGACCGGCGGCAACCAGCGTTTTTTACCGCCAAAACCTGTTGAACCGTGGACAGGGATAAGATACGCCGGTGAATATGGACCAATCTGTCCGCAAACAGGGTCGTTGGTTGATGAATCAAGACCTTTCTCAATCGCCCGTACGGAGGGACATACCAGACTCCTGCCACAGAGTGAAAACTGTCTGGTACTGAATGTCTGGACACCCGCGGTGGGTGATGGCGGAAAGCGCCCCGTGTTGGTGTGGCTTCATGGTCGTGGTTTCACAGCGGGAGCAGGTTCAGAAACCCAGTATATCGGTGCCGCGCTGGCAAAACGAGGGGATGTAGTCGTCGTCACTATTAACCATAGACTCAATATCTTCGGTCATCTATACCTAGCGGATATCGCAGGTAAAGAATATGCCGCTTCTGGCATTACTGGTTCGCTGGATATGATACTGGCTTTACAGTGGGTACAAGATAACATCGAGGTATTCGGTGGGGATAAAAGCCGGGTGACCATTTTTGGTGAATCAGGTGGTGGAGCTAAGGTCTGTACCACGCTGGCTATGCCCGCCGCGAAAGGTTTGTTCCACCGCGCTGTTATTCAGAGCGGTTCAATGGGAACCTGGGCTGTAGAGCCTAAGTCAGCCACAGCCGTGGCAGAACGTCTGCTGGCAGAGTTAGGTATCAAAACCAATCAGATTGACAAACTCCAGCAGTTACCAGCCCAGCAATTATTGGATGCCTTGACTGCAATCACCTCAAGAAGATCGAGTCTGGGTTTAGGCGCACCGGGTGGAGTAGCTATGCAACTAGCCCCCGTTGTAGATGGGCATTATCTACCGCAACATCCCTTCGAGCCGGTGGCGGCGCCATCAGGAGCGGATATACCGTTGATTGTCGGCTGCAACCGTGATGAAAACGCCACATTTGTAGCGGCTGACCCACGACGGCGTCGTCTCAGCGAGGCAGAATTACGTGAACGACTGAAGCCTGTACTCGGATTTAAGCTGGATGAAATACTAGATGTGTACAAAAGCACCAGACCTAACGCCACTCCCTGGGACTTATTCATTGGAATTACCAGTGAACGAGAACGGCGTACGGTAATACAGCTTGCAGAAAGGAAAGCGGCGGGTGGTCGTGCTCCGGTGTTTGTGTATTTATTCACTTACCAGTCCAATTTCCTCGGCGGTCTTTTCAAGGCAGGTCACGGTCTCGAAATCCCATTTGTGTTCGATATTACTGATGACGTACCCTGGACGGGCGACCGTTCGGATAGATACGAGTTATCTGCGGCAATGAGCCAGGCATGGGCAGCTTTCGCACGTACAGGAAATCCCAGTCATCCGGGAATTCCGAAATGGGAACCTTTTACTGCTAATTATAGGGCGACCATGCTTTTCGATGTTCCCTCAAAATTAGTGGTTGACCCATTCCGCAAAGAGCTTGATGCCTGGAAAGGAATACCGATTCGAAGTTAATGTTTCACCTGTGCCAGCAAGTCAATGTAATAATTAACAAGTTGAAAAAATATTAAAGAGGAGACGAAAAATGATCAAGGAGATTATTGCTGAAACCACTGCGGGGAAAATTTGTGGTATCGAAGAAAGAGGCGTCCTGGCTTTCAAAGGCGTGCCTTACGGTGCGCCGACAGGTGGCAAACGGCGTTTCTTACCACCCGAACCAGTCGCACCGTGGGAGGGGATACGGTATGCTGGTGACTTCGGTCCAATTTGTCCCCAGACAGGACATCTTGTCGATGAAGCCAGACTTTTCACATATGTACGGACAGAGGGACACATCAGATACCTTCCCCCGAGTGAGAACTGCCTCGTATTAAACGTCTGGACACCTGCTCTTAACGATGGTGGAAAACGTCCGGTCTTCGTGTGGCTTCATGGTCGGGGTTTTGCACAAGGTGCGGGTTCAGAGACCCAGTATCACGGCGCCAATCTTGCCAAGCGCGGTAATGCCGTCGTCATCACAATTAATCACAGGCTAAATGTATTCGGTTACCTCCACCTTACTGATATCGCCGGTGCAGAATATGCCGGTTCGGGAATAGCAGGCATGCTGGATGCAGTCCTGGCACTCCAGTGGGTACAGGACAACATCGAAGCATTCGGTGGAGATAAAAACCGGGTGACCATTTTCGGTGAGTCCGGCGGAGGTGCGAAAGTCAGTACCATGCTTGCTATGCCCTCAGCGAAAGGACTTTTTCATACTGCCTGTATTCAAAGCGGCGCAGGATTACGGGGCGTGGAAGCCAAAGATGCCTCGGATGTAGCGGAACGTCTCTTAGCCGCGGTTAGTATTAAAAAGAATGAAATCAATAAACTCCAGGAACTGCCAGCACAACAACTACTGGATGCTCTAAACAGACTACCGGGACGACCTACAGTAGCCGGTAGCGGTTTACCCACTGGCGCTATCATGCGGTTCAGTCCAGTAGTCGATGGCAAGTATATGCCCTGCCATCCGTTCGACCCTGTCGCCGCACCGACTGGATTGAATGTGCCGGTGATGGTCGGTACTAACCGGGACGAATCAGCCACTTTCCTTGCCAATGACCCCAAGCGACGCAGACTCTCAGAGGCAGAACTACGTCAGCGCTTGATACCTTTATGTGGCGATAAAACTGATAGCATAATTGCTGTTTATAAAAAATCCCGACCGCAAGCCACCCCCTGGGATTTGCTAATTGGCATCCAGAGCGAAGGAGCACGACGGTCATCTATTACACTCGCAGAACGCAAAGCGGCAGCTGGTGGTGCTCCAGTATTCATGTATCTGGTAAACTATCAATCTGATTTTCTCGGTGGGCTGTTCAAAGCAGGACATGGCATCGAGATAGCCTATGTTTTCGATGTTGTCGATGATGTACCTTACGTTGGTAGCCGTCCCGATAGACACGAGTTTGCCGCGGCGATGAGTGAGGCGTGGCTTGCTTTTGGACGTACCGGCAATCCAA
Organism: Dehalococcoidales bacterium; assembly: GCA_036396095.1. Lineage (GTDB taxonomy): Bacteria > Chloroflexota > Dehalococcoidia > Dehalococcoidales > Fen-1064 > JAURWL01. The sequence goes on along the minus strand of DASWLM010000004.1, from coordinate 21,656 downwards.
GCCATCCGGGTATTCCCAAGTGGGAATCTTACACTATAAAGAACCGCGCTACCATGGTCTTCGATATGCCATCAAAGCTGGTAGTTGACCCGTATCGTGAAGAGCTTGATGCCTGGAAAGGTATGGAGATACGTAGATAGCGGAGATAGTCACAATAATGAGGGCGGGTGTAAAACCCGCCCTTCTGTTTTGAAGTAAATATATATTACTGCTTTATACCCTTTCTAATATCTTCGCTCCTTTTATATGTGTCAGCCGTGCACTCCTTCCCGCATTTGTTCTCTATTTCACTCTTTCTCCTTTAGGGTGAGGGTAGTGTTAAGGTTAGTCCGCCGGGTACAGTCACTACCTTATCGGTGCCTTTTATTGCCTGAATGAAAAGGTATTGGAGTAGTTCTGGACTTAGTCCTTCCTTAAGAATTTCAAAAGCCTCTGCCTGACCTTCTGCCAGTGCAACCTGAGCAGCAGCCTCACCTTTTGCCTTTGCTTCTGCCTGACGGGCTTCCACTTCAATTTGTTTCAATTTGTTTTCTGCTTCCAGTACTTTCTGAACTGCAACTACCTTTGCCTCGATAGCGTTGGTAAATTCTGGACTAAACTGGAAGTTGATGATATTTACTGACTCTGTGATGATTCCTCTTTCTGCAAGTCGTGCTACTAGGGCAGTAGTTATATCATTCTTTACTTCGGGTCTGCGGAGAATCATATCTTCGGCATTGTACTTGGCGGTTATTTCTTTTACTGTTTCCTGAACTACTGGGTTGGCAATTACTCCAATGAAGTCTCTACCAATGGTTTGATATACGGTTGCTGACTCGTTGAAGTCAAGTTTGTAGTTGATGGCTATCTTCAGTGTTACGTCCTGAAGATCCTTGGAGGCTGAGGTTGCTTCGTCCTCGAACAGCTGAGTCTTGATACTCATATTTACCGGTACGTCAAGTATTCCTTTCCAGTGTAAGCCATTCTCAAAGATCACTCCAGTAGTTTTCTGAAATCTTAGCATAACTCCAGCATGGCCGTTGGGTACTACTATTACGGAGCCCATAAAGAAAAATATTACTGCAATGAGGAAAGGAATCCCGAGGAACCATTTTGCCTGATACCTGGTTTTTTCATCTTTTGAGGATAGTAAGACTATGAGTGCTACAAGTGAGGTGAATAGACATAGGATGATTACAACTAGTACTAACATTGTTCCCCTTTCTCTTTCTTATTGGGAGGCATTGAGGGCAGCCTACCCCTTTTTACTTTAGCTTTCTTTGGGAAAGAGCAGTGAAATTGGATTACCGTTAAGGAGTATGACCTTCTCCTTTATGCTTCGCTCCTTTCATATATGTTAGCCACGCGCTCCTTCCCGCAGTTGTTCTCTATTATACAGCCCCGGCAGGAAGGTCGCGAGACTGTCCATCTCGTCAAGATCATGCCTGAGCGAGTCGCTACAGGCGGCGGCATCCAAGCCCCGCATGTAGAAACGCATACGCATCTCCGCGCCGTAGTAGGTCTTACGCACGCCCTGGATGAATGAGCAGACGCGAGCGCCGTTGGGTGAAAAGACGCTACCCACTGTGACAGTCTTGAGGTCGGGATCGGGATATTTCGTGACACCGAGTACCTCGGCAGGGTCAAAGAAAGATATCTTCATAGGTACGACGCGGTCACCGATCTTTTCAGCGCTGATGTGGCTCGCGCCGATGACGGTGCCCGGACGTTTGTTTTCATCCCATGCGAAAGTGCCGTGCCCTTGATGCCAGAGCTGGTAGTCATGGGTATCCTTTACATAGCTTCCCATCCACCACTTGAGCATCTCGACCGTGCAGTTGTCGAAGCGGTTGCGCGTGTAAATGATGACGTGCCCGTCAGGCAAGAGCTTGTAGCCCGCCTCGATGGGAGCATAACCCGGCGAAAGGACTTCGTCTATCACATCCTGCGGCATTTTAAATTTATCTGGCATTGATTCTCCTTTTCTTGATAAGATTTGAATTGTATGCTCTTATTTAGTTGAATCGGTATGCACCGGTACAGCAATATAAGTCTATAAAGGCTCGCCCCATATATTAGAGTAAGCCACTTCCTTCAGATTTTTCCTGGTGCGCCGGCTCAGTTTGTCTCGAGCCGCTTCATCGTATGAATCCAGCCTCGGATAAGAAAGAGGAGTGGCTGCAATAAACCGTACTTCATCAGGTATTTTCAACGCTTCTTTTAATCTCTTCTCGTTTACCGATGACATCGGGTGCGTTATCAATCCGAGGTCAGTCACGGCTAAGAGCAGGTTCTCAAATGCCAAGCCTGCATCTTCATGTCACGGAACTCCGGGATGACGAAGTCCAGGTACTGCTAATTCTTTTTATTTCACTGTTTTGGGTATTCCTAGCCATCTTGGAGTTCTATTTATATATTCACGATAGGCAGTGCCAAATTTTTCTAGGCAGGAACGCTCTTCAGCCTTTATGAGAGTAGCGCATAAAATTATATATACAACTGAAAACAATAAGAAAACCCATGAGGCTGAAGCTATACCTGCACCTACAAGTATCAAATAGCCAGCTAGAGTCATGGGATGCCGTGAATATCGATAGAGCCCCCTGTTCCACGGCTCACCGAGAGGGATAACGACAATATTCAGTATAGCTATCGTCCAGGTAACCACCCCTAGTACACATAAAGCAAGGCCTACATAAAGCCACGCCGTTCCTAATTGTAACGGAAGAAAAATAGAGTATATAAAGAGTCCAAACAATAAAACAAAGTTACTAAAAATATTTATTATCCTCTCAGTCTTGTTAAGAGTAGGCTCCCCCATTTTTTTAAATATATCTCCGTTACCCACCAATTTATCAATTAGCATCATAATAAGAGGGTGCAAAGGAAGATACAGTGTGAGAATCCAGGCATTCCACAGACCTATTTCGAAAGCTGGTACAAGCGTCATTATTATCTCCTCAGTATCTGCCACTCAATGACAATTGTTTCAGTCTACGCCTTCAGTATCTCTTTGTGCCTCAGCGCCCGCTCCAGCGAAGGTTGATTTTAGGGAACCAAAACCACTCTCAGAAATCCCCTACAGCTGTGAGGGAAGATTCTCTCCCGAAAATATCTATCCGCCGCTAAAGAAAGGCGATGCCAGTCGCCTTATTCCATCTTCTGCCTTAGTCTCATAACCACCACTCCCAAAAAGGTGAGGCCGCCAGCAAGGGCGAGGGCAGCGATGTCCGCCATCTGCATCATATCAGTACTGAATAAATCCCCACGGATGGCCATGCAAACTAAGATAATGAGCGCCGTCAACAATCCACAAATCCACAGTATCCAGGCAGTTATTGATGCTAGAGTCCTAAAAATCGGTGGCATTTCTCCCTCCTTACAGTTTTTTATTCGGGCACTTTATATTACGCCTTCAATATCTCCTTGTGCCTCAGATCCCGCTCCATTTATGCTGCTTTATACTGGTATGTCAAATATAGATTCCGGGCTGGGAATATGCTCGGGTGGTCGCACCAGTTTCATTTTACGAGCCTCATTAGGGCAGGTGAGCACGCAGAGACCGCAACCGATACACTCTTCAATATCGGTATATGAGCGTTGGCCACCTAATTCCGGGAAATCCTTCATAGTGATGGCACCAGCTGGGCACCTGTTATCGGTACAAATACCACAGGCCATGCACTTTTCCGGATTGTCTTCGATTACAAAGCGGCTCTTGGCATATGGGACCTGACCCAATACTGGTTTTGTTCGAGCGGCTCTGACAAACAGACCGCAGCAATCGTTACAACAGGAGCATAATATAGAAGGCATGCGGTTAGAGTTTCCGGTAGTGCTGACGAGTGGGAACTCATCCAGCTTGTCCAGAAAAGCTATAAGCTCATCATAAGTAATTTCTCTACCAGCACCGCGCCTCAGAAAACTCCGACCATTGCTGCCCATTGCCAAGCATATATCGATCGGAACGGTATCCTTACAGGGTCTGTCTCTGTATACTACCCGGCAGGGGCAATTATGCACGACTATCGGAGAATTGGCTTTAAATATTTCGCGCATGTCCTCAATGGGCAAAATACCCGGAATATCTTTGATAGACCTCCATTTAGGTACAACCCTCATTCCCTTTATTACGGGCGGGATCTTTTCCCCTTTTTTCAGGCGTTCTGCTAGATTATCTGAATCCTCAAGACTCATCTCCCGAAGCAAGTCGAAAAGTTCATTGTCATCATACTTGGGATTGGCTGAACCGACGAGGTCTTTTACAAGGACCAGGTTGTTCACCAGGTTCCATTTACCCCGACCAGGTGTAGCCAGACCCCGTTCATACAGGTATTGCAGGTCTTTCTCCACTGTTACTTCGTCTAGTGACAGTTTTTTAGCAATCCCTTCAGTAGTATTGGGTAGTTCGCGCAGAATCTTAGCTTGCCCCAGACTAGCAATTTTTTTCAACACTCCTGGGAGAGCTTTATTTTCTTCCTTGGTTACCTTGCTAGCTATCTCCCGGTAAATAGGTTCTATATCGGCCATAAATCTCCCTTTAGTTCAAATTTTTTACACCAGAAAAACGCAACAGCTTGTTTACGTGGATATATATGGCATTTTCCCCCCATATGTTTTCTTTATTTCTCCTCTGGCCAGAATTGCGCTTTGAGTATACGATGTGATATGCAATATGTCAAGATTTGAACAAGTTACACTTTGTGACGAAAAGTGCAATCCTTAGTTTGAATCCTGCGCTTTACCAGAAGGGACAGTACAGTGAACTCTTGAGTCTTGCCGCTTCGTCTTTTCAAGTAGGTAGAGCATCATCCCCCGGTGGCAGCAGCCAGAATCCCTATCTTGTCGCCTTTGCGGATGCGGATGTCCTGGTCATCAAAGTAAAAACGTCCGTTAATGTTGAAGACGTAATGTTCCGTCAGTTGCTCTTCCTCGGCACAAATGACAGACCCCGCCAGTGTAGGGATTTTACGGCGGAGTGCCGCAATCACGTCGGTCAGGGTCGCCTTATCTGGAAGTTCAACCTCCACCTCGTGCCCGCTGATGATTTTGCGCGGTATTCCGAACAAGCCGACAACACACGTAAACAATGTTTATCTGGGTCTCCTCGGATACAGTTCGGCGGCGATGTCATCGAAGCCGAGGTCTAATAGTTTCTTTCTACTCGGCTTGGTTGTGAAACGGTCATAATCCAGGGCGCCGAGATTCCAGTATATCTGAGCTTGAATGTCTGCGGTCACGCCAGTCAGGGGCCCTTTCTCCTGGGGGGGTGTGCCGGTAATCCTGGGATGCACGGGCCAATTCAGGGGATTGATGCCTTCCCGAAGATTAAATAAATGCCGCATAGCAAATATCCGTTCGCTTGCTTTAAGGTATTCGGCTTCAGTATAATTCCAGCCGGTTACGGCGTTCATGTACATGGGTATCATCCGATTCAGACTGCCAAAGAAGCAAATACCGACCACATTAGCGAGATGGAGTACGAAACCGCTGGGCCCAAAAGATTGATTGTGACGGCCAGGGGTGGCATCCATCTGGTATCGCGCCGCCGCCGCCTGGATATCGCCTACTGCCGGCGGCATGAGCTTCGGGTCATGCATCCCCAACTCTTGACCACCAATGTGCACGGCGTACTTCTCGGCGCCTTTGCCGATTTTCTCAGCGGCTACTTTGACCCCATCGGCGAGAATATCGCCGAAACCTTCCCGCAGAGCGAGTTTTTCCGTCATAGCCACGATAGACCGGTGGTTTCCCCAGGTCAACTCAATGCCCTGCGTATCCTTTTTTGTGATGAGACCATTCTCATAGCACTCAATCGCAAAGGCAATCGTCGTGCCGGCGGAGATCGTGTCTAAGCCATATCGATTGCAGATATAGTTGGCCATAGCGATGGATTCGGTATCATTGTTGAGACACATGCAACCGAATGAAGCCAGAGTCTCATATTCTGGTCGCCGCGAACCAGCAACGTATTTGTATTCGCCAGTTCCTTCTTTCAAGCTTGCCTGGCAGACCATGGGACAATGCCAGCAACCGGTCCGTTTGTCCAGGTTAGCAATTACTTTCTCAGCCTCAATTCCGGAGACATCCGGGAAATCGACAACCCCGATACCGCCCCAATTCTTGACCGGAGAATCGCCGGCGTGGGCTGAGCGGGCTGCACCAAGGGCGGTACCGTATTTACGAAACGGCTGAAGTATTGCATATTGTCTGGAATGTTTATCATTGATTCCCGTCAAATACTGTTTTCTCATGTTTTCAACAGCTTCTTTATCGGCGAGAGGTACGGTCTGGTCTCCCTTGGCGACAACCGCCTTAAGTTTCTTGGAACCCATCACAGCACCCAGGCCTGAACGCGCCGCGGCAGCGCCCTTATCCGTGATAATGCAAGAGATGAGCGATAATCTTTCTCCGGAAGGACCGATGCACGCAACCTGGCTCTTGGGACCGTGTTCCGCTTGTAATACATTCTCTGTCTCGCAGGTGTCTTTTCCCCACAGATATCCGGCGTCTCTCAGCTCCACTTTGCCGTCGTCGATAAGGAGGTAAACCGGCTTTGCAGAGATACCAGTAAAGAAAACCCCATCGTATCCGGCGAACTTGAGATAGGGTCCGAATTGTCCGCCCGAGTTGGCTTCCCCCCATGTCCCCGTTAAAGGCGACTTTGCTACAACGGTATACCTTGTCCCTGTAGGGGTCGGCGTACCGGTGAGAGGCCCGGTAATAAATCCAAGCATGTTCTCAGGTCCTAGAGGAGCAACGCCTGCCTTTTGACGGTTATATAATATCTTGACGCCAAAGCCATAGCCTCCGATGAAATCCCGGCACATCTTTTCATCAAGGGGTTCTTCCTCGATCTTGCCTGTCGAAAGATTGACAAATAAAAGTTTTCCCATATACCCGCCGGCCATAATAACCTCCGATCATTGATTTTTTCGATAAGCTCTTTTTATCATTAACTAATTCACTCAGTCAACATACACTTGTAGTGGCCTGCCCCCACAAAGGTTACCATACCTTAAGTTAGGATCACCGACATTCTAGCTTAAGGGGCTGGTGGTCGGTAACCCAGTGAGCAACAATGACGTATTTGATTATATTCCCTTCTCCACTGCTCCATCAAGATTCTTGTTTTTCAATTGTTGAAGAGATTTCATGATATCAATTATCGTGACATCACACAATATGGGCTACTATGATCAAGTCCTACATCGAACCATGCATGATTTAAAGCGGAGTCTCTTCCCGTGTAATTACATTATCGGCTCTCAGTTCGGTTTGACCATGAATTAATACACTTATTTGTACACTATCTTTCTGATAGTTTCATACGAAAGACGGTATTCTTCCGCAAGCTCTTCAATGGATACCTTGTGAAAAAATTTGTTTCTTATTTCTTCGTTCCTCTGTAAGAAAAAAATCCTTCCTCCAGAAGCTTCGCCCCATTTTTTACGTGCTTTCCCTTTCGGAATATACAGGGCTTCACCATCAATATATTTTTGCACTTCACGTAGTAATTCATCGGGTAAGATATCAGATGCTTTTTTATATTTCATCAGACAAGTGTCCGTATTCTAAGCATTTTTCTTTAGAAACTCGTCTATAGTATCGTACGCATCCAGAGTCACGCCGTGCTCTTTGATAATAGATACAATTTGTTTTTCCAGGGTCTCCGCCCGCTTGCGATAAGCTTTCATATCATCTGCATTGAATGCACCCATTAAGTCCATTTCGCTGAGCCCGAATTCTTCCCTGACAATATCCAGTTCACTTTGCAGATAACACCCCCGCATAAAGGCTCTAGCCGCTTTATCCTGGTCGCACCAGTGATATACTTCTCTCCAGGCGTAGCTAAGTTCGTGATACCAGCCGGCTAAGTCTTTAAAATTCTGGTTAAATTTGCCCTTTTTGCCTTTCCCCTTTTTAGAGCTAAGATACTGCCTGGTATTATAAATCATGTCATAGCACAGCTTCTTTAATTCCTCGCTTGAACTGGCTTTGACAATGGCTTCATAAAGACGGACGAAATCCCTGGGAATACTCTTCATCGCTGATAAGTCTGAAATCTGATTGACATACGCATTTTTGAAATATGTCTGGTTTGTATAAGCGATAGCTGACGATAAGAAATTCACGATATAACCAGCAGCTTTCCTTACCTTGTAGAGTGTTTCCTCAAACATCATGGTCTGATATATTTCCATGACGATGTTCAGTTTCTCAAGCGCTTTCTTAAGGGTATATTGGGGATTATGCAGATTATCACGCAATCTGGACTGCAATTCTAAGAAATGTTTTTTATCTTCTTCGCCGCTAGAATACAAGATTTTGGCATCGAGTAAACAAGGAACGTTATCTTCATCGAGCTCAGCAATTCTCTCCATACGCTCCCAGGACATTGGAAATAAATCATAGCCGATTCCGTCAATAATAAAAGTCTTCGCCATTCCATTGGCTTTTTGGGAAGCAGGGAAATAAAAGCTTGAAACCACTTTACCTACATCTTTTTCGAGTCTATAGGCATCAGCTCCTATTAACAAGCGTACTTCGTCTTTGTATTCTGTTTTTATCCTATTTATAGCCCAATCGATTACTCTCTCATTTATTTTTTTCATATTAAACTCCATCTTTTTATTTTTATACACAACTGCTGTTTGGTTACAGATAGAGTATATATTGGGCTAAACGGAACATCAATACCAAGTTTGATTCTAATAGTTCCATACCTGAGAGGGTGAGGGAGATAAGCTAAGAGGTAGTAGATGGATAGAACGCGTTCATAAGAACGTGATACAACCGTGCACCAAATCTAAAGGTTAAATCAGGGACAATCTTAGATTTCAGGTTTATTACTTACTTATGTATCAGACGAGTATTATTAATACGTGATGTCACTGAGTGGCTGATTCCTGTGGCGTAATCACACCGCTGGCTTTCAAAGAATTAATAGTATCCTGGTCAATGCCAAGCAGTGATGATAATACTTCTTCAGAATGCTCTCCCAAATTCGGAGCGCTTTTTACTACTTGTGGCGGAGTGCGAGATAATTTGAAAGGAGAGTTTGATACCGTCAAGAAACCCCCTTTGGCAACAGGACAGGGGAGTTTAACGAACATATTACGATGCAATAATTGTGGATTTTTCGCTGCTTGCGCAATATTATTAATACGACCACATGGTATGGCTACCTCTTCAAATTTTCTAATCCATTCGTCAGTCGTACCATGACTCAGAGCTTCGATGATAATGGGCTCCAGTTCTTTCATATTTTGTGCCCTGGAATAACGGTCGTGGTATTTCACTTCTGATAAGATGTCCAGCCGTCCAATTACTTCTAGAAAAACAGTCCACTGTTCAAGACCACCGACGGTAAATGCAATATGACCATCTTTAGTGGGAAATGATTGATGAATCGCAGATACCTGATGTTTAGTGCCCATGGGGCGAGGTATCTCGCCTGTAGCGAAATGTCGCACATAAGCATTCTCTAATATAGCCACTTGACAGTCCAGCATTGAAAGGTCCAACATCTGCCCTACTCCACTCTTCCGAGATTCTATGACAGCAGACAGAATTCCAATAACAAGAAACAATCCCCCGCTAATGTCTCCGATAGATGCTCCTACTCTGACTGGTTCACCATTCTCCGGCCCAGTCATGCTCATTATTCCCCCCATCGCTTGAACGACTATGTCCAGGGCTGGCTTATCACGATAAGGTCCTGTCTGCCCAAACCCTGAAAGAGCGGCATAAATTATCTTCGGATTTTGTTTTCTCAAAACATCGTAACCCAATCCCAATCTGTCCATTGTTCCGGGAGTAAAATTTTCTGCCACGATATCCACTAGTTTGACTAGCTTCAAAGCGATTTCTCTACCAGCATCAGTACGAAGGTCAATAATGACACTTTTTTTGCCACGGTTTATGCTGAAGAAGTAGGTACTTACGTCATCAAACCTTGGCCCTTGCAGTCGTGCCCGGTCGCCGGTCGGAGGCTCAATCTTGATTATATCTGCCCCCAGATCTCCTAAAATCATGGTTGCGTATGACCCGGCTAGTGCGTGAGTGAAATCCAGAACCCTAATACCATCTAAAGTACCTGTCATAATACTCCCCCTTCCGATTGATGCATGAATACTATTAAGAAATTACCCGATGTATAATAACCGAATACCATAATTAGATAACATCTATCCTTTTTTACGTTCCAGGAAATTCTTAAAACTCTCCTGTGGGGGTGGCACCTTTAATGTCTGCGATACTGTCTGCCTCTCATTGACCAACATTTCTTGCCAGCTCATCCCAATATCACGAATCATTATGTTTTTTATTCCTTGAACTGTCTCTGGATTATTAGTCGCGATGGCTCGCCCCATCTCAATCGCTCCATTCATCAGTTCTGACGAAGCGAATAGTTTATTAAGCAATCCGATTCGTAAAGCCTCATCCGCTTCAACAACGCGGCCCGTGAATATAAGTTCTTTAGCCATTGGCCAACCAACAATAAGAGGTAGAGTCCAGGTGGAATTAACCCTTCCAACTGATGCCGCAAGGAACCGAAAACTCGTTCGTTCACAACCCAGACGAATGTCAACAAGGGAAGCCAGCAGAGCACCACCGCCATACGCTAGTCCATTAATGGCGGCAATAGTGGGTTTCTTACATGTCGCTAGATGCCAGGTCCAATCCGCCAAGAATGAGGAGTATTTTTCTTGTTCTTTACCAGAAAATTCAACCATCTCATATATATCGGCACCAGCTGAGAAAGCCTTATCGCCACTACCGGTGATGATGATTACTTTGACTTTTTTATCACGCTCAAACTCGGAAAGCGCCTGATTAAGTTTTACCTGGAGGGCGCGGTTTTGTGCATTCAATCGTTTTGGACGGTTGAGTGTGATTATGGCTATACCTTCAATTTTCTCTAAGAGAAGCACGTCATCTGCCAAGTGTCACCTCCGTAATCAATGTACCGTAAGTAAGGGGCGCAATTCGCGCATATTGCGCACTTGTTCTAGATTCCAGATTTGTTCAATCAACTTGTGGGAACGGGTTTCACCTAATACCGGGATTGATAAATCCAGACTTTTTTCTTCTACTTCTTTTGTAGTCATCGGATTTTGTGGCGAGCCGCGTACCTGTGTCACATGCTCGTTGAATCTTAAGCCTCCAAATGTAACTATCTCCACTTTAGCTTGACGCATCGCACCCGGTATGCTCAGGCTGGGGTCATCTGTTAGGGTTATCCGCTTTTTCACCTCAGCTACTTCTGATGAATTCATACGCTCATAAGAATGAGCAGCCTCTGTTGTAAGCGTTCCCTCAATTAAAACCGTGGCTAACAGGTATTGAAGGTTGATGTCGGGCATGTCTCGATTATCAACAACTCGACTACTAGGGACACGCACACTGATACTATGGACGTCACTAGCTTTAATTCCGTGTTTTTTTATCAGGATGAGAAGGGCATCTAAAGCTGCCTGTATTGGTCCCCCTACAGGGAATTTTTTAATGTAGACATTCATAATTTCATATTGACTGCCCAGCCCTTTTAATAGTAATTCTGGTTTTGATTCCGGAGAGGTACACACGAAGAAATTATTTTCTCCACTGAATGAGTCCTTGACACCAGTGAAACCCAATTGCCCGAAGATAGCCGCAGTTACGCCATTTCGTGCTGGCATACCACCGAACAGGAAGCCTTTCTCAATGTGCTCTTCATCACGCGCCCAGTAGAGCATTCCGGAAGCCTGTTGTGCAGTGTAAGATAAAACATATCTTACTAAGTCGGACTTTAATCGTAATACAGAGGCAGCAGCAACAGCGGCGCCAAAATTGTTTCCGATACTGTGTGATGAACGGCCTACTCTTGTCAAGCCATCAGGTCCGAGCGTTTGAACAATGCGGCATCCAATTTCATAACCAACCACGACACCCTTGAGAAAGCTCATCCCGTCTGCTGCTTCTCGTTCTGATATCGCCAGTGCTGCTGGTACTATCGAAGCCCCTGGATGAATGCGGTACCTCGGGTCAAAATCGTCAGTCTCATCAGCATGAGCCATGATACCGTTGACCATTGCAGCGTGTATTGCAGAAGTGATTATCGGAGTACCAATAACCTGTGCCTCTTCAATTCCCTTTTGGTTTTCGGCAAACTTTTTGGCTATCTGACCAGGTTTGAGTCTCGACCCGTAAACAATTGATGATAGTGTATCCAGAATGTGGTGCTTCGCTTTGGTTATCACTTCATCCGGAAGCTCTGTGTCACCACTCCTTGATATATAAGAGCTCAATTCGCCGGTGATATCGGGACTGTAGTTTGAATACATTTTATAGTCTAAACTCCCTGTTCGAGTATCTGTATAAGAATTGGAAATTAGCAGGTCTCGAGCCTTTTATCTAAGCGTACGGCGATACGTTTTTCGGAATCTTGGTTGGTGTCTTTACCGGTCCGCCGATACGAGAAGGAAGCAAGACCCAGGCCCTCGAAGGTGCAGTATCCTCTCCCCTCTGATTGACACCATGAATTTCTAATTCTACGAAGTATTCATTGCCTTTGACATATTTATCTGCCACTTTCCCTTTTACCCACACCGTATCGCCCGTGAATACAAAATTTCGCATGTTTACGGATAGCTTCCTTAGAAATCCATCATCACCCATCCAATTCGTTACTAAATGTGATACCCATGCTATGCGCTCGACACCAGCATCATACGTGGTCGGTAGACCGGTAAGACGAGCCATTGCCGGGTCCCAATGGACTCTCATAACCGTATCGGGGAAACCATATTGATTGTACGGGAAAGCCTGAGGGTGATTTTTACGATATTCGTAGGCAAGAGAATGAGCTCTGTGGAATGGGCCTCGATGACCTGTTCCCTCATGAAATACGATAAAACAGGTAACACACCAGGGACCTTTGACCACTGGAGTTAAATCATCTCCTACGGATACATCTTCCCAATATCGCGGTTTTGACCCACGAATTTCTTCTTTTTCATAATCTGCATCAATACGTTTCATATCTTCAGGAGTGTATGTTTGAATTTTAAAATCACGATGCCTGCCACGCTCTCTAGCTTTCGAACGTACGTATCTAATCGCCAGAGACCGAGCTACTCCAACAAGTTCTCCACGCTGATTTCTGAAGACTCGTTCCGTTGTTTGGTGAACAGATTCGCCCGCGGTATCACTAGCCTTTAATTCAGCTTTAGCCAGCCCCTCCTGAACCATGAGGCGATCTCCTTCATAAATAGGTTGGAACCATTCTATCTCTTCGTTTGCGTATATAGAATGTACTCCAGGAAGACCACCACCTTTCCCTGCCTCTCTCTCTTCACGAGTTAATGGTCGAGTCATGACTGGTACTCCCATGTAGAGCATCATTGTTGGATGGGCAATAAATCCTTCCCATCTTGTTTTTGCCGCATAATCAGCATCCCTATATAAAATATTCCGGTCACCCAGACCCTCAGCATAGTTCCTTATTCCATCACGGCTAGCAAACTCGTGACCGGGCATGTCTTCAAATTCCGGTTTGCCCGGTAACGGTGGTTCATGGGCAATTTTAATACTTATCTCTACACGCTTTTGTAGAGCCGCAAAACCTTCCGGAGTAATTGCTCCCTCTGCAGAGTCTTTCAATTCCTCAAATTCTTCAGCCATTAGACTCCTCCCCTGACTAACAAGCCTAGTTTATAACCCCATGTTCTTTTAGTTGTGCAATCTTTTCCCACGAAAAACCACAAAGTTCCAGTAAAATCTCCTCAGTATGCTCACCATGCTCAGGTGCTTGCCTCTCGATCTTAGCTGGGGTCTCAGAGAACAATACCGGGAATCCCGGGAGCTTGACAGGTCCTATTGCCGGGTGATCAAATTCAACAAGGTATTGGTTTTTAAACACTTGAGGGTCGGATAGAAGGTCACTCCACCTGTTGATAGGGCTATAAGGAAACGATGCCTTGTTTTTTTCAAAAATACTCAACCATTCAGCCAGTGTTTTTTCCCCAAAAGTATTATCCAAAATCCCAATAAGCTCCATGCGATTCTTGCTTCTCTCTTTTTCTGTCCGGTATAACGGGGCATTTTCTAATTCAGCAAGCCCCATAATAGTACAGAATTCATGCCAGAATCTATCAGACTGGTTTATGCAGAGAAGTATCCATTCATCATCAGCACAACGATAGTGGTTAGCCATGGGATTGATGGCACGTTTTCGTGCCTGCCGCTTGTAACCTTCTGCACCCAAGCCAACGGCATTGAACGCCATTGCCTGAATATTGATAGCGCTTCCTAGAAGTGAGGTTTCCAGCTTTTGTCCCTTACCGGTTTTCTCGCGATGAAATAACGCCGCTAGTATTCCATATGCTGTGAAAACAGCTGCTGATTGGTCTCCCCATCCCCCCACAATCCACTGCGGTTCTTTGCTATCTCGTTCACCAACCCCCCACATCGCTCCCGAATAGGCTAATCCAATAGGGTCATAACCGCGTCTGATATTCTTTTTTGGACCTCGAATCCCGTATGCAGAACAAATAGCATAAATAATCTTTGGATTATATTTAATCAGGTCTTTGTAATCTGCCCCTAATCTTTTAAGAACCGAGGGGTGAAAATTGGTCACGAATACATCGGATTTTTCTATTAGTTGATAAAAAATCTGTTTACCCTCTTCTTTTTTCAAATCGAGTGCAATACTACGCTTATTTCTATTGCTCAGTTCAGGTAGAACAGGGTGGCCTTTTACCACCATTTGTGCTCCAAACAATGTAGTCATACCACGCCCACTGTCACCTCTTGAAGGGTCCTCTATCTTAATTACATCCGCTCCAAGGTCACCCAACATGTAACCGGAGGCAACCCCTGCGTGGACCATGCCCAAATCTATAATTCTAATCCCTTCCAACATTTTGTTCATGATGTCCTCACTTTCAGGACTTACTTGTCCGCTGGTTTTTTGGCGCTTCCCAACGAGCATCTCTAGCCTTAATCGCCTCTTTTGTTCCCAATTTAGCCCTATTGCTAATGAAATTAAATTCATCCGGTTCGAAGCGAATATTCTGGCTGATAGCGTGCATGGGAACTCCAGAGCCACGCATTAAAGTATCTACAGCCATCATCGTTGCTGTTCTACCGAGTGCAATAGCATCTCTCGGTAATAGAGTAATGTCATGTGCTATCTTTTCTACCTCAGCCTCTAATTGGCTCGCAGGCACAGCCCGATTGACCCATCCAATTCTTTCCGCTTCCTTTCCATCAATTCTGTATCCTAATAACATCATCTCCCTGGCTTTCTTAAGTCCAAGTATCAGGATATCGCGCACGCCGACTTGTCCACCGAAAGACTGTCTTTGCTCAGGGTGACCAAATTGACAATCCTCGGCGGCGATGGTAAGGTCACAAGAATCGGCTAATATCAGTCCCCAACCCAGACAGTAGCCATGCGCCTGACAAATCATTGGTTTCCAGCAATGGGCAATTCTATCGACAAAGTTGGCGTTGGACTCATCTACAGAAATTGTGGCTCTTTGTGAAGGCCGGCGATTACTGCCATCGGGCATTTTTTCCCCGGCACCATAGCGCGAATATACTCCTCCCAAATCACCCCCCGAACAAAAAGCCCTGCCATTACCTTTGATAATACCCACCAGTACGTTATCATCCTCTTCTATCATATCGATGCAGCGGACGATGTCCCACCTCAGGTTAGCATTCAAGGCATTCAGCTTTTCGGGGCGATTGAGTATTATCCGAGCAATCTTTCCTTCTTTTTCGTATATCGCAGTATCAAGCTTCTTTACTATCTTTTTCATATCAAGGCTCCCTACGTTTAGCTATCTTATCCAGCTTAGCAAAATAGACGACTTCACCTTCCTCAAGTTTTATCTGATATTTAGAGCCACATTCAGGGCATTGAATTTGTCTGTCACCATCTTCATTGCTATCCAGTACCACGATACGGCATCTGGAACATCTAACAATAGTCATTTAGCACCTTCCTGTTCATCTGCCTCGATGCGGATGTTAGAACCTAGAGCTTTCATAACAATACTTTGCAATGGACTGGGTTCATAAACACTGAGAGCTATTTTTGTGCCTTCCTTACCTAGGAAAATCGCGTCTCTAGGCAATGATGCAATTTCACCAGCCATTTTTTCTACCTTTGGCTCAAGTTGTTCCTTAGACACAGCATAATTAATTAATCCGATTCTTTCCGCTTCTTTTCCATTGATTGTGTTCCCGAGCAGTAGCAGTTCTCTGGTTTTCTTTGAGCCTATTAGAGATACCTCTTTCATTCCGTACAAACCTATCATTCCGCCAAAACGTCGCCTTTGCTCGAGATTCGGGTGACCAAAAAGGCAGTCTTTGGTAGCCACAGTGATATCGCAAGCTATTGAGATTTCTAGCGCATCATCGAAACAACAACCGTGCGCCTGGCAGATTAGTGGTTTCGAACAGTTACTTATTCTGCTGATGAACCTTCGTTCATCTCTGCCCACCCACAACCTAGCTCTTTGTGATGGTCTGCGAACTCTTCCATCCGGTCTCGTTGACAAACCGTAGCGCAAATCACCCGCATTTGACTCGTTGCCAGCAGAAAAGACCTCGCCAACACCTTTAATAATACCCGCTACAATATTATCATCCGCCTCCAGCATCCGAATACATTCCAAAATATCGATCCGCATATTAGCATTTATTCTATTCTGTTGTTCAGGTTGATTTAAAATAATCCGGGCGATTTTCCCTGCTTTTTGATACATCACGGAACTTAGCTGGATAGTATCAGTTTCTAATTCCAGTTCTTCAATATCTCCCTTTGCGTTAATCTTGCCAAAATAGACAATTTTATCGCCATCAACCTTTATCCTGTAACGAGAGCCACATTCATTGCATGTTACATCTCTTTGTACACTTTCCATGCTATCAAGCACTACGATGTGACATTTTGTGCATCTGATAATTGCCATAGGTAAACCCTCAATTTTTCTAATTTGGCTTGATTCTATATCGTTCACATTTAACTGTCAATGAATAAGTCTGCCAATAATCAGTTATCACTCCGCCGAACTGCCGAATTTGATTCTTTGAGTTGATTTGAAGTCGAGTAATTGTGGTCAGGTTTGCTTTATGCCAACGGCAAATCTATATAAGAAGCATATTGTGATTGATGAAAAATGTTCTGAATTGCTGAGATTCCTTGGGTATCCTCCCCCAGCCGATTACCTGTGTTCATGTTTCTGTCAGAAGCAGGAAAGTTGCTGCTTGAGATATCAATTCCAATACGGTGTCCCTTTTTAAAGACATTACTCGTACTTCCCATATTTATTGTGTATTCATAAATCTCCCCGGGATTAACGAACTCTGGGCTAAACACAGATTTCCGGTAGCGGGCTCGTATGATGCCCTCGGCAATATTAAATGCACGGCCATCAGGATAGAAGTCTATGAGTTTAGCAGTAAAGTCTGTGTCTTTAACTGACGTGGAGGCAAAGAGATGGAAATCCAACGGACCGGTAACTTCGGTATCCTCCTTCAATTCCGGCGTCTTGTAGCAAAGAATGTCCTGACACTTCTCAATATGGGATTGGTCTATAGGGCCACCAACCATTCCGGTTTGATTGACGAGTCGACCACCTGTAGTGGGTACAGGAAAATGCGGATTATATATAAATACATCAGGTGGTTCTGACTGTGGCTGTTCCCGGCTGAGCAGACCGTCGCCGTTTAAAGTATTGGCATGACCTTTGCTGTGCAGGAAAAACCTTTGCATCCGCGTATGAGGTGGAGGCCAGGTATCTGAGTTTTGCCACATATTTCTACCCATGACGAAGTATCTTATAATCGGAAGTTTAACATCCATACCGCGCAAATATTTGTTGAAAAAGGCTATGGTGTAATCACTCAGAGCGGCTGGACCGCTGGCGGAAGTTCCAAAGTTTAACTGCCCTACAACGCTATCAGGTAATCCATGCAACCATGGGCCTATAAGTACATGCTGACCAGTTCGGGCACGTTGGGAGCCTCCTTTTTCCTGCATGTTTTTGAAATTCTGAAAGGTAGCCCACAGATGGTGGTCATACCAACCATCCATGTGATAACAAGGAACTGCTACTTTTTCGTAAAGCCAATAATCCATGTATGGTTGTAGGGTTTGCCGATTTGCATTTTCGAAGGCTTCTTTCCACATATTCTCACCCATGCTTTCAAATTGAGCCAAAGGTGAATCTTTAAGTGGTAGAAAGTTATACGTCTCTTCTGGATTAGCCAGGGCTTGCAGAAGTATCCTCCGCATCTGTGAGACATCTTTACCTTGTTTTTCCATTTTATTGAGAATATCCAACCCTTGCTGTGGTACCCAGGATGCCAATCTGTACAGGTTCAAAGTGCCAGCCAGCATTGTCTGATCTTGTTTCGTTGAGGCGCCGCTTATCATTGGAGCCATTGCTTTGAGGTGAGGAGGATTTTCCATGGCTGTTTGCCACTGAAGTTGTGCCAGATAAGATCCACCTGCTGTACCTACATTCCCATCACACCAGGGTTGGTTCGCTATCCATTCAACAGAGTCATAGCCATCGATTCCTTCTACCGTTGACAAATCACGCCGGCGAAATTCACCCTCTGATGCAAATCTACCCCTTACATCCTGAATAATAACAACATATCCGGAGTCGGCAGCAGGCAGCACGTCTATATATCCAATCGAGCCCGCCGCTCTTAGCTTGTTATAAGGCGTACGGATAAAGATAGCGGGGTGTTTTTGATTGTCATCGGGACGGTAAATGTCTGCTCGTAATTTTGTGCCGTCACGTACTTCAATCGTAACATTCTTATCTATCCGGATTGAGCTTTGCATCCTCTCTCCTTCTACGTTTTCATCCAATACATCACTCTGTATTATCCGCCCTTCTATTTAATATTGTACCCTGATATCATTACTTCCCTGTAAATTTGGGCGGACGGCGCTCTAAAAAGGAATCGCGTTGTTCCTGCATATCGTGAGGCGCCCGCCGTGCCATGATGAGACCAAACGACTCGTTCCTGAGTTGCTCCTCTAAATATGACTCCATACTCTGCTGGAGCACACGCCGCGCCACCTGCATGGCTACCGGTGGTAAGGTGGCGATTTGATTCGCCAGGGCTATTGATTCATCGATGAGTTTATCCGCCGGCA
>DASWLM010000003.1:0-109014 GCA_036396095.1 Dehalococcoidales bacterium | reverse complement strand
AGGGTAAATACAGAAGTGATTTACTGATATTGATAATAACCTAAACTGGAACCAGTTGATTTAACTATACACCAACTGTTGACATATTACAATTTTCAGCAATCCTCGACCTACTCCCAGTATTAGTAAAAGCCTCTCTCGTAGCTTCTCCCAAAACGGTACCTTAGTTTGTTACATAAGCTGTCACTGTGGGTAGTGTCTCTATTTTCACCGATGGTTTATGTAGTTGGATTTATTGTTTGATTTCGGTAATGTTCAGAAATAATGCTATCTGAGATATACTGATAAATTCCTACACATTCTAATATAACTTTCATTGGAGGAAGGAGTACTTTAGTAATCTAGACTGTACCAATCCAGATGTTAAAATTAAAGTATAAGGATAATAACGTAAAGACTTGCATTGGGTACGATGAACCGACCCATAATTGGAGTGCAACAATCATGATTGAAGGTACATGCCCCAGGTGTAATCGACGATACTATGGTTGGGCTTTACTCCAACCACGTTATCAAAGTTGCCCGCGGTGTGGAGAGGGACTCTTGATTACCGAAGGCAGTAGGAAAGTCGTCGAGAGTTGACGCTGTTGAAAACATCTTTCCCTGACTCTGATGTTTAATTCAACGTCCGCATTTCCGCATGTGTTAGTTTTCATGGTGTTTTGAACAGGCAATATTTGATAACGGAGTCCAATTAGCCATTGTCTTTAAGGAATTTCTCTATGGGCGAACGGGGGTCTTTGCCTACGATTTTTAATAATTCGTTGGTCTCTGGATTGAACTTTACTCTTACTTCCATGCCTATATATAAGCCTTCAAAAATAATAGCTTTGTCGTTTACCCACAATTTGGTCGATGAAGTCACCTTGAGTGGTGGAGTTTCTACACCTGTTTCATTTAAGATAGTGATTGTTTGGGCTTCCCGGTTTATCGAGACAATATCGCCTCTAACCTGCCTCTTTGCCCAGGTGTATTCCTGATATACGTTTAATTTCAGGGCGTTTTTATTCTCCACATCGTAACTTGCTTCAATCTTTTGCCCCATTTTGAGGTACGCAAAGGTAGCTTCAACATTGCCCTCAAGGATTATTAAGGTATCGTTCGTCACGTTGAGAGTAATCTGACCCTTCTCGTCCAGGGTAATGGTCACCTTTTGTTTAACTGGGTCAATACTTTTAATGACCCCTCCTAATTCAGCCGTATGGGTTTTCAAGTCTATTACTTTGCCACTTCTATCCTTATTGATAGTTATTCGGGTGCCTGCCTCTAATGAGGCGATACCTGATGTCTTGCCAATGGTTGCCACGTTAACATCTTTGAGATTGATTTTGACAATACTCCCGTCGTTCAATACCAAAGTCACCTTTCCCGAGATACTATCGATGTTCTGTAAAATACCCTGATAACTTTGTATACCATTGGGATTATCACTGGGGTAGCAGGATGTGACACCCAATGATAGGGTTATAATCAAAACCCCGACGATAAAATGCCGTTTGAACTTTAACATCATTGCCCTCAAGGGACACATTTCATTTCCCTAGTTTTATGTTGTAATCTTTAAGTCAAGATGTCAACAGTACTTGCGTCCTTTACCGTAGAATACAAATTGGTCTGTTACTTATTGCTATGAAATCGTTTGTTACTCGATTCAAGAACAAACATACTGATAAGCTAAAACAATCCAACTGTCTGCTTGACTGCTTCAAATATATAGTTTTGTGTTAAAATGGTCTGCGGAGGGCTAGTCCGTTACGGCTAGTCCTAATGGTTGTTGTATAATAGCCATTTTGCATGAGGTACCTTTATGGGAAAGACAAAAGAAGAACTATTTCAACTTGATCGCAGCATCCGGTTAGAAGCCGACCTTATGTTGAAAGAAACCGGGCTTGGGAGGATAATCAGCGAGGCTGGTTATAAACCCGTCGGCTCTTACGTGATGCATACCATGACATGGCGTGACCTCGATTTCCAGCATTCTGAAGACCATCCAAATTGGTCGAACCACCTCGAGTTTGGGAAAAGGTTAATGCAAATAGACTGGCTCTGGGAATTCGACAATATGAACACGTTTATTACCAGCTATTTTCCAAACCTCCCGAAGGGTTTTTACTGGGGTTTACGTGGTGAGTATCCAAAATGCGGACCAACCTGGAAACTCGACCTTTGGACTGCCCGCGAGGAAGAGTTCGAACGCGGCTTGCCGCGCATGGCGGGGTGGATGAGCAAGCTCACAGATGAGACGCGGTTTTACATCCTGGCAATAAAGGACGCATTGTGTAATACGATAGAATATCGCAAGACTATCCATTCAGTCGATATATATGAGGCAGTATTGGACTGCAATATCCATACCCTGGAAGAATTCCGGGAGTGGTGGCAAGCAAGATACGGAAAGTAAAATATGGACATGTTAAACCTTAATAGCCTGCTTGGTTTGATTGAAAAAACACCAGCTTATTTGCACTTACTTGAAGGATTCTCAACAGGCAATACCAAAGCTTCGGTCATCGACGCCGCCCGTCCCTTTGTGATTTCTGCCATACATAAAAACCTTCAAAAACCTATTGTCCTGGTAACCGCACAGGCAGAAAACGCGCGACGGCTCTACGAACAATTATGTATCTGGAATGACCCGCCTCAGGTCAGACTTCTCCCCGAACCGGACACCCTCCCTTACGAACGCATCACACCAGACAGCCTGACAGAACTCGATAACCTGCGTGTTCTTTCTACTCTATGCCAACCATTAAACAACGGGACGCCACTGGTGATTACCTCTGCCCACGCGTTCTGTATGAAACAACCTCCTGCTCAAGCATTTACAGACGCCTTCCATACTATTTCAGAAGGTATGAACGTCGAACCAGTGGCGTTGATGACACGGTGGCAGTCCATCGGGTATCAAGTAGAGAATATCGTCGAAGTGCCGGGGACGATGGGACGGCGGGGTGGCATCGTCGATATTTATTCACCCACCTCCGAACTCCCCGCCCGGATTGAGTTTTTCGGCAACGTGGTAGAGAGCATTCGCCTCTTCGACCCGGCAAACCAGCGCAGTGTGCAAAAAGTAGATGCCGTGACCATCGGACCTGCCAGCAAGCTCCTGAGACCTGCAAACGGTGAAAGACCTGACGCTTTACTCAATAAACTCGATTTCTCACAGTGCCCCGAAGAAGTCTGCCAGCGTTTCACCCGAGAACTAACCGCTCTGATGCGTGGACAGAAAATGGCAGACAAGGATTTCTACGCACCCTTCTTCAATCAAGACAATTTAATGAGCTACCTGCCGGCAGATACACTCGTCGTACTGGATGAACCGCTCGTCGTACGCAGTGCCATCGAAGACCTGAATAACAAAGCACAGGAATTACGTGTGGGTTTAGAGAAACAGGGGGAACTCCCGTTGAATTTCCCCACCCCTTACTTTACATGGGATGAACTGCAACCTGCATTGGAAAAGTTGCCGCGTCTGTCTCTGATTAGCTGGGGAATCGACGAGGACGAGCAGACATATAAGCTGGGATTTAAGCCAATCTTGAACTATGCTGGACAAATTAACAGCTTTATCAATCGAGTCAAGCAATCTCTTGCCG
This sequence comes from Dehalococcoidales bacterium, assembly GCA_036396095.1. GTDB lineage: Bacteria > Chloroflexota > Dehalococcoidia > Dehalococcoidales > Fen-1064 > JAURWL01. Next base: position 105,418 of record DASWLM010000003.1, on the reverse strand, counting down.
AAAAGCGGCGCGTCATTATCGTCAGTCATCAGGCAAACCGCCTTCAGGAACTACTTCAAGAAGAGGATATCTTCGCCACACCACTGACTGACATCAAAACACTACCACCACCCGGCTCGCTCACATTGGTGCAGGGACTGCTCGCCGACGGATGGAGTCTAGACGACAAGACTGTTCTATTCACCGACTCCGAGATTTTTGGGTTCACCAAGGCGCAGCGTTTCCAGAAAAAACGACCGGTCGCCCACCACAAACTCTTTGCCGATATTAAGCCCGGCGATTATGTGGTGCACATCGAGCACGGCATCGGGGAATTCACTGGCTTCACCACGCTCACAACAACTGGCGCGCCGCGTGAATATCTTGTTCTGAAATACGCTGGCGGCGATAAGCTCTATGTCCCCACCGACCAGGTAGACAGAGTAAGCCGTTATATGGGTGCCGGAGAACAAACTCCTTCATTAAGCCGTCTGGGTACGCAGGAATGGACACGCGCTAAGCAGAAGGTCAAGGAAGCCACCGAGGAAATTGCCCGCGATTTGCTCAACCTTTACGCCAGCCGGGAGGTTGTCAGCGGCTACCGGTTCTCTTCAGATACCCTATGGCAGAAGGAACTTGAATCTTCTTTCCCGTATGTGGAAACCCCCGACCAGGTTACCGTCCTGCAACAGGTCAAAGAGGACATGGAGCAAACAAAACCGATGGACAGGCTCGTTTGCGGCGATGTCGGTTATGGGAAGACAGAAGTAGCGCTCCGTGCCGCCTTCAAAGCTGTCATGGATAGCAGGCAGGTAGCAGTACTCGTACCGACCACAATTCTTGCCCAGCAACACTATCTCACCTTCAGCCAGCGGATGCAACCCTTCCCAATTAGAGTCGAGGTGCTGAGTCGGTTCCGCTCACCCAAAGAACAAAAGCAAATCATCGAAGGACTGAGGAACGGCACCGTGGATATATGCATAGGCACACACAGACTCATCCAGAAAGATGTGAAATTCAAGGATTTGGGATTATTGATTATTGATGAAGAACAGCGTTTCGGCGTCCAGCACAAGGAATACCTAAAGAAGATGCGACAGGAGGTAGACGTGCTCACGCTCAGCGCCACACCCATCCCCCGCACTCTCCACATGTCGCTGGTCGGGGTGCGGGATATGAGCACTATGGAGACGCCGCCAGAGGACCGTCTGCCCATTAAAACCTATATCGCCGAATACAATGAGCGACTTATCCGCGAAGCCATTCTGCGAGAAATGGAACGCAACGGGCAGATCTTCTTCGTGCATAACAGGGTACAGACCATCGATTTAGTCGCAGATAAATTGCGGCGGCTGGTGTCGGAAGCGAGAATCAGCATTGCGCATGGGCAGATGCCGGAAGACCAATTGGAGCATGTCACTTCCGACTTCATTCAGGGTAAAGCTGATGTGCTCGTCTGCACCACGATTATTGAGTCGGGACTGGATATGCCCAATGTCAATACGCTTATCATCAACCGCGCGGATACATTCGGTTTGACCCAGCTTTACCAGTTGCGGGGTAGGGTAGGACGCGGGGCGACACTCGCTTACGCCTACTTCCTGTTTGATAAAGGGAAGCACATCACACCCATCGCGGAGAAGCGACTGCGCACCATTTACGAGGCTACCGAACTCGGCGCTGGGTTCAACATCGCTATGCGCGACCTGGAAATTAGAGGCGCGGGCACCTTACTTGGCGTTCATCAGAGCGGGCATATAAGCGCCGTAGGTTTCCATCTCTATTCGCAACTGCTGGCTTCCGCGGTCGAGAATCTCAAAGCACAACGAGCGGGCACAGCACAAACGCAACTGGAAAAGAAACTACCACCACCCAGCATCGACCTGCCCCTGCCGGCGCTCATCCCGATGGACTACGTGGACGATATTATCACACGGTTGGAACTGTACCAACGGCTGGCTGATATTACAGAGACAAGACAGGTTGAGCCTTTTCTACGGGAATTAAACGACCGCTTCGGACCGCCGCCACTCGAGGTCAATAATCTGCTCTATATCGTGAAAATCAAGGCGCTGGGCAGTAAAGCTGGTATTGAATCAATCAGCGCCGAAGATGATGATATTGTTTTGAGATTGTTTGAAGGAATGCGCTCTGACCAGAAGAAGCTATCACCGCTCTACCGATATGGAATTCAGACCAGCGGTTCACAGGTGAGATTCGACATGAAACAACCGGGCAAAAGTTGGCAGAGAGTACTGGAAGAGATACTGGAGAGGATTAATTAGGAAGTTATAATATCAATATTGACATTTTGTTAAAAGTGAATATAATATGTAAAGCAATTACTGTTTAACGGTATTGAAAAATGTCTGAGGGATATTCCTTAATCAAAATTGATGGCGAATGGGCGAAACCAGCAACAGTTTTAATTGAAAAGATAGCCGAGGCTGTTGGCGGCTTATCCAAGCCATATCAAATTAAGCGTGTTGCAAAAGCCAAGGCTGAAGCAGAACTCATCGAAGCGCAAGCTGAGAGAAAAATCACTGCTCTTCGTCGTCGTGCACTTACTCGTTTTATTACCGAAGAAGCAAAAAAACAAGAAAACATTGAATCAATCACAAAAAAAGCCCTGCCTCAACTGAATGAGTCTTCAGATCCCCAAAATATTGAGAATGACTGGATAACCAACTTTTTTGATAAGTGCCGAATCGTTTCAGACGAGGAAATGCAAATACTATGGGCAAAAATACTTGCAGGTGAAGCAAATTCTCCAAGAACTTATTCTAAACGAACCGTCAATCTGTTATCTTCTTTAGATAAATATGATGCACAATTGTTTACCAATTTTTGCCGTTTCTCATTTGAATTTGCTGGATTGGAGTCTTTCGTATACGACTTAACAGAAGCAATATACAAAAACCAAAAAATCAACTTCGATAGTCTAGTTCACTTGGATAACGCCGGTTTAATCAGATTTGATCCATCAGGAGGTTTTGCCGTTATTGATTTATCCTCTCCATTCGATATCCACTACTACGGAAATGCTCTGAGAGTATCCTTTAATAACCTGCCCAATAACAAAATCGATATAGGTAAAACCATGTTCACCGCCACTGGATTAGAGCTTGCGAAGATTTGCAGTTCAACACCAGTAGATGGCTTTCTCGATTATGTCATTAAAAAACTTACTGAACAAGGGCTAACAGTTGTTCCTTTACTTCAAAGTCCTGAATAATGTTCGTCTTCAAAATACAACCGTTTCGTGACTCTACACTTCCGCCTCTTTCTTTTCCCTCGTTTTCCTGCCATATTGCATATAATTATTTTACACGGGTTCCTATTTAAACAGGAACGCAGGGGAAGAGTAGCCAGAGAATCACACTGAATTCCGTAAACTACGGAGGAAAAATATGTTTGCGGCTTGTCAATTGATATTCGGCAGTTCCCTGTCCAAATGCGTACCCACGCGCCGCTTGCCCTCTCCCTGCCACTTATGTATAATTAGCGTTGGATTGTAAAAGAAAGGGGGTGACGTGATGATTATCCTCAACCGCAGGACGTGAACCGGCGCCCGGTCGGTGCGCGTGTTGCATCATCACACTGACTCTCCTGCGCGGGGATTCATCCTGAGGGATCTCTTCCTGAAGGAATCATCGGCGTTGCCCTGACCCCACCTTTCTAACCTCATACAACAGGCTCCAGCGTTACGGATTCTCCCGTCCACAGGGGAGCATAAACAAAAATTCGTAACGAAAGGAGTCTGATTTTGTCTGCTATTTCGCGTTTTCTGACTTCACGCTGGGGTCCGGTTCTCACTGGCGGCGTTATCGGCGTTCTTGCGCCTGTTCTTGTCAAACTGGGCAATCCCGGCAACATGGGTATCTGTATGGTCTGTTTCAACCGCGATATCGCCGGAGCACTGGGCTTGCAACGGGCATCAGCCGTCCAGTATATCCGTCCTGAAATTATCGGTGGGTTACTCGGCGCTTTTGTTGCAGCAATGGCTTTCCGTGAGTTCAAACCCCGCACCGGTTCTGCACCCCTGGTACGCTTTCTACTGGGTATGCTTGCTGCCTTCGGAGCGCTGGTGTTTCTCGGCTGTCCGTGGCGCGCTTACCTACGACTCGCCGGCGGTGATTGGAATGCCATCCTCGGCATTGTCGGGCTGGTGGCAGGCATTGTTATTGGTATTCTCTTTCTCAGGCGTGGCTTCAGCCTCGGACGCAATCATGCCGCACCAAAGGCATTAGGCTGGGTAATGCCTGCCGTGATGGTCACATTGCTCGTCCTGCTCATCGTCGCGCCTGAATTTGGACGTGATGCTAACGGCAATCCCACCGGACCTATCTTCTTCTCCAAGACAGGACCCGGCAGTCAGCACGCCCTATTGATAGTCTCTCTGGTAGTGGGATTGGTTATCGGCTTCCTGGCACAGCGGAGTCGCTTCTGCACCGTGGGTGCTGTACGCGATGTCATTCTGCTCCGCGACAATCACCTTCTTTATGGTATCCTGGCATTCGTTGTCGTGGCTTTCATTACCAATCTGGCTCTCGGGCAATTCCATCCGGGATTCACAGGTCAACTGATTGCCCACACCGATGGCGTTTGGAATTTCGGAGGCATGGTGCTCGCCGGGCTGGCATTCACACTCGCGGGTGGCTGTCCCGGTCGTCAGCTTTTTCTTTCAGGGGAGGGTGACGGTGACGCCGCGATGTTTGTCACCGGTATGGTTGTCGGTACGGCGTTCGCCCACAATTTCTCCATCGCCAGTTCATCTGCAGGCACAGGCGCTTACGGTCCGCTGGCAGTTATCATCGGGCTGGTGGTCTGCAGCGCCATTGGCTTGACAATGCGAGAAGTGAAAGGATAGGGTAAAAATATGAGTGAGATAAAAACAATCGATGCCCGCGGGCTTTCCTGTCCGCAACCGGCACTCCTTGCTCGGCAGGCTCTGCAAAAGGCAGGTAAGGGCACCATCGAAGTGCTGGTAGATACGACCACTGCGCTGGAAAATGTCTCCCGGCTGGCAAAAAATGCCGGCTGGACGGTGAACGTGGAAAACCAACCGCAGGAAAACTATCGCTTGGTGTTAAAGAAATGATTTACCTGGATAATGCGGCAACTTCCTGGCCTAAACCGCCTGAAGTGCTAGAAGCAATGGCAAATGTTCTGGAGCAGGCCGGGGGCAACCCCGGTCGCTCTGGACACCGAATGTCAATTGCGGCGGCACGGGTGGTCTATGACGCGCGCGAGGATATCGCACAGCTTGTTAATTGCCCCGACCCACTGCGGGTTATCTTCACAGAGAATGCCACCTATGCTCTCAACCTCAGTTTGTACGGATTGCTCAAAACAGGTGACCGCGTGGTCACCAGCTCAATGGAGCATAACTCCGTGATGCGCCCGTTACGCGACCTCGAACAAAAAGGCGTGAAACTGACGGTAGTCCCTTGCGCCAGCAATGGCACACTGAATCTGAAGGAATTTGCGAAAGCGGTCACAAAAGGCACACGACTGGTCGCGATTGTGCATGCGAGTAATGTCACCGGCACCATTATGCCGATTGCCGACATCGCGAAAATTGCGCACCGTGCCGGCGCTCTGCTCCTGGTGGATGCCGCACAATCCGCCGGCGTCCTGCCGATTGATGTTCAAGCGATGGGCATCGACCTGCTGGCTTTTACAGGGCACAAAGGACCGCTGGGACCGACGGGTACTGGCGCACTGGTCATCGGCGGGAATGTGGATACCAGCCAGATTACGCCACTGGCGCGCGGCGGCACCGGCAGTCAGTCCGAAAAACAGGAACAGCCTGAGTTCCTCCCCGATAAATTCGAGAGCGGCACACCCAATGTCATCGGCATCGCCGGGCTGGGTGCAGGTATACGGTTTGTTCTGAAAAAAGGCACTGCTTCAATCTGGGAACACGAAAAGCGGCTGATACAAACCTTGAGGGAAGGACTGGCTGAGATAAAGGGTGTAAAGGTCTATGGTTCCCCGAACCCCGATGGATCAGTCGGCATCGCATCTTTTACCGTTAAAAACAAGACGGTTTCGGAGATCGGGCAACGGCTGGACGAAGAGTATGGCATACTAACACGTGTGGGTTTGCATTGTGCGCCGGCGGCACATCAGACCATCGGTACTTTTCCGGAAGGTACAGTACGTCTGGCGACAAGCGTGTTCACCACCATGGATGAAATTCAGCAGACATTAAAAGCAATCGAGAAGGTGGCGCGGTCATGAATGGCGTCATTCTTTTCCATACTACAGCGATGGCGATGAAAGCGGAGAAAGCCCTGACCCGGGCAGGCTATCAGGTGAGGCTCGTACCTACTCCCCGCGAGTTTTCCAGCGACTGCGGTATTGCATTGCGGTTTACGGTAGTTAGCAAGGAGGCAGTCATCGAGGTTATGGCGAAAAACGGAGTTGAGATAGCAGGTCTCCACGAGCTGTAAATTAAATTACTCAAGACACGGCGAAGCATCAAAGAGTGCCAGCTTTCAGCCATCAGCAACCTGTCCTCTGAGTTTATCGAAGGATTCAGTTTTCAGCTAAATTTTATACTTTTCACTTGATATTTGTGAGTTACCTACCAGGGTGTCCCCTTCTGCTTGAGAGTCTGAATCAGGTCGTCAATACTGATAGCCGCCAGCGTCAGCGTTTGAGTTGTGCCTTTAGCGCTGAGACGGATAGCCAACTTGGCAATCGCCTCATTGCTGGGCGCCTCTAGCACATTTAAGAAATCATATTGCCCGAGCAGAGCAAACTGGTTGAGAATCTTCACTCCTGAAAACTCCACCTCTTTGTTGATTTCGCGCAAGCGTTCCGGCTCTTCTTGGATAGCCTTACGACCGGCATCCGTGAGCGTGGTCAGCATCACATAGACAGGCATCGTGCCACCTCCCCTTCTGATAATAGTAAGCAGGTGTTATTATAACAGGTCGAGAAAAAATTCTAAATCCTTTTATCTCTAATAAACTAAAATCATGAAGGACGTACCGACTCATCATTACGGAAGATAAGCCTCAATAGCTCACCTGGTTCTTTCACTAATGCAAGAGCGCCACCGGATAATAGTTCATTCGCGGAACGGAAACCCCACAGAGCACCCACAGGATACATGCCCGCCGCCACGGCTGTTTTCATATCAATGTCCGAGTCACCCAGATAAATAAATTCGGACGGGGGAATGCCGACTTGATTCGCTATCAGTATTGCCGTCGTCGGGTCCGGCTTCTTAGGTACCTCAGGTGATGCCCCGACAATCATATCAAAATGCCATCGCGCCAGCATGCTGGAAACCATCATTTCGGTAAAACGGTGAGCCTTATTGGATAGCACTGTCATCTTGATATCTCTCATCGAGAGGCTATCCAGAAGGTCGGCGATGCCCGGATAGGGATGCGTGTTATCTGCCCAGTGAAAATCGTACTCCGTATTGATAAGAGTCACTACTTTAGCCACAGTGGTCGGGTCACGGTGTCCTTCGGGAAGCGCCCGGTATGCCAGCGCCTCTCTACCATCGCCGATGAAGTAACGGTATGCGTCTACCTTATGCGGGCGAAAACCCAACCGGATTAGCGCCGTGTTGGTAGATTCGGCGATATCCGCCAGCGTATCGAGAAGCGTCCCATCGAGGTCAAATAATACCGCTCTGAAACTCATTTACCTGATACACCTCTGGTCAATAACTACGATACTATGATACACAGAGTTTACCGCCGGGTCTAGTTGCCAGACATGCGAATGCTTTCTTCATCTCCAGAATTAGGTTGGTCACATCCCACGCTTGTGTTATAATCTCTGTTAATATGAACAAACTACTCTCTGGAAATGAGGCACTGGCGCTCGGGGCATATCACGCTGGGGTTCGCGTGGCGACCGCATATCCCGGTACTCCCAGCACGGAAATCCTAGAAGCTATTGCTCAATACCAGGACGTCTACGCCGAGTGGTCTACCAATGAAAAAGTAGCGATGGAGGTGGGACTGGGCGCTTGCTACACCGGTGTGCGAACCATGGTTTCCATGAAGCATGTGGGACTAAATGTCGCCGCCGACCCCTTCCTTGCCGCGGCAACCACAGGCATCAGCGGCGGACTGGTAATTATTTCCGCCGACGACCCCAGCATCCATTCATCACAGGGAGAACAGGACAACCGCCACTATGCCAAACTTGCCAAGGTTTCCATTCTCGAACCAATAGATAGCCAGTCTGCATACGACATGATGGCACTTGCTTTTGAAATCAGTGAGAAGTTCGATACACCTGTCATCCTGCGCACCACTACCCGCATCTCGCACTCAAAATCGATGGTCAATATCACTGGAGAACGCCATGCGCCGACAAAGAAATTGAGTTTCCCGCGCAATGTGCAGAAATATGTGATGTTGCCCGTCAATGCCCGCATCCGCCGACCTTATATAGAAGAGCGTTTAGTCAAACTGGCAGAGTTCGCCGAAACCTTTCCATTCAACACAATTGAACCGGGTGGAAAACAACTGGGTATCATTGCCAGCGGTATCGGCTACCAGTACGCACGGGATGCCTTCCCGAAAGCCTCATTCCTGAAGCTGGGAATGACCTATCCCCTACCTGAAAAGCTCCTCCACGAATTTGCCAGTCAGGTCAAGCAAATACTCGTAGTAGAAGAGCTTGACCCCTTCCTCGAAGAACATATCAAGGCAATGGGTATCAAGGTTACCGGTAAGGAGTTTATCCCCCGCATCGGGGAACTAAACGTGGATATTGTGAGCGCCGCCGGACAAAAGATGGGTGTCATTAAAGAAAAAGCAACATTAGCACAAATCAAAATCACCAGCGAACTGCCACGCCGTCCCCCACTCCTCTGCCCCGGATGCCCGCATTCCAGCATGTTTTACGTGCTGGCAAGCATTGGGCAACGCCTGAAACTCCCCGGCACCAAAGAGAAAGAATCGAAAGAATCGCCTCTAACTATTACCGGCGATATCGGCTGTTATACACTGGCAACTTACCCACCGCTCAACGCCATGGATACTACCGCCTGCATGGGCGCCAGCATCGGGCAAGCGATCGGCATGGAAAAAGCGGGCTTGCAGACGAAAATTGTTGCGGTGATTGGTGATTCCACCTTCTTACACTCGGGGATTACGCCACTGGTGGATGCTGTCTACAATCAGAGCAAAATCACTGTCATTATTCTGGACAACGGCACCACGGCAATGACCGGTCACCAGGAACACCCCGGTACCGGCATCTCGGCGCAGGGCAAGCAGGTCGGACAGGTAGTGCTGGAAGACCTTATCAGAGGTATGGGCATCAAAAATGTTAAGGTTGTCAATGCGTTCAATATAAAAGACCTCAGAGCGGCAGTAAGAGACTCGCTGGACAAGCCGGAGCTTTCAGTCATCATCAACCGTGGTCCCTGCGCAGTCCGCACGCCTCGTGGTTCCGACTCGCGCGCCATTGATACGGAACGTTGTAATCAATGCGGCATTTGCCTGCTCGTCGGCTGTCCCGCAATACAATCGGAGGGGAAACAGCCGTTTATCGACCCCTTGATGTGCATGGGCGAAAAGTGCACCATCTGCCAGCAAATCTGTCCCAAACAGGCAATCAAGCCCTCGTCTCAACTCAAAACCGGAGTAGAGAAGTGAATAGATTCGGCAGGCTCACTACAAGCAGATTCGGCAAGCTCACTGCAGGAAAGTACGACCTGCTTATTACCGGCGTGGGTGGTCAGGGCAACATCCTGGCAAGTGATATCGCTGGCGAGGTGGCACTGGCAGCGGGTTACGACGTGAAAAAGACGGATACGCTTGGTATGGCGCAACGCGGCGGTAGCGTTATCAGCCACGTCCGCATCGCTAATCAGGTCTTCTCCCCACTCATCAAAGATGGTGAAGTGGACATTCTGCTTGCCTTTGAAAAGCTGGAGGGTGTGCGCTGGACCGGCAGTCTCAAGCCGGGGGCGATTGTTATTATGAATAATTACGCCCAACCACCGTTATCTGTCAGCCTGGGTGTCGACCGCTACCCGACTGATAAGGAAGTGCAGAATATTTTGAAACAGCGCACCGACCGCATTTACATGGTTGCCGGAACACCAGGCGTGACAAAGTTGGGTAATGTAAGGACACTCAATATCTTCATGCTCGGCTGTCTGTCCCGGTTCCTGCCGTTCAAGATTGAGGCATGGAAGCACTCGATTCTCGAGCACCTGCCCGAACGCCTGCACAAAATCAATACCGACGCTTTCGAACTGGGCAGAAAGGAAATCAAAAATGTTCATGTCGGATAAAGTCCGGACAGGCATGGCGGCAGGCTCATGGATACGGCGGATGTTCGATGAAGGCAATATATTACGGCAGAAGTATGGCACGGATAAGGTCTTCGACCTGACCCTGGGTAATCCGGTGGTTGAACCGCCACCTGAGTTCCATCGTGATTTGAAAAAACTTGCAGATAAACCCCTACCAGGTATGCACCGCTACATGGAAAATGCAGGCTACGCAGACACACGGGCGGCAGTCGCCAAACAGCTATACAAAGAGACCAGCATTAAACTCACAGCAAATGATATCGTCATGACTTGCGGAGCGGCCGGGGCAATGAATGTGGTGCTAAAAGCTATCCTCAATCCTAAAGAAGAGGTCATCGTTTTTGCACCCTATTTTGTAGAGTACCTGAATTACATCGATAACCACGGCGGTGTCCCACGCATCGTGCCGACCGACGAGAAATTCATGCCACGAATAGACTTGCTGGGACGCGCTATCACTAAAAAGACACGGGCGGTCATCATCAACTCGCCCAACAATCCGACGGGTGTCGTCTACTCTGAAAGCCTGATGAAACAAATCGGCAACCTGTTACAGAAAAAAGAGTCGGAACTGGGTAAACAGATTTACCTGCTCAGCGACGAGCCTTACCGCAAGCTTATCTATGACGGTCTAAAATACCCATCCCCCCTCCTCTACCACCCGGCGAGCATTATTGCCACCTCACACTCTAAAGACCTGGCACTCCCCGGCGAGCGCATCGGTTATATCGCTATCAACCCGGATTGCCCGCAGAAACAGGAGTTAATAGATGGCTTCATCTACTGTAATCGGATTCTCGGATTTGTGAACGCGCCGGCGCTGATGCAACACCTCGTGAAAAATCTCCAGGATGTAACCGTGTCCGTGGCTGACTATCAGAAAAAGCGCGACTTCCTCTACAAGAACCTGACAGAGATGGGCTACTCACTGGTCAAGCCGCAGGGTGCATTTTATATGTTCCCGAAATCACCCATCCCGGACGATGTCGAGTTCGTGAGGGCATTACAGAAGCAACTGGTACTGGCGGTACCGGGACAGGGATTCGGCGGACCGGGACATTTCCGCATCTCATACTGCATCGACGACCGCACCCTTAAAGGCGCACTCGATGGTCTGCGCAAAACAGCCAGGCGGTTCGGATTGAAATAGACCCACAGCCTGTCATTCCCAGCTCAATTGGGAATCCAGAAAATCGGGAAATGACTGCGTTGTCAGGTCAAGCTTGACAATGACGCGGAGAGAGTAGATGCGAACAAAATTATTTGTGGTTCTGGTATTAATGCTAACTATAAGCCTGTTGTTGGGAGCCTGTACTAAAACAACAGGCGGTGATGGCGAATGGCAGGATATCCTCTGGACATTAGAATCATATGGTCCGCCAGATAATCTGCAATCTGTGCTGAGAAATGCCAATATCACGCTTCGGTTTGATAGTAATTTTAAACAAGCAGTCGGTTCCGGAGGGTGTAATCATTACTTCGGTTCTTACACAATAAAAAGTAATTGCGGGTTACAAATATCAGGACTTGGCGCTACGGAAATGGCTTGTAAGGATTCGGTACTAATGCAACAGGAGCAGAGATACTTCGGTATGTTACAAGATGCAGATAAGATTGAAGTCAAAGACGGGGAATTGCGCATCACTTGCGGTACAGAAGTGCTGGTCTACATACACTAAGAATAGAATGTCATTCTGAACGAAGTGAATGAATCTCGGGGTGGGGGATGACAAACACTATGATAACCACCCGACTTCCCCGATACCCTTCGCTGTACTCAGGGTGACAATTACCACAGGAGGCACAGAATGCCACAGGATGATAAAAAAGTCGCTGAAACGATTGCCATACTGAAAGCCGCGGCAAAAAAAGAACCGATTGCCAAGTTCCTCGGGATGAAGCTGGTGAAACTGACACCCGGCTATGCTAAGGTAACGATGAAGTTGAAACCCGAATATCAAAATTTCAACGGCTATGTCTTCGGTGGGGTTGTGGCAGCGATTGCCGACCAAGCGTTTGCCTACGGCTCCAATTCACTTTCACATCCCAGCATCGCGGTCGAATTCCATATAAATCTCATCTCCGCCCCGGAACCCAATGATGAACTGACCGCAGAATGCCGAGTGGTGCGTTCAGGTCGCCGTGCAGGTATATCCGAAATGACGGTCACCAATCAGACAGGCAAACTGATTGCCAAGGCGACAGGGGTGACGATACCGGTGAGGGAGTAAGGGGGAAGTAACTCCAACTATCGTGGTGATACTGTTAGACTACACATCCTGGACGTTAAACACTATCTGCTATCTTGACACCATCGTTGATTTGTAATATCCTTACGCCAAAACAACGGGGCTACAAGGCGACTCTGAGGAGGTTTTCAATGGGTGATAATTTCCAGAAAATCGACTTACATATTCACACACCATGTTCAAAAGATTATAAGGGAAACAAAGATGATAGTGAATTTATAAGAATAGTACAAAAAGCCAAAAAGGATGGATTGAAGATAATAGCTATAACTGACCATAATTCCCTTGAAGGTTACAAGAAAATTATAGCCATAAAAGATGGCCTATTGAGTGAGAAAAGGACATTAAACACCATTACTGATTCAGAACAATCAAAAAACAGATTAGGGACTATTGAAGCTGAATTAAGTACTTTCAAAGATATTTTAATATTACCTGGAATGGAATTCCAAGTACGTCCCGGTATACACATTCTCATTGTGTTCTCAAATGAAATTAGGACTGAAGAAATTGACAAACTACTTATAGATGGTGGTTTCGGACCAGAAGAATATGGAGAATGTGATCCAGCAACTCTAGGTAATTTGGATGTCTTAGACCTTTTTGACAAGTGTAAGAATTTCGACTGTTTAGTTATAGATGCTCATACGGATTCCAATAAAGGTATTTTGAACACAACTGAAAAAGGAATGTATCGTGCAAGTTGCTTTAAATCGCCACAATTAAACGCCGTATGTTATAAAAGTGTAGAACAAGCAGAAAAATTAAAAAGTGTATTGGAAACAGCAAAAGAATATAAAAGACAAACACCTTTGGCATTTGTTCAATTCTCAGACGCACATAAAATTGAAGAGATCGGAGTAACTTTTTCATGGGCTAGATTAGAAAAAATTACGTTTGAAAATTTAAAAGCAGCTTTCGCAAATCCTTCTGAATTAATTTCAGTAGAACAACCATCTCTAATTAAAATACTTGGTGACATACTTAGCAAAGAAAATACTGTAGGCGTAGTGGATTTATCCTCCTCTAACCAAGAAATTCTAACAAAATATATTTGCTGTCTTCATAATTCTATTGGTGGCAATATTCTTCTTGGCGTCAATGCTGAAAAAAAGATAATTGGCCTATCGCTTACACCTAAATCAGATAGCTGGTCTGAGGAACAGCTAGAGCCTGTTTTACGTAAAATATTCGATTGCATAAAAAATATTATCGGAAACTTTAAATACAAATTTGGTATTTACCCCCTTCAGAAGAATAGAATCGTATTGTCATTACATATTCCACAAGGTAACAATCTAATAAGCATAACTGGTGACGGGAACATATACTCATTAAAAGAAGGCAAAATCACTATTCTATCTGCAGAAGATACTCAAGCTTTTGTTGAGGAAAAACTGTCAGAAGAGATAAGAGTAAAAATAGATAAAAGGGTACTTGAAGTAGAGAGAGATTGCCACTTGATAAGGAACTTGTTCTCAGCTATGCCAATAATCCGTTTATTCAATAGAAATAGTGTTAGGGGAACATTTGATTTTGAAGTTGATCACGGCATCAAGCTTAATTCTTCTCAAATTACCAAACTTAACAAAGCTTTTGCCAATGGAAGGAGTAAAGGTAACCTATTCTATTTTCCTGATTCATATCAGCCACGATTGCAGTATACATATCTGAGATATAGTCTACCTCTTTTTAACCTTAAGAATATCGATAGAAAATCACATGATGGCGAAACAATATACCTTGTACCGGGTGGTGGGATGTTCTACGCCAATAAAGATTACCCTGTCTTCAGTAAACTGGGAAGACCCGTGCTTAAGCTACATGCCACACCACAAAATTCTAGATATGGTATGAAGTTCTTATGCTGTTTCTTAAAATCATCTTTTACCTTGTGGTATTGCTTACATGTATTTGATGATTGCAATATTTACACTCAAAGTGTTTTTCAAGACTTAAAAATTCCCATCTTAAATACCAAGGATATTACTACATCAAACAATATCGGGGAAATAGAGAAATATTTCACTAGCATTATGGATATTGAGCGAAAATACTTGATTGGTGTTAGTAAAATAAAAAAGGAACAAAAAGAAGAATATACAGAGAAACATAATATTCAAGTAGACATTATCGCCCACCAAATTGATTGTGAAATTTATAAACTGTTAAAATTTGATGATTCTGAAATAGCATTAATTGAAGATGATCTCAGATTGAATGGAATATACCTGCCCAAAATTTCTCCCATCTAGCATTAGTTCTATACTGTTTGGTGGTTAAATATTACTTTTTCTATCCATTTGGTAAAAATATCATTGTTTAGAAATGTACTTGTCTTCCATTGAACGATAATACATTCTTGCCCCCTACAAAATTTGACACCCTCTCCTCTCTTATGCTAATCTAGTTTCAATTTACTGCTATGGCTATTTTGAGACTGGAGAGCTTCAAGTTCATCTTTACCCGGCGCACACAGGTGCGCTTGGGGGAGTGATGCATCGCCGGTACAGATAGCTAAGGCATATCTATAATGTATTTAGAGGCACCTCCAAGCGGGGTGCCTTATTGTTTTATTAAAACAAGAGCAGGAGATACGAAAACACGATAGTAATAACATAGGCAAGGATTGAACTAGATTCTTCAGGTACTTCGTAATTTCAGAATGACAAACAACAATGGAATAGAATGACCACAGAGCAGGAAAAATACCAGAAAAAGAAAATAGACACTATCCCCAAGCTCATCCGGCGCAACTTTAACAACTGGGCAGATGAGACGGCCATGTGCATGAAAAAGTTCGGCATCTGGGAAAAGTATACGTGGCGCCGCTATTATGAAATCATCCGGCACTTCTCGCTGGGACTTATCAGCTTAGGATTGAAGAAAGACGACATCGTCTGCATTATCGGGGACAATGAGCCGGAGTGGTTCTGGGGCGAGTTCGCAGTGCAGGCGGCGGGGGGCATTGTTACGGGTGTCTTTGTCGACTCCATCCCCTCTGAAGTGAAGTATATCGCCGAGCATTCTGGCGCTAAATTCGCCATTGTCAACGACCAGGAGCAAACGGACAAGTTCCTTGAAATTAAAGACCAGTTGCCTGCGCTCCAGAAAATCATCTACTGGGACCCCAAGGGATTGAAGAACTATGATGACCCCTTTCTCATCAGCTTCAATGAGGTGCTCAAGCTGGGCAGGGAATATGAAAAGCCCAACCCTGAATTATTTGAACAGAACGTGAGCGCCGGCGAGGGTGACGATATTGCTTTCATCTACTACACTTCCGGCACCACCGGTCTGCCGAAAGGCGCCCGACTCACTCACCGCGCCCTAATCAGCACCGCCGAGGGATTCGTCGCACGCTACCCGATTCGCGAAAACGATAACCTAATCTCCAACTTCCCTGCGGCATGGGTCGGCGATTCCTTCTTTGCCACCATCCCCCACCTGCTCACGGGTGCTGTGCTGAACTTCCCCGAAGAGCCGGAAACAATCGCCGAGGACACACGAGAGACGGGACCCAACTTTGTTATTTACGGACCCCGACAGTGGGAAAGTCTGGTCAGTGAAATCCAGGTTAAAATCATTGACACCCATCCCATCAAGCGATTTGCTTATAACTTCTTCCTGCCAGTCGGACACAAAATTGCCGATATGAGATTTAAAGGCAAAGAGCCAAACCTGTTCTGGCGGCTGGTTTATCAACCCGCCCATTATCTACTCTTCCGCCCACTCAAAGACAAGCTCGGTTTGAGTAACGTGCGCTTCGCCGTGACCGGGAGCTCTGTACTCAGCCTCGATACCTTCCGCCTCATTCATGCCATCGGCATCGAACTCCGTCAGAACTACGCCAGCACGGAAGCCGGTTTGATTTCTTCGCACGGCAAAGGTGAAATCGATTTCGCCAGTGTGGGGCGACCCGCGGTAAACACAGAAGTGCGTGTAATGAACAGCGGTGAACTCTACGTACGGAGCAACTCAATGTTCAGCGGCTACCACCACGACCCCAAAAAGACAGAGGAAGTTCTGATTGATGGCTGGCTACACACCGGCGATGCTGTGAATATCAACGAGCAAGGGCATCTCATTTTCCTCGACCGCTTGGACCACATGGGCGAACTGCGGTCGGGTGTGAAGTATGCTCCTCAATACATCGAAGGCAGACTTCGTTTCAGCCCTTATATAAAAGATGCTATGGCTATCGGCGGCAAAGAAGACGATTACGTCAGCGCCATCGTCAATATTGATTTCACGATGGTAGGTAAATGGGCAGAGAAACACCACATCCCCTACACCACCTTTGTCGACCTATCACAGAAGAATGAAATTGCGGAGCTGGTACAAAAAGACCTCCTCCGGGTGAACAGCTACCTGCCGGAAGCGGCGCGGGTGAAAAGATTCGTGCTGATGCACAAGGAGTTTGATCCGGATGAAGCCGAACTCACCCGCACCAGAAAGATAAGGCGCGAGTTCATGGAAACGCGCTACTCCGACCTTATCAGCGCCATATACGGCGGGAAGGATGAGGTGCAGGTAATAGCGACAGTGACTTACCGTGATGGTAGAAAGGGCACCGTAACCACCAGTATCAGGATAAGAACGGTGCAGGAGAACAATTAAATATCAATAACCAAGTAACAACAATGACAAATTGAATATGGAGTGCAACAACTGATGGCAGAACTTCTCCAGTATGTTATCACCGGCATTACAGTGGGGCTTGTGTATTCTCTGATTGCCCTCGGGTTTGTTCTGGTATGGAAATCCACCGGCGTGGCTAATCTGGCATTAGGACAAATTGTACTCCTTTCGTCGTGGATTACATACACGATGCTCGTACGGGCAGGATTACCATTGTGGCTGGGTTTTGTAGTCGTGATTATCTTCGGTGTATTCCTGGGATGGGTAGTTGAGAGGCTTATTCTCCGACCGCTCATCGCCCAACCGATTCTCTCACTCATCACCGTAACACTCGGCCTGGCATATTTTATCCAGGGCATTGTCGTTTTCTTCTGGCCGATCAGTGTGGCAGCATTACCTCGATTATTTCCAATCGAACCGGTACGCATTGGACCTGCGGTGGTCTCTCAGCAATATCTCTGGGCGGCAATTATTTCGCTGGCGCTCTTCGCTCTACTGAGTCTCTTCTTCCGTTACAGCCGTATGGGCATCGCCATGAGGGCAACTGCAGATGACCAGCGAGCGGTACAGGCTTGTGGTATACCAGTTACCCGCATATTCTCACGCTCCTGGATGTTTGCCTGCGTGCTGGCGGCAGTAGGCGGGGTACTGATGTCAAGTATCGGAGGCGTGACTTATGGGCTTGTGGAGACCGGTCTTAAATCGTTCTCCGTGGTCATTCTGGGCGGGCTTGATTCATTCCTGGGAGCCATTATTGGAGGACCAATTATCGGACTAGCAGAGAACCTCGGGGATGGTTATCTCTCCCGTCTGATAGCGTGGCAAGGTATTAAAGAGATTATACCCTTCGTCATCATCATCATTGTGATGTTCATCAGACCTTACGGGCTTTTCGGGGAAGAAAGGATAGAAAGGATATAGGATGGATTTACCTGCCGGTACCCGTAATTATAGCTACGCCGATGATATGACTATCTTCCGCACCCGCACCCAGAAACTTATGCTGGTAGGGTTGTTCATAATGTTGCTTGCCATCCCTTTGTGGATGAACCGGACATGGCTCGGACTGGTAAACCTCATGGGCATTACTATTATTGCCGCCACAGGATTGAACATACTTACCGGCTACTGCGGGCAACTCTCTATCGGGCACGCGGGCTTCATCGCCGTAGGTGCTTACACCTCGGCCGTGTTAACCAGTCGGCTTGAGATGCCATTCCTGGTCGGTCTTCTCGGTGGTGGAGTTCTCGCCGGACTGGTGGGTGTAATCTTCGGCATCCCTTCCCTGCGTGTTAAAGGATTTTACCTGGCTATTTCTACAATAGCGGCGTTTTTCATTATAATCTGGGTCATTACCCACTGGGACAGTGTTACCGGCGGATTCATGGGAATGAGTGTTCCGCTGGCATCAATAGGCCCCATTGTCTTTAAAAGTGAGGAGAGTCAGTTTTTCCTCATCATGGGAATTACCGTTCTGTGTATTTTTTTCGCCAAAAACCTTGCTAGAACACGGGTTGGGCGGGCTTTCGTCGCCATCCGTGATAATGACCTTGCCGCTGAAGTGATGGGTATCAACCTGTTCCGCTACAAGCTCACCGCTTTCTTCATTGGCTGTTTTATGGCAGGGATTGCAGGGTCGCTACGTGCCCATTATACCGGGTTCTTGAGCTACGAGTTCTTCACACTTACGGACTCTATTTTATTCATAGGCATAATCATCATCGGAGGATTAGGTACTACTCTTGGCCCGATTCTGGGCGTGGTGTTCATCAAGTTGCTTGACCACCTCCTGACTCATTGGCTGGTCCCCTTAATTGAAGGGAAACATATTCTCCCTGCCGGATTTGCTTCTGGTATTACCCCGATGGTGTTTGGTCTCGCAATAATACTTTTCCTGATACTTGAGCCGCGCGGAATTGCCCACCGCTGGCAACTATTTAAAGCTTCTTACCGGCTCTGGCCATTTTCATACTAAGTAATAAAGACGTTTGGATACCACCCGGCAAAACATTAGGACCGGATTAAATAATAAAACATAAACAAGAATGGAGGAAGGAATGAAAGGTACTAGACTCATCCTGGGCGTGCTCGTCAGCATCGTGCTTATTGCCACGACAATGGGGGCATGCAAAACAACGCCAGCAATCGACCCTGGTAAAACACCATTCAAAATCGGTATGACCAACCCTGTCACCGGAGTCGCCGCAGAGAAAGGCGCTCCAATGGCAGCAGCTAACCTGGATGCTATCGAGTACATCAACAATGAACTTGGTGGCGTCGACGGCCACAAAATTGAGGTACTCGCACTCGATGACGGCTACGATGCTGCTAAAGCAGTCACTATGGTGAAAAGGTTCATTGACGAAGATTACCTGTTCTTCACCACTGCCTCATCCGGCATGATGACGGCTATGATGGAGAGCGCAAACAGAGATGCCTTCCCCGGCATCGTCGCGTTCAGCGCACCCAATCTGACACAGCCACCCCAGCACATTTATGGACAGACACCGGACTATGGCGACGACTGGACAGCTTTCGCCAACTACTACATGAAGAATATCTGGAAAGGCTCCGGCAAACCGAAGATGGCACTGCACTTGCTGAATAACTCCACAGGAGCAGGGGCCAAGAAAGCCGCTCAGGCTAAAGCCGCAGAGTTGGGCATCGAACTTGTGGATATCAAGGAACATGCCGCCACCACCAGTTCCGAGATAGCTTCTCTCACCGAAATCAAAGCCAAGAATATCGATGTTCTCTACATATCCAGCACACCGGCTCCGACCGCTGTCATCATCAAGAATGCCAAGGAACTGGGGATGTATCCGGGTATCACTATCGCTTCAGGGCATGCCGGCATTACTAAAGCACTGGTTGACCTCGCCGGGGCAGATGTTGTTGAGGGCGTCTACGGTGTGTACCCAACAGTTCAATGGGGAGAGAACGTGCCAGGAATGGCAAAGATGACCGAGTACGTCCGCAAGAACCATCCCCAATACGAAGGCAATGCAGACTACATCGTATCATGGGCACAAAGTCTAATCGCGGCGGAAATCTTGAGGCTCGCCCTCAAGAATGCCGGCACCGATAAACTGACGCCGCAGATAGTCGAAGAACAAGGTTTTAAAAAGCTCAAGAACTACGACGTCGGTGGGCTTCATGGACCAGTGACCTACACAGCAGGAGACAATCGCCTCTCCAAGTCGGTCCGTGTTCTGCAAGTACAGAGTGGTAAAATCGTACCTATCACCGGATGGATTGAGGCGCCACTAATCACTTACGCTAAGTAGTACAAACGAACAACTTTAGTAGGAGACGCAGTTTGCGTCTCCTACTAAAAGGCTAACGAATGCTGAAACTGAATAATATCGAGGTTGCTTACCTCAATGTTATCCGCGTCCTGCACGGCGTTTCGCTGAAGGTAGACGAAGGCAGTATCGTTGCTTTGTTGGGGGCGAACGGTGCGGGCAAAAGCACCACGCTTAAAGCTATTTCGGGTCTCCTGAAAACCGAAGAGGGCGAGGTGACCGACGGTAACATCGAGTGGAACGGCGAACGGATTGACCGCAGAAACGCCGAGGAAATCGGCAAGCTCGGTATCATTCAGGCGCTGGAGGGCAGGCATGTCTTCGGGCATCTGACCGCGGAAGAGAATCTGCTGGTCGGGGCATTCAACCGCAAAGATAGTGCCGTAGTGAAGCAAGACCTGGAGATGGTTTATTCTTACTTTCCGCGTCTCAAAGACCTGCGGCGCAACATAGGTGGGTATCTCTCTGGCGGCGAACAGCAGATGGTTGTCATCGGACGGGCGATGATGGCAAAACCGAAGTTAATGATGCTCGACGAGCCGTCACTAGGTCTCGCACCCTTACTCGTCGAGGAAATCTATAACATCATCAACCGCTTTAACTCGGAATCAAAGACATCAGTACTATTAGTGGAGCAGAACGTCCGCATCGCCCTGAGTATCGCCCACTACGGTTACGTGATGGAGAACGGGCGCATTGTGCTCGATGGTTCTGCCGACTTCCTCAAGAACAACGAGGACGTCAAGGAATTCTACATGGGACTGTCGAAGGTCGGCACGCGGAAGAGCTACCGTGAGGTCAAACACTACAAGAGGCGTAAGCGATGGCTGTAAGACAAGGCAAATTCTATGACGAACAAGAAACCATACCACCCCGCGAACGTCATACCAATCTGGAGAAGCGACTCCACAGAGCCATCGCTCATGCCTACCGGTTGGCGCCTGCCACACGTGCCATTATGGACAGTAAAGGTATCAAACCAAAGGATATACAGACATACAAAGACCTGGAAAAACTCCCCGTAACACGCAAGACTGACGTAATAGAGTTGCAGAAACTACACCCTCCTTATGGCGGTTTTCTAACCGCACCGATGGGGGAAGTGGAGCGGGTGTTTATCTCGCCTGGACCAATATATGAACCGCTCCACTCTTCCCCCATCGAATGGTTTGCACGGGCGTTCTGGGCGGCGGGGTTCAGGAAGGGCGACATCGTCGTTAATACATTCACCTACCACCTATCGCCGGCAGGAATCCTTTTCCACGAAGCATTGCGACATTGTGGTGCGACGGTTGTAGTCACCGGCGTGGGTAACACGGAAATCCAGTTGCAGGCAATGCGCGACCTCAAAGTGACGGGTTTTGTCGGCACGCCTTCGTTCCTGATGACCGTTATTAAAAAAGCGGAGGAAATGGGACTGAACTTCCACAGGGATTTCGCTCTCAAGAAAGCCTGGTTCACCGGCGAGATGCTGTCACCTTCAGTGCGAAAGGATTTGGAAAATAATTACGCTATCAATACATCACAAGCATATGCCGTAACCGAACCCGGCGGGGCGATTGCCTACGAGTGTGAGCAGAAATCGGGTATGCACATGATGGACGAATACTTCGTTGAAATTATCGACCCGCAGACTGGAAAACAACTTAACCCTGGCGAGATTGGGGAGATTGTGGTAACGCCGCTCCATAATAAGGCGTGGGGGCTTATCCGCTTCGGCACCGGCGACCTATCTTCATACACCACTGAACCCTGTCCCTGCGGTCGCACCGCGCATCGCCTTACCGGTATCCTGGGTAGGACCGGGGATGCGATAAAGGTGCGGGGTATGTTTGTCGTGGCGCGGCAGGCAGATGAAGCCATTATGGCTCAGGGTTCTATCTCAAAATTCCAGCTTGTGGTGACACGCATAGGCAACCGCGACATGCTGACCTTGAAGGTAGAGTTAAAAGATGAATTCATTGACCGTCAGAAATTGATTGGCGACCTGAACGACCGTTTTCAGAATGCGTGCCGGGTGAAAATGGATTCGTTCGAGTTCATCACTCCAGGCACCCTACCTGATAAATATCAAAAAATCC
Source organism: Dehalococcoidales bacterium (assembly GCA_036396095.1). Classification (GTDB taxonomy): domain Bacteria; phylum Chloroflexota; class Dehalococcoidia; order Dehalococcoidales; family Fen-1064; genus JAURWL01. The sequence continues at coordinate 82,857 of DASWLM010000003.1, read as the reverse complement.
TGGATGAACGGAAGTGGGAATAAAATACCCCGCTCTGCAACCCATCTATACAAATTCTAATATTGAATATCTAAACTCTAAACAAATCCCAATTCCCAATATTCAAATTCATCTCTGAACGCTGAATGCTGATAGCTGAAAGCTCACATTAACTTGACACAGTTAGGCTTTTGCTTTATTATACCTAGAACTTCTATGTATATTGTCCGTCTAGATATCACAAAATCAGATAACGGGAGGTAAAATCGGATGAGAACCTGGATTTCTCTGCTTATCATTGTCGTAGGAGCTGTTAGCCTTGTCTTCGGCATAGTATTTATTGTGCAGTCCGGCTCCGCTAAACAACAAATTGCTGACGACATTACGCCGTTGACACTCGACCAGGTTGACGCCCAGTACGATGCCGTTGTTTTACAGCATGAAGCAATCATGCAGAAGGAGCCCCTAGTACGGGCGGGGAAAGCTGAGCCAAGCGCTACATACAACTACCTGACAATCCAGAGAACCTCGCTGGGATTGACCCGCTCAAACATCGGACAGGCTGATTTTATAAGGACAACCGGCATTATCGATATAATTCTTGGCGTAGGATTTTTGTTTTCGGGTGCGTTTCTCATGCAGAAAAAGGCAGCCTAGACCAACTAACTACGCTTGCACTTAAAACAGAATACTTATTTAAGGATTCCCGCCATTTCATTTATCACCCACCACTCCGTATAATGAATGATGGGAATTCAAAATGCTGCGTGTTGCTAACATCACCAAATCCTATGCCGACAGAGTGCTCTTCGCCGACCTGAGCTTCGATGTGGGCGATAAAGACCGCATTGCTCTCATCGGTCCGAATGGTTCGGGGAAGACAACGCTGTTCGATATTATCTACGGCGAGACCAGTCCCGACTCCGGTCAGGTCATCAAGCGGAAAGACGGCACCATCGGCTATTTGCGGCAGGACATCAATCCAACCTCTCATAAGCAGTTACTGGACGAGGTGGAGAATGCCTCTAAAGAAATTGCCGACATAGCCGAGAAAATGAATGTCGTGCAGAAAGCGTTGGAAGAAGATAGCGGCGCCGACAACCATGATAAGCTCCTACGCCAGCTTGGCGAACTCCAGCACAGCTACGAATTAGCCGGTGGCTACACGGTGCGGCACGAAGCACAGACCATCCTCTCCGGACTGGGATTCAAGCAATCTGACTTTACGCGTCCGTTAAGTGAATTCAGCGGCGGCTGGCTGATGCGCGCCGAGCTTGCCAAACTTCTGCTCATCAAACCCGACCTGCTTCTACTCGACGAGCCGACGAACCATCTAGACCTGGAAGCGCAAATCTGGTTCGAAAAGTATCTAGCATCGTACCGGGGTGCTGTGATGGTAACGTCCCATGACCGCGCTTTCCTCAACCGTGTGGTGAGCAAGGTGCTCGCAATCGAGCCGGGTGAAGTCATTTACCACACTGGCAACTACGATAGTTATGTACTGGCGCGACAGAAAGACCTGGAGGTGAAAGAGGCAGCGGCGAAACGACAGGAAAAGCAAATTGAGAAAGAGACACGTTTCATTGAGCGTTTCCGCGCCAAGAACACCAAGGCGAGGCAGGTGCAGAGCCGTATCAAGCGCCTCGAAAAGATGCAGAGGGTAATCGTCCCGCGCACCACCAAAAAGATACACTTCTCTTTCCCTGAGCCACCGCGGAGCGGTAGAGAGGTCATCAATCTCCGTCACGTACATAAGGCATACGATGATAATATCGTTTACCGCGATTTGAATCTTACGCTCGAACGGGGCGACCGCGTGGCATTGGTAGGTCCGAACGGTGCCGGTAAGACAACCCTGCTTAAAATCCTGGCGGGTGTACTCACTTTCGAACAGGGCGAGCGGGTGCTGGGATACAATGTCGTTACCGCTTATTATGCGCAGTATGTGCTCGATTTGCTTGAGCCGGCGAATACTGCCCTCGAAGAACTGCGGAGGTCGGCACCCAATCAGATAGAGCAGAACCTGCGGCGTGTACTCGGCGGATTTTTATTCAGCGGTGACGATGTCCAGAAGACGGTATCGGTTTTATCTGGCGGTGAAAAGGCACGTGTCGCGCTCGCCAAGATATTGATGCAGCCGAGCAATTTCCTGCTGATGGACGAGCCCACCAATCACCTCGACATTGCCTCGCGGGAAATCCTCGCTGATGCGCTGGAAGCCTACCAGGGTACGATTTGTCTCATCACCCACGACCGCACCCTCATCCGGCAGATTGCCAACAAGATAATTGAAATACAGGCGGGCGTACCGGACGTCTTCCCCGGCGATTATGATAGCTTCCTGTACCGCAAAGAGCATGGCGCCCTGCCCGTGGTGGAAGAAGAAAAGGTCACCGACCAAGCGGAAACTGAAGAACTGGACATTGAAGAAGTTGACGACGGACTGGACTGGATTGCCGTCAAACCAAGGTCGCGGAGAAAGCCAAAACCACCTAAAGACCCGAAAATCGTGCGGCAGGAAAGACTACAGAAAGAAAGCATAGAAATTGCGCGGCAGATTGCGGAAAACGAAAGCCAGCTGGTCCAGCTTGAGACGCAATTGATGGAAATCGAGAGCTCTTTTTCAAAACAGGAGCTTTACGATAACACCGCGCAGGTGCAGGCGAATATGCAGAAGCACCACCAGTTGAAGACGGAAATCCAGCAACTCACGGAAGAATGGGAAAAACTGTCACTGGAAGCGGAGCGGGTGAAGGGAGAGATGAATGGGTGAGGTAATTCACTAACCACTTGTCATGGTCAGTTATCTTACTATCATAGCCTCCCTGTGCGGACCCACAGAAATATATCTGATGGGTCTTTCCACCAACTGTTCGATTCTTTCAATGTAATCCCGGGCGGCACTGGGGAGCTTAGCGAACTGGCGGACTCCCGTGATGTCTTCCTTCCAACCCGGTGCTTCCATGTAGATAGGCTCTGCTTTGACAAGTTCCGGAGTAATGGGAAAATTGTCTATGGTGCGAGAGCCGATACGGTACGCCGTGCATATCTTTAACGTGTCCAGTCCGGATAGAGAATCCAATTTCGTAAGAGCTGTTTCGGTGGCGCCACTCACATCCGTGCCGTATCTCGATGCCACGGCATCAAACCAACCAATCCGCCGCGGTCGTCCCGTCAAGGCTCCGAACTCGAATGATGTCTCACGTATTTGATTTGCTAACTCACCGTGAATTTCGGTTGTAAAGGGACCCTCTCCCACGCAGGTGGAGAAAGCCTTCATCACGCCGGTGACAACAGGTACTTCCTGGCTGAAGTAGCCAGCACCTACTGCCCCAAAACTGGCGATGGTCGATGAAGATGTTGGATAAGGATAGATACCGTAGAAGATATCTCTTAATGCGCCGAGTTGTCCTTCAAGCAAGACCCGTTTGCCAGATTTCTGTGCCTCTTTAAGGAGTGTTACACTATCACGGATATGAGGCTTGAGAATTTCTCCGTACTTTATTGCCCACAGATAAGTCTCCTCAGGGTCGGCGGCGGGTTTGTCATATACCTTTTCGAATATCCTGTTTTTGAGATTGAGACACCTGTTGATCTCCTGCTTCAGATAATCAGGGTATAACAATGCGCCAACCTGAACACCGTACTTCATGTATCGGTCCCCGTAGACCGGCGCTATTCCCTGTTTAGTAGAACCGAACATCCCCTGACCTAGCCGCGTCTCTTCATACTCATCCTGAAGCTGGTGAAATGGGAAACAAATCGTGGCGCGGTTCGATATCTTGTAGTTGTTCTCATCAATTTGAATACCCCGCTTCCGTAATTCTCCCATCTCCATGACAGCCGCCTCAAGGTTGACGACCGTTCCGGGACCGAGCACGTTAACCACACTCTTGTAGAAAATCCCGGATGGTATCAGATGAAGTTTGAAATTGCCGAATTCGTTTTCTATAGTATGACCAGCGTTGTTGCCACCTTGAAACCGTACGACGAAATCAGCATTCCGTGCGAAGTAGTCGACCATTCTGCCTTTGCCTTCATCTCCCCAATTGACACCAACCACAATTATTAGCGACATAAGTTCAACTCTCCTCTAAGTAGTCATGCGAGGACAAAACCCTAATATATATAGTTCAAATACCGTGGAAAGTCAATACGATTATGAACGTGATAAAAAGAACTATCGAACGAAGTAATATGGTTTTAGGTCAGGGAGTGACCTAGGTCTGGGGGCGACCGCCCCGGGGTGTCAGCTATCTTCACGTATTTATAGTAAACTTCCCAGTAAAAACAATATCGCTACCATCGTCTTTACAACGGGACAAATCTTTATCGGGATAATCGATGTTCTGGCTCCGGTGAACAAGGTCAATCCAGCCATAATGACAAGCATGACAGCTGATGCACGATATACAATAAAGGCAGTCTGGTCGTGAGACTCGGTCAGAATAGTAACGAGAAACACCAGTACACCGATAAAGCAAAGGGCGAGACCCTCAGCAATCCATTCCATCGTGATTATGCGCTTGTTGTCCGTGGAGATTGCTCCAAATCCATTAACCACCGACTTAGTCGGGATGATATGGGCTATTCCCCACACAAAAATCACAGCCGAACCGATATACAATAAAATCTCATTTACCATAACTCAAACACCCCGTAATCAAATCTATTTCAGATAATCATCCTATCACTTCACTCCCACCACCAGCGAACCGCGCGCACCCGGCGGTAAAGGAATGACTTTTGTATCCTTGAAGCCTACCGACTGCATCAATTCCATGATTTCCTTACCGGAATAAGATTGACCCTCGCCGGTATTGACGAGCATGTTCAGTGAGAAAAGCACCGCGCCCACGGGAGAGGTACCTTCATCGTCGAGCAAACCCTCGCGGACAACCACCAGCCCGCCCGGCACCAGCGAATCGTAGGCTTTCTTCAGCAGTATTTTGCTCCGTTCCGGGCTCATCGAATGTAGAATGGCAGAAAGCAGAACCACATCATTGCCCTGCCCGAAATCATCCTTGAAATAGTTACCGGCTTGCGTCGTAATGCGGTCGGTAACGCCGTATTTTGCAATGACCTCTTTAGAAATTTCTATGGTATTCGGCAGGTCGAAGACGATGGCTCTCAGCCCTGGATATTTCTTCACCAGAAAAATGGAATATGTGCCCGGTCCGCCGCCCGCATCGAAAAGCTGTTTTCTACCCGCGAGGTCGAGCGTCTCTGCCACCAATGGCGCGCCTACTACTGCACCGTCATGCATTGCCATAATGAAATTGCGATGCACCTGTGGTTCTTCTACCAGACTCCACCGCTCGGAGGCGGCGCGATTGGTTTTCACAGCTTCGGCTAGTTTTCCCCACGACGCCCACAGGTCATCCTGATGCGCGATACCATCTGCAATAGATGTGGGCTTGCCGCGCACCAGCAACGCTTTAGCCTCTGCCGTATTGGAATAAAGCTCGCCTTTCTTCTCCATAAAACCGAGGGCAACACAGGCATTGAGCAGAGTGCGGGTGGGGCGGGGCTGGGTACTGCACTTGGCAGCAACCTCTTCAGCAGTCAGCACACCATCACCAATCGCGGTAAAAAAATCGAGCCGGTTGGCAGCCATCAACACTCTGGCAGGTTGCCACCCGGACATTGCCCGACTGATGGGACTGGGTCTTTGTGCCTCACGATTCGAGCCTATAGTCATGTCAACACCTCTGATAATCTATTCACTGTGGGATTTGGCAGGATTCTAACGTGCGGCGGAAAATAAGTCAAGCGACTATTAATGTCATGCTGACCCCTTCGAGTCACTTCTTCGCTCAGGGTAACGAGGGAAGCATCTAGTACCCAGAGGGCTGGAGACTAGATTCTTCGGTCCGACTTCATCGGACTCAGAATGACAGCAGACGATCATTAGACAAACTCCAAAGTGAGATCCCAGAGACACTATTATCAGCTTCCTGAAACAGACTATATTTTGAAACCTACATCAAGCAATCACCCGGTGCTCTTTAAACTGGATGATGTCATCCCAGGTGTAGCCGTATTCCAGCAGGACTTCCTCGGTGTGTTGCCCAAACTCAGGCGCAGCCATCCTGACAGTAGCCGGATTCTTGCTCATATTAATGGGGTTCGCAAGCATTTTGATCTTACCCCTAGAAGGATGTTCATATTCCACATAAAAGTTGTTCGCCTCCGCCTGTGGGTCATTCATAGCTTCTTTAAGAGTTGTAGCTGGAGCGTGCGGGATATCTGCTAGTATAGGTTTCCATTCATCCCACGTTTTTGAGCGAAAAACCTTGTCAAGAATAGCGCTAAGAGCCTCCCTGTTTCCAGCACGCCCGTCAAAAGTGTTGAACCTGGGATCGTCGATGATTTCTGGCACTCCTATCGTTCGACAGAATTTTGGCCAGTAGCGGTCAGGCTGAAGCATCATCAGGAGAATACGCACCCCATCCTTAGCCAAGTAAGCAGTGGCGAGGGGGTTCATCATATCTTTACGATAAAAAGCCATAACAGGCACCATCGCATCCAACACTTTATCTACCAATTCTTGCGGTGCTTGCTCTCTCTCATCTTTGTAATCCTTGCCGGTAATCAAGAAACCGGCAACATCAAAAGATATCTGGTAAAGTCCGGTATGCAGAAGTGAAACATCAATCTCCTGCCCGATCCCGGTCCGGTCACGCTGGTATAACGCCATCATCACTCCGTAAGCAATCGCTAGCGCCGCTACATTGTCTCCCATTGCCGCTCGGAAACCTGGGGCTGGAAGTCCTCTTTGCGATAACATGTAAGAAAAGCCCGACCTCGTCCAGTATGCCGTGACATCATAAGCCGGAACATTCCTATCAGGACCTTTCTTGCCAAATCCGGTCACCGACGCATAAATTATCCGCGGATTAATCTTATTCAGGACTTCATACCCTATCTTGAAATTCTCTATTTCAAACGGCCTCATATTCGTCAAGAAGATATCAGCTTGCTTGACCATGTTATGCATGATTTTCTGACCTTCTTCGCTGGCCATGTTCAGGGTCATACTTCTTTTGTTGCGGTTGAAGTTCTCCCAGTTGTAATTGAAATCGCTGTTAACACCGTTATTGCCGGGTCCCTGTCCTGCCTGATATGAGCGCCATGAATCTCCGGTCGCTGGGTTTTCAACATGGACTACATCTGCCCCAAAGTCAGCGAGGTGCCGCGCCGCCATAGGGATTGCCGCCACCTGTGAAACATCAATTACTTTGATACCATCAAGAATGCCAGACATTACTTTTCTCTCCTCCAATTTTTACCGTTCGCTATCCACAGTGTTCCTAAATATTTTGGGGGGATTCCAGCCTGTGGTGCAGAATCTGTAAGTCACCATGAACAAGAGGCGAATTACCGCATTGCTTTCAGCAGGCTATCTTCTTTGGCAGTATGTGTCCCAATCAGTTTGCGAATTTTATCAACTGCGTCCGCAATTTCAGAAGCACGCCGATTCAGCTCATCTCCACTGAGTTTACCATCAATAGCTTCATCCGCCAACTGAATAGCACGGTCGATTTGCTTTCTGATACTCTTGTGCTCTGTTTCCATCCTTTTATCTGAGGCTGTGGTAGAATGCACCCCGAAAATACGCTCGTCCAGCTCAATATGGGTGATAACTCCATCCCGCAGATCGCGAAGCGCATAGCAATAGCTCTGTAGCTGCTCTTTCACCTGAGCTGATTTTTTTATACCTAAGTCCGGTTGTACGGCTAGTTCCTTCAACGAGTTAGTAAGGAATTTCATCTGCGCTCTAATGGCATCATGCTGTCCAAACAAGTCGGTTATTTCCTTCTCTTTACCTGTCATCAGACCACCTCCTCCGGACAATGTGCCCTATCCCGACTCACGATAATATCAGAAACAGATTATCCTTCTTTCCCCAGATAGGCAGAGATGACCTGCGGATTGTTTTTAACCTCTTCGGGCGTACCTTCTGCAATCTTCTTGCCGAAATCCAACACGATAATCCTATCTGCCAGGTCCATCACCACGCCCATATCATGCTCGATAAGGACAATGCAGTTCACGCCATCACGGAGCACGGGCGACTCCGGATAGGTATCACCCTGACCCTCAAAAATATCGATGATGAACCGGGCGATATCTTCCTTCTCCTCCAGGTTCATACCCGCCATCGGCTCATCGAGAAGCAGGACCTTCGGCTCCATTGCCAGCGCCCTGCCCAGTTCAACCCGTTTACGCATACCATAGGGAAGCGACCCGACCACTTTCTTGCGGATAGGCTCCATCTCTAAAAAGTCGATAATATCCTCGACCACCCGACGGTGTTTAATCTCTTCTCCATGCGCAGGTCCGAAATAAATGGCACCGGTGATGAAGTTCTGCTTCATTACGATATGCCGTGCCGCCATCAAGTTGTCGAGCGTACTCAAGCCGGAATATAACTCAATATTCTGAAATGTACGCGCCAAACCAAGTTGAGCGGCTTTGTCAGGACGGATGCGAGTGATATCTCGCCCTTCGTAGAGGATTTTCCCACCTTGTGGTTTATAGAAACCATTGATGCAGTTCAAAAGGCAGGTCTTACCCGCACCGTTGGGTCCGATGATGGCAAGGATTTCATTCTCCCGAATATCGACACTGACTTCGCTGAGCGCCCTGACACCGCCAAAGGATAGTGACAAGTTTTCAATCTTGATTTTTACTTTGCGCCCAGTGGTTATAGTCACTTCTTTTCTCCGGCATGGCTTGCTCGCCGCTTTTCCTCATCTTCAAGCTTCAACTTATACTCGATGATAGTGGGGCAGTCAAGACCTTTGCAATCTAAAGTTTCCCGTAACTTTAGACTCCGCTTGAGCAACACCAAGCTTGCCTCGCGGCTCTTCGAGTACTTCTCAAATCCGGTGCACCTCACTGTCCAATCCGGATAAACGAGGACAGTCACTTCTTCAGCGACGGCATTACATACAAGTGTCGTTGCAGTTATTTGCCAGTCAACCATAGTCCTCATCCGATAACGTTATAAATATTACCATCAGGTACGTATGAATTCAATGCTAGTGTTCAATACGTTTGATACGGTACTGCATTTTCCCTGACGGTACTACCACTATCACCACTTCGCCCTCAGTCTTACCAACCACCGCTCTTCCAATTGGTGATACTGTGGAAATCATGCCTTTTGAGGGAGCGACCTCCTTAGGATTGACGAGCTTGTAGCGCAGTTCCTGTTGGGACGTAATCGCCTCTAGCACAATCATATCGCCAACACAAACAATCTGCGCCTTCTCTTTCGATTCTTCGGTAATGACAGCACAGGCGAGCGTTTCGTCAATCTCCATTATCCTGCCTTCGATATGTCCCTTCTGTTCGCGGGCGGCATGGAACGGAGCGTTTTCCCTGAAGTCTTTATCTGCGGCGGCACGCTGAATATCCGCAATAACTTCAATTCGCTTCGCCTGTAATGTCTTCAGTTCAACGGCAAGTTCATCATATTTTGCCTTTGTCATAGGTATCGGTTCACGGTTCAATTTCTGGGCTGGGCCGGTAGTTTTCGCTTTCGATTTTTTAATTTTAATACCTGTTGCCAGATTATCAGGATTCCACCTTTCCTTCCTGATATAAGCGAGAAAAGCTTTAATCGGCTCGATTTTGGTCGCGGCATCGGCATCCATCTGGGCTAACCTTTCAGCGTAGTTGGATACTTCACTGGCAGTAAGCCCAATAACAGACCGCTCTGTCCCGAACCAGCGTACGAACTTTAATACCTCTTGCTGATAAATCACCCGCCGGTCTTCCGGCACGGTTGCCAGATAACGGCTTGCCGCTTCTCCGAGACTTACTTTTATTTTTTCATTATTTATCGTCATGATACCCTTTCTGACTGAAAACTTCTTTACGTCCTCGCCCCTTTCCGAAGGCGCTCCTCTAGATGAAAAGGCAGTTTCATAGACCGGAATACCTTAATAAGCAACCGGTGGTTAAATATCCGCGAAACAACATCCGCATGCCAATCGAAGGATAGTTCTTCCGACTGGCTCAGTTCATTAATAAGCCCGCTCGACTCCATTATCCCGAACAATTGGTCGAGCCGATGGTCGTCCAGTTTTTCGAAAACACGTCGCGCCCAACTGCCGGTGCGCAATTCTCTCCCCAATCGTCGTTTCCAGCCTCGCTGATAGCTCGCCAGCTTATCGGCAGAGAGGTCATCTATAGAAAGGCATTGGTTCAGTGTGTTTGCGGCGATATCCGCACAGAGCAGTCCAAAGTAGATACCGCCACCGGTAAGCGGTTTTATCTGACCGGCAGTAGTACCCACCACCAGCACTCGCTCTCCATAAGTTTTCGGCAGAGGTTTTAGCGGTACGCCTCCATAGGTAAACGGCACATCACCCGAGACGATTTTACCCTCTGCAACAAGTCTTGAGAGGAGACTGCGTAGATAGGCGGGTGGATTTCGTCGTGAAAGAAGTCCCGCCAGTGCTTTACCCTCTATAGTCGGCACGAGCCAGGCGAAGAAAGAAGGGGCGATTTTATTGCCGAAATAGACCTCAACTTCATCAATGTTATTGGTCTTCACCTCCGCCTGCACTCCCATCACGAAGTCACCAGCACCTTTCAATCCCAAACCATCCACCAGCCACGAACCAAAACCGGCGGCAACCACAACCACACGCGCCTGTACAGTCAGACGTTCACCACGGCGGATAACATCAAGTAAAGTAGTTTTCTTGCCGGATTGAATCCTCCTGACTTCACTGTCAGGGCAGTATTCCACACCAGCCGATTGAGCACGGTCAACCCAGAGCGCATCGAAGGCAGGACGGTTGAGAATGGCGGCTTGCGGGGTGTCACGCGAGACACGCAGCGATTTCATTGCCGGGGAGAATAAGCAGGCACTGTTTGCCCAGCGGTGAATGACAGAATCAGGAATGGAATAGGTTTCGACACATTCCCGGCTAACAATGCCGGAGCAACAAACCGGAGCCGATAGCTTCTCTTTCTTTTCCAGAACAATGGTGTGATAGCCCATGCCAGCCAGTTTGTAAGCAACCTGGCTACCAACAGGTCCCCCGCCAATGACAGCGACATCGTAAAGGTTTTTCGTAGTCACCATGAGAAGAAAGTCTGTTAATAGCTTACCACATCGCCCGCTTAAGCAGGAAATCCTAATACCTAATTTCTAAATCCTTCGATAGGCTCAGGACAAGTCTAAACAAATCCGAAGCATGAATGGTGAAAATCAATATTGCTCAGGGCAAAGCACTAACAGCCTTATCCAAGAACATCAATAAAGTTAACCAGTTTGCAGGAATTACTTAGCCGCTTCAACATTAAAGTACTTTCTGATGTAACTCTCTCCCCTCTCGTCAACGTAAGAGTTTGAAGACAGACGGATTTTAAGTTCTCGAAATTCTAAGAAGAGCCGTATAAGTTCTTCTCTTGTAGAGTAATGGTGCGGCACATCTTCTTCCTTACCCTTTGCCCCAAGAAATGTATTTCTTTCGATTTCTTTACCAATTCCGTACGTTGAATCTGATATAGAGAGAAAATCAGTAATTACCATACCATTCGGTTTTAATACTCTCCAAATCTCGTTAACTGTTTTTCGAATTTCATCTAATTTGCCATGATATATCGTCCATATACAAATCACCGCATTGAAGAAGTTATTTGAGAATGGAATGCTTCTCATATCGTGTTGCTTGAAGTGGATGTTATTAATGTTTAGTGAGCCAGCTTTTTTCTTGGCTATGTCAATGCCAGTTAAGGAAATATCCGTGGCATATACTGAGAATCCTTTTTGAGCTAGAAAGATACTATGTTTTCCTGTCCCGCATCCGAGGTCCAGTATTTTCATGTAATCTCTTTCCTTGAAGACTTTGGATGCTCTCTTTATCTTGGGTAAAACCTTTAATTGAAGGTCACCCCCCTCTCTGTATATCCGTTCCCAGCCTTCTACCAATATATATCACCTAAAATTATTACTTTATCGCACGCATGATAACGGCACGGAGTCTTGGATTCATATCGAGGTTGGCAAGTCCGGCGGGTGTTACCCAGCGGCATTCTTCAGCGTCCGACTCTGCCTTCGGTTCGCCACTCAGGTAATTCGCCAGCACGTCTATCAGGACAAAATGGTAACTGATTCTACCATCGTCATCACGCAGAATGTTGTCCATCACATCAAGAATTCGTACAATATCAATCTGCACACCGCACTCTTCGAGCACTTCCCGCTTGACCGCCTCTTCAATCGTTTCGCCGAGTTCAAGCCTGCCGCCGGGAATGCTCCATAAACCTTTACTTGGTTCTTTAGACCGCTTTACGAGGAGCATCCGCCTTTCTTTTAATATAAGAGCGCCGACACCTACCATCGGATATGCAGGATACCACCGGCTATCGTCTGTGGGAGACTGACTCATTTATTTGCCCCCTGAATTGTCATGCTGAACGCGGTGAAGCATCTAGTTAAAGGATTGGGAGGCTAGATTCTTCAGGTACTCCGTAACTTCAGAATGACAATCACCGTATTTTGGCCATCTTCAGTGCAATCTCAGCCGCTTTCCTCCCGGAGAGGAGCATCCCGCCAAAGATAGGTCCCATCCGGTGTGTGCCCATAACGGCATTGGCTGACATACCCGCGACAATCAAGCCAGGGTAGACTTCTTTCGTATTCGCCAGAATCTTGCTCTCCGCTACGTCTGCCCACATTGACTTCTCACCCATAATGCCGCCACTATCCGTTCTCAACTTACCGGCGAGCTTCTTGACAACAATGTGGCAGATTTCAGCAGCGTGCCCGGTGGCATCAATCACAACCTTCGACCGGATAGAAAGCGGGTCGACATGCAGATTCGCCATTTGCACAGCGCTCCAGTTGAGCACCAGTCCGGTGATTCTATCATTCTCCCGAATCATGACATCCTCGATGCTCACCAGGTTGAAGATTTTAGTGCCTGCCTGTATTGCCTTAAGACACAGCGCCGAGGATGCCTCCAGAGCATCCGCCACAAAATAGCCTTTCCGATATTCGTTCGTGCGCACTCCAAATTCATCAAGTATCGCCTTTGCCTCTTTCTGGACGACGATAGTGTTGAACATCATCCCGCCGCCGGGCATCCCCCCACCAGGACGAAGGTTCTTTTCAAAGATAACTGTCTTTACGCCCTGTTTCGCCAGGTAATATGCCGCGGTCATACCAGAAGGTCCGGCGCCACCAATGGCAACATCGATATCCATTGCCTCCTGGAACTCACGGGAAAAAGTCTCCACAATCGCGCGGGAAATGGTCACATCATCGAGGACTGTCTTTTTAGAAGGCATGATTCTCCTATCTTTGTGATTTATTAGCACTGAGTCGTAGGAACATTGAGGAATTCGCCGACGAGTTTCATAGCGCAGAAGTTGCCACACATACTGCATGCCTCGCTACCCGCCCTGTGCTTATTATGTACACGTTCTGAATAGTCGGGACGGAGAGAGAGCCTGATTTGCTCTTTCCAGTCGAGCCTTTTCCGCGCCATCGCCATCTGTCGGTCCCGTTCAGCGGCACCTTTGACACCTTTGGCAATATCGGCGGCGTGGGCGGCAATACGCGAGGCAATAACACCTTCCCACACGTCCTCAACATCCGGCAGAGACAAATGCTCCGATGGAGTTACATAGCAGAGGAAATCAGCGCCAGCCGCAGCGGCAACTGCTCCACCAATCGCGGCAGTGATGTGGTCATAGCCCGCGCCGATATCCGTCACGAGCGGACCGAGCACATAGAAAGGCGCACCTTTGCAGATTGTCTTCTGGAGCTTCACGTTGGCTTCAATCTGATTTAACGGTACATGACCGGGACCTTCTACCATAACCTGTACGCCGGCTTTCCATGCACGCTCCACCAGCCCGCCGAGGACAATCAGTTCTTCGACCTGGGCGCGGTCGGTAGCATCAGCCAGACAGCCCGGACGCATACCATCGCCGAGACTCAGTGTCACATCATATTCGCGGGCAATTTCGAGGAGTCGGTCGTATTTTTCAAACAGCGGATTTTCACATTCGTTATGCAACATCCAGCCAATCATAAACGCGCCGCCGCGGGAAACCACGTCCGTAACCCTGCCCTGCTCCTTGAGCGCCGCGATTGCCGAACGGGTCACACCGCAGTGGACGGTGATAAAATCGACGCCGTCACGGGCATGTTCTTCAATGACAGAAAAAATGTCGTCCACGGTCATCTTAACAATAGCGCCCTGCTGTTCAATCGCCTGAATGCCTGCTTGATAGATGGGCACTGTCCCGACCGGCACAGAACTGGCGGCAAGTATTGCCTTGCGCACATCAACCAGATTACCGCCCGTCGAAAGGTCCATCACGGTATCGGCACCGGACTCAATAGCGGCATTTAGCTTCTCAAGCTCGGTCTCAATGGTGCCGTAGTCGGAGGAAGTGCCGAAATTGGCATTGACCTTGGTGCGTAAACCCTTGCCGATGCCGAAGGGTTTGAGGTTTTTGTGGTTGATATTGGCAGGAATAACGATGTTTCCTTCAGCGATACCCCGGCGGATGAATTCGGGTTCTAGCTGTTCCTGCCGGGCGACTGCCTGCATTTGGGATGAAATGATACCTTTTTGCGCCAGTTCCAGTTGTGTCATAATAGTCTCCAAAAACAATGAGACCAGGGTTGCGGTTGATAATAATTCCCTGGTCTTACTTTCGCCGCATCCCTACGCTCGCATTACCGAGTTCAGGTTCTAAGGGTCTCCCGATTCATCCTGTATCAAGTACGGGACAAGCATCGAGATCTCAGCCCATGAGCACCCCTAGCGGTATAAATCTATTTAATTGTTAATGATTAATTATAACAGAGATTGAAGGTGGAATGCAAATTCTAGACTCAAGGCGTTACACGATATCAAAATTTCCAAGTGCCTCTGCTTTGTAGATACTAATAATTGTAGCCTCGTATTAAATTTAAGATCACGCCAGTCAATACTCCCGCCAGACCACCAAGGATAGCAAAAGAAATTGCTTCGATTACGGCAGTAAAACCTGTTACACTCCCCACAACTCCATAAGATGTTGCTGAAAGGTTAATAACCGCATAGGTAGCGAGCCCGATAGCTATTCCAGCAACTCCGCTGAAGATCAGAAAGAACCGGTAATGAAATCCAACGTGGTGTAGCAGCTTTCTGACAAGTAAATATAGTACAACGGTCAATATACAGATTGTCAGACCAGTTAAGGCGCCGGCAAAGACTGAAAAATTTTGAAACGATGTTGGGTCAATGATATTATAGGTTTTTTGATTCCCGTATACAAATATTCCGGTCGTCATACCCAGCCCGGCGCTGGCTGATCCCAAAATCAGAGCTTCTGTCCCCACCAATTGAAAAAATCTGCGTAATCTCCTCATGACTATATGACCAGTTCAGATTCAATTATAGCACCGTTATTAACCTTTGAGGCTAACCTCGGATGGTGTACCTGTAAATGATTGCTGGTTTGTATTGTCATCTCCAGGCGATAATTGCTGTCACCTTATCATTACTGGTAAATTTGCCTGACGGATTCTGTTTCAAGAGAGTTTCTCTTAAGTCCTTCTCAAACTTTTCTCGCCTGTCACCCAGTACATTCGGATTTGCCATTGATGAAGAATAAATATTTCCGACAATCCAATCGATGTCGTTAACAATTGACAATTCGTGCTCCCAAAATTCAATCTTCTTAAACCTCGATTCGCTAATCACTTCCTCATAGCGTCTTAGTGGTTGTTTATAAAATCCGCTACCAGCACGGCGTTCCTGCCCTAACCACTTTTTTATTACCTTATCGATTACAGGTTCCTTGAAGAGGTTGCCCCTATCCACCACCACGATACCGCCACCATCTTCTGTCATATCATAGAGGATGTCGAGTGTTTTTTCGCGGTCCATCCAGTGGAAAGCTGTGCCTATAACTATGAGTTTAAACTTTCCCAGTTCAGTCGACATATCAGCCAGGTCTTCAGAACCGCCCTCAACCCATTTGATGTTTTTTATTTTATACTTCTTTGCAAAGATTTTGCCCTCCGCCAGCATCTCCGGTTCCGGGTCCATTGCCACTACTTCCTTAACAAATCGTGAGATAGGAATGGCAATTTGCCCTGTGCCACAGCCTAAATCCAATACCCTATCGTTTCTATCGAGCTCGAACTTATCCTTCACCATTTCAAAGAATATATCAGGGTAGTTGGCACGGTAACGCGCATAATACCAGGCAGTGCCCTTAAATGCGTCTGTATAAGATTTATTCACGGTTTTTCAACTCCCAAAGGTTTACAGATTTAGCACTGCTTCCACCGAGAGCCAGAAAAGTTTCTCCTGAAACGTCAGCCTGTCTTCAACGCGCCTCGGGTCCCATACATCACCGCTCACATCATCACCTGCTCCCAGATATTGTCCAAAAACCACACCTCGAAACTTAGCAACGGCAAGTAAGGCAGCACATTCCATTTCAACTGTTATACAACCTTCAGCCTTTCTTTTGGTTATCTTGCCTCTTGTTTCCCGATAAAAGCCATCGGTGGTCCATGTCTTACCGACCTCATAGGGAACATTGTGTCTTTGAAGAACCGCTTCCATTTTTCTGGTCACTTCAGGCTCCATCTCAATTGTCCTGCCTGGTGGGCAATAGTGAAAAGAGGTGCCTTCATCTCTGACCGCGGAATTAGGAATCACTACAACCCCACGCTTAAGTTCAGGTTTTAGCACTCCACAGGAACCGCAAGCTACAAATTTTCGGCAACCCAGTGCGATGAGTTCCTCAAATAGTGCCGCGGTTAGCGGCGCTCCTAATCCCGGGAACACAACCGAAACGTCATCACTTCCGCTATTAATTTTATAGACATCAATCGGAGATAATAATACACCAGCCGGCTCAAGTTCGTAGATTTTTTCCAATGTCTTATCGTTCTTAAGCTTGATTATTACTGAAGCATAAAAGGGCATGACACATCGTTCTGGTGGATTGATATTCTTGTGATGTATCGAAGGTTCAATTAGCGCCATTCTATCATTATCAAACTCTAGAAGCGGAACAAATTCCATATAATACCTCCGGTGATTAATTTTCTATGTATGGAGCCAATATCCCTATTACAACATTACAACACATATTAAAAAAGACGCGCCAGGTAATTCCCATCTCCTTGCTGGTGCAACACTTCACAGTGCCAGCTTGCGCGTGAGGAGTAAACTTTTAGTGTTTCCGCATCGATGTGCAGCCAACCGCAAATCGGTCCTGTTGTATCCTGATATGTAAACCGCATCCTTATCTCTCCGAAGTATTTACCAGACTCTAAATTTTTCTGCTGGTAGGACAGGTCATTAGCATTCTTAGTGTTACGTATATCGACAGAGGTAAGTAATATTTGTCCGCCTGGATTCAGCAATGTATGAATGCGCCTGAGGAAATGCTCCAAACCGGCAATGTTCTCCACCATCCCTATGCCATGTCCCATCATGAGAATGGTATCATACCTGCCAACAGAGAATGACATGATGTCAGCCTGGTGAACATCGGCTACTCCACTTTCTACCATAATCTGAACAGCCTCGGATAGAACATCAATGGCGCATACTTTAAAACCCTTCTTCTGTAGAAATAGGCTGTGGATACCTGTGCCGGCACCGGCATCCAGAATGTGACCATAACATCTGTCTAATGCGATTTTTTCTAATTCAAATGATGGGGCAGGACGAAAGAAGGTACTAATGGGTAAATCAGATACCTCGCCATCATCACGTATGATGGTACAAGATGCAGATTTATTGCCTTTATGATAGTCCATTAAAGCAAGCCCGTAGGGTTTCATTGCTGCCGGGTCCATCGTCTTGTCCTCCTTAGTAACTTATTTCAACATCACAGTAGTATCACATTGAAACATATCGTTGGTTAATCTCTCACAAGGAAATAAAAAACCCGGGAACTCAAAGGCTCTCGGGCTCAGTATGTTTCCTCAGATAAAAGTAATTGTCAGGTTTCTCTAGAACTGGAAACACGCCAAACCCGCCCCGTCATAAAATAAAGCGGGATAAGACAGGTAAAACTAACATTCCAGTTCCCAATGTCCATTAGATTAAGTAAACTCCCAGAAAAAGTATCGCAATCGTATCATGTTCAAGGACCTATTGTCAAAAACGCCATGAACGAATCCCTCATTCGTACTAACATTAAGGGACTATGGAGAAATTGAGAGTCGGGGCGGAGAAACTGGGTTTCAGAAAATGACTGTTGTTCAGGATTTATTGATTGGTGACTGACACCTTATTCAGCCTCACCAGACCCATCGGGGTGGGTTTGTAGCCGGTGACATTAGGCTTGGTGAGGACATAGCTCTTCCCGAACCATAACGGCAGGCACGCCGCATCATCCACCAGCATCTGTTCAATCTGTTGATACAAACTCAAGGCTTTCGCATTGTCCGGCTCGATGCCCGCCTTATCCAGTAGATTATCGACGTCCGGACTTTTGTATTCGCCCCAGTTATTGTCATTACCGCTACGGAACAGTACCTCCAGGAAATCCTGCGGGTGTGGATAATCGGCTATCCACCCGATGTCGAACATCTCATCCTTCTCTTGCATCAAGGAATAGAAAAAACGCTCCGGTTCAAGGACACGCACCTTAACTTCTACACCCAGATTTTGCTTCCACTCGTAGATAATGGCTTCCAGAGATGAAGAAATCGAAGGTCCGTAACCACCGGTTGTGATAGTTATCGGTGGTAAATTACTCACATTGCCATACTTTGATGCTTTAATAAGCTCTTTAGCACGCGTGACATCGAATTCAAGCCCCTTTAACTGGGCATTGTAACCCGGTATTCCCGGCGGCAGGATACCCGATGCCGGCGCCGTCATATTCTTGAACACCAGCGAGACCAGTTTTTGTTTGTCCACTGCCATCGAAAAAGCACGGCGGATATTGGCATCGTCAAACGGCGGTTTCGTGCAATTAAACCCAAGATAGAAGAAGCTCAGTTCGGGATAAATCGCCAGTTCATCGAAGAGAGTCCCCGCTTCGTCGGTCGCCATATCGATATAATCCATCGAGACTTCGGTAGCATCAATTTCCCCGGTCTCATACATACGCATCGGCACGCCTGCCAGGATTTTATAAGTTACGATTTCCAGCTTCGCTTTTTCGCCGTAGAAGTCCGGGTTCCATTCCAGCACCAGTGATGTACCCTGTTTCCATTCCTTTAACTTGAACGGTCCGGTGCCGTTAGGATTGCGCCACCACAAACCACCCTGCGCTACGTTATTTCTATCAACGACAAAGGCAACGACATAAGCCAGCTTATAGAGAAAGTAGGATTTCGGCGCATCGATCGTCACCTGCAGGGTATAATCGTCGAGCACTTTCACACCGCTGATTTCCTTTGTTTTGCCGGCAAGCACATCTTCCACCCCAACAATGTCACCCAGATAGGTCATAGCAGTCAGCGACCGCGTTTCCGGCGCACAAGCACGCTCCCATGAGTATTTGAAATCTTCTGCCTTGACAACACGCCCATCATGGAACGTCACATCTTGCCGCAGAGTGAAAGTATAGACCGTCCCCTTATCGATTTTCCAACTTTTCGCGATATCCGGCACAGGGTTTAGGTCATCATCTAGCTGCACCAGCCCGTTAAAAATCTGAAAAATATACTCGGTGGAATTAGATTCACTGCAAGTCGCCGGGTCAAGGGTATAAGGGTCGATGTTGTATAGATTGAGATTACCTTGTGCTGGTGTTTCCGTTATCGTTTTCGATGGGCAGGCTACTGAAACAATGGAAACAAGAGCCAGTAGGAGCAGCAAGATTGATTGTGTAACCCGTTTCATCCTGAGCATCGTAAGAACTAATATAGCATAAAAGAACTCTAATCTCTAATACTTGATAGCCAATATTAGCCAGCTGGCACCAGAGGAAAGGCTGGAATTTTTACATGACCTAGGATTAGAGGAGCCTTCAATGGAGCGACTCCTACATGTCACTTACCGGACGCTGGGTCTGGTTAATTTCTTTACCACGGGGCGAGGATGAAGTACGTGCCTGGACTTACCAACAAGGGGACAAAGCGCCCGTAGCAGCGGGAAAGATACACTCGGATATGGAGAAGGGGTTTATACGTATGGATGTGATGAGTTGTTACCACTTCTTACTATCTTGGCGGTAAGTTGGTTGCTCAACGGGAATCTACCACCCTGAAATACATTCATCAAGATAGCTTATCCAGCACCTCTGTCATGTCCACCTCTACAGGAACCCTCGATAGTTCAATTACCTTTTTCCCATTTGGAGGTACACGGACTGGTTCAGTCAGCTCCGACAAGAAGTTTACGGGACAGAGGCTTGACGTAACCGGACTTTACTACTATAATGCCCGATACTATGACCCGCTGATTGGGAGGTTTATCAGCGCAGATACTATTGTCCAGAGTCCGGCTAACCCGCAGACACTGAATAGGTATAGCTATGTAATGAACAATCCACTGAAATACATTGACCCGAGTGGACATGATGAGAATGAAGATAATCTGAATACTCTTATTGGTAAATTTAGGTTTGATCCTGTAAATGATGCGGAAATAATAGATGCATTAAGAAGTATACTGCCTAATCTTGATGCTGAAACATTAGGAATATTGATGAACCAAGTCGACGTTATTCAGTTTGCTGATATCAGCGGCGGGTCGACTTCATGCTATAAAATTATATATACAATTAACGGAACAACGCCTTTCTTTACGATATCCCTGCAAAAGGGACACAATATTGAAACTTTAATATATCTTCTAACACATGAACTAAGGCATACTTATCAATATACTCAGTTCTATAAAACTGGTAATTCTGGTTGGACGAATCCGACATTTATGGAATGGGATGCTCGTGTTTGGGCGGGAAAAGTGACTGATAAAATGGGGATAACCAAATCCATTGATACAGGTTATAGAAACGGCATCTATGATTGCCGAAAGTATTCCTTACAGTTAGGAGTTCGTAGTACTTTTGATTACAAGAAGATGCGGGCATTTTTCTGGTCGCTTAATGTTTTTAATATAGGACAACAACACCAGTTCGGTTCATGGGAGAACTGGCTGTATGGTTGGTATTATGTACAAAATTTAAATGGATATATGTCTTTGTTTATTCCTGGTTATTGATGTTGAAATCTTAATTCAAGAATCAACTATTAAAATTTGGTAGTTTTTAAGGAGTTGTGATGAAGAAGGATAAGATTAGGGGTGTTATCTCTGGTTTAATTTGCTTTATTCTTTTATATATCCCGTTAGTAGTTTTCTCTTTTTGGACTTCTCCTGGATTATTTTGGCACCATATTTACAGTAAGTATATTTTCATTCTTTTTATTCCACCATGTATATCCGCCATTTGGGGATTTAGTATTGCCAAAAGAAAAAGAGTGCTCATAATCATCTTTTCAATTATTGCGGGATTATCATTGGGTTTTATTTGGTTAGTTGGACGGGCAGCTGCTGGTGCATAGGTTTAATAGGGCTATGTCCTTGGACTTCACTGAGGAAATATCATCTTCTCCAGACCTTCAAAATCCTTGACTAGCACTTTAACAACTGGCTATTAATAGATTCTGACTTAACGAAGTAAGGTATTGTTGGGTCACAATAAGATGCTATAGACCATCTTGCCCGCTGGATTTGTGAAAGATTTTTTTAATCAAGAGTATTATCGATACTTACAGCACCTTGACAATAGCCAAGTCGTAGGCTAAAGTTTTATACGATATATCGTGACATATCTATTAATAACGGCTACAAAATCATACAGATATGCTGTATACTTTTTTATAATAAACACCAGACGAAACGCCCGATAACAACAAAGAACCAATCCAAAGATGGACTCCTCAATATTTCCGGGAGCCATCGGGTAATGAGGTTGCATTGTGAGTACCCGCTCAATCGGCAGGTTTGAGTATAGAAAACCCGGTTCCCTGCGTGAAACACTACGCTTACTCAGTAGCAAAGGTACTGATGCCCGGATTTTAGCCGGGGGAACAGACCTCATTCTGCAGATTAAGCAGGGGCAGATTTCCCCTTCATTATTGCTCGATGTGAAGGATGTTCCCGAACTGAATAAGTTGGAATGGACTAAAGACGGAGGGTTGCACATTGGTGCCGCGGTACCTCTGAGCAAGTTGCTTACCTCCTCAATAGTAACGAAGAGGTACGGTATTCTGGCTCAAGCTTGCTCCGTCATCGGTTCGATGCAAATCAGAAATCGTGGTACCGTCGGGGGGAATATCTGCAATGCCACCCCTTCCGCAGATTCAGCGCCTGCATTGCTCTGTCTGGATGCAAAAGCCATAGTGGTCTCGCAGAAGAAGACCCGTAAGATAGATTTGGATGATTTTTTTGTGGCACCGGGAAAAACCAGTATGGCTAAGGGAGAACTCCTGGTGGAGATTGAGGTTCCGACTCCTCCTGCTCGTTCGGCGGGTTGTTATATGAGGCACACCACGAGAGAAGAGATGGATATTGCTGTTACCGGTGTCGCTTCTTTTCTTGTTCTATCACCCAGGAGCAAGAAGCCGAAGGAAGTTAGAATCGCTCTGGGGGCAGTAGCGCCTACTCCCCTGCGGGCGTACGGTGCGGAAGCCTTGCTGATTGGTAAACCCATAACAGAGAAAATTATTGAAGAGGTGGCTGAGAAAGCTGCGAAGGAAGCTAAACCGATTTCCGATATACGTGCCTCGGCGGAATATCGCCGGGAACTGGTGAAAGTACTAACACGAAGGACTCTACGGAAATCCTGTGAAATGCTGGGCATTGAAATCCCGAAGTGAGCTTGAACACGTGAGTGACGGAACATGAAAATAATAGTAAATGGTAGAGAGTATGAGGTTGCATCGGGACCAGCGACTACCCTGCTGGATGTCCTACGTTATGAATTAAGACTAACCGGTACGAAGGAAGGTTGCAGCACCGGAAGCTGCGGTTCGTGCACCGTCCTTGTAGATGGCAAAGCAGTTAACTCATGTCTGGTTCTCATTGGTGAGGTCGAGGGTAAAGAAATCACGACAATCGAAGGGTTGTCACAACAAGGCAAGCTTCATCCATTACAACAGGCATTTATGAATGAAGGGGCAGTGCAGTGTGGATTCTGTACGCCGGGTGTTCTTCTCACCGCGAAGTCTTTTCTGGACTCAAATCCACACCCGACTGAATCCCAGATAAGACAGGCAATAGCAGGTAACCTGTGCCGGTGTACCGGCTACGATAAAATTGTGCGCGCCATCATGAGCGCAGCGGATTATCAGAGAGGCTGACTATGGCGAAATACTCTGTCGTCGGCAAGCGCCTTCCCAGGATAGATGCTCTCAGCAAGGTAACCGGGGCAGCTATCTATAGCGGCGATGTGACTCTGCCCGATATGCTTTACGGCAAGATATGCCGGAGCCCATATTCCCATGCACTCATCCGCCGTCTGGATGTGTCAAAAGCTCGCGCTCTAGAAGGGGTAAAAGCTGTAATTACAGCGGACGATGTTCCCGGATACAAAAACAGAAGCCCGTTATTACTGGTCGAAATGGCACATCTAGCTCAGGAAAAGGTAACTTATGAGTCACAACCGGTAGCAGTGGTTGCCGCTACCAGTCCTGAGATTGCAGAAAAGGCAGTCGGTCTCATCAAGGTAGAGTATGAGGAGTTACCGCCAGTTCTGGATGTTCTGGAAGCGATGAAACCGGAGACACCTCCGATTTACCCGAATTTATATACCAATTTCATCGCCAGACCTCCCACCGATAAGGACAGCAAACCGAGCAACATCGCTTATCATATGGTTGTTAATCGTGGCGACCTGGAGACGGGATTCAGAGAAGCCGACCTCATTCTGGAGAACACTTTTCGTACTCAGCCGGTTCACCACGGTTATCTTGAGCCGTTCGCGGCGGTTGCTAAAGCGGAGGCAAACGGCAGGGTCACGGTATGGACACAGAGTCAAGGCGCCTTTAGCGCGCGGGGTATGATAGCCGAGTTTCTAGGCTTGCCGCCTACCCGGGTAAATCTGGTCCCGGTAGAAATTGGCGGGGCATTCGGTGGCAAGAGTTTCCTACCGCTGGCACCTCTTTGCGCCCTGCTGGCAATGAAAACCAAGCATCCGGTCAGAATGGAAATGTCCCGGGAAGAAGTGTTACGAGATGGCCGTCCAGCCCCAGGCTCCGTGTCAACGATTAAGATAGGAGTTACCAAGAAGGGGTATATTACCGCCGTATCAGCTACATTCATTTACGATGCCGGGGGTTTCCCGGAGATGTCACATACCATGTTCGTGAGAGGGAACACCTTCAGCCAGTATAAAATTCCAAATATCAAAGTCGAGGCACTAGATGTCCTGACAAATAAGATACCGGTAACTTATTACCGGGCGCCATCGACACCTCAATCCCACTTTGCCATAGAATCCCAGATGGACCTCGTTGCGAGAGCACTCGGTATGGACCCTCTGCAATTCCGTATTCAGAACACGGCTGTTGAAGGCGATATTACTCCCAGCGGGGAAACTTTACCAAAAGTTGGTTTCAAAGAGACGTTGGAAAGAATGGCAGAGTACTTGAATCAAAAAGGGAGTCTTAAAGGAAAGAACCGCGGGCGCGGCTTGGCCTGTGGCTTCTGGCATGGGGCAGCGGGTAGCTGGGGAGCATATGTAAATGTTAACATCGATGGCTCCATCACTCTGGTCATCGGGGTTACGGATGTATCGGGCAGTCGCACCAGTGTCGCCCAGATTGTCGCCGAGGAGTTTGGCGTACCAATGGAATCCGTATCCGTAGTGGTCGGGGATACGGACACAGCCCCCTGGGCGTCACCATCAGTCGGGAGTCAGACTATCTATTCCCTGAGTCATGCCGTATACCGTGCCTGCCAGGATGCGAAAGACCAGCTCCTGCGTCTGGCATCTCCTCGACTGGGAGTCCCTACTTCCGAGATTTTCTTTGCCAATGGGCATGCGACAGCAAAGACCAACCCCACAAAATCTATACCTCTGACGGCTTTAGCTCGGTCCAGTTTAGGATTCCGGGGCGAGGGACCCGTTGTTGGACGCGGCTCAATTGCTGCGCTACCCCCGGCGCCATCAGTGGCAGTGCATGCCGTCGATGTCGAGGTCGACAAGGAGACGGGTAAGGTTAAGATACTCTCTTACGCGGTAGCTCAAGATGTCGGTCTGGCAATCAATCCTCTTTCTATAGAAGGACAAATACAGGGTGCCGTTACTCAAGGCATCGGTTGGGCATTGATGGAGGGTTACGTATTCGACGACAGAGGGAAGGTGCAGAACACCACATTTTTGGATTACCGTATGCCCACAGCTACCGATGTGCCGATGATAGATACCATGCTGGTTGAAGTCAGTTCTACCACGGGAATTTATGGATTAAGGCATGTCGGCGAACCACCAATAGTCGGCACACTCGCAGCTTTAGCTAATGCCATCCATAGCGCTACAGGCGTCAGACTGAAGACCTTACCCATGACGCCAGAAGCCATACTGAAGGGGATCCAGGAACAAGGAAAACAGTAGAAAGTTACGTTTATTGCTGGCACGACTTTATATAAATCGCTGAAGAATTCTAAAAACTTACCATTGAATGAGCATAAAGGTTAAAATAGCTCCTCTTTTGCAGGAATATGCAGACATTCCCGATACTGTAGAAGTCAGCGGGAACACCGTCGGTCAGTGCCTGGATGACCTTGTTAAGCAGTACCCGGAATCCAGCAACTGGCTCTTTGACCAGAATAGCCTGCTAAAAGTGCTCGTAAGTATCAATGACGTCGAAATGGTTACATTCGACAAGGAAGGTCTCAATAAGATTCTAAAAACCAATGACGAACTTCATGTAATTGCTGTGATTAGCGGCGGTTAATCAGAAGTACGGGTGACATGAATACAGATACACTCATTCCCAAAACAATATATGAACAGCTTGAAAGCGGCCATCCTGTTGTGCTGGCATCCATCGTGGATATACAAGGCTCATCACCCCGGCATCGTGGGGCAAAAATGGTGGTCTGTGCGGATGGGAAAAGCTATGGCACGATTGGTGGCAGTCTGTTTGAAGCTAAGGCCACCGAGGAAGCAAGGAGGATTCTAGTTACCAGCCAACCGCGATTCATGGATTTTGATTTTGACGATAGCAAGGCATATAGTGGCGGTATGATTTGTGGTGGGAAAGCGACTGTGCTTCTAGATTATATTCCGGATAGCCAGGAGAATATTGGTTTGTTCCGCTGCTGGTATAAATCGGTCATGGCAGGCACCAGTTTTTATTTCCTCAGCTATGTAAGCTACACAAAGATGGGAATAAGTATCCTCGGCCATTCATTGCTATTTCCCGATGGTAAATCATTCGGAGATGCTGTTCTGTCACCATCCCATCTTGAAATGCTCAGTTCTGAAATACGCAATATTTCTGCCACGACTATTGTTCCCATAGGGGATACGCGGGTGGTAGTAGACCCGATAAAAAAGTTGCAGACGCTCTATTGTTTGGGCGCCGGGCATGTTGCCGTCCCGACCGCTCATATCGCCGCACTGGCAGGTTTTCGCATCGTGGTGCTGGATGACCGAACCGAATTTGCCAATGCGGAACGTTTCCCCAACGCCGAACAGATTAATGTTATCAAGGATTACAGCACGGCGCTGGAGGGAGTGGAAATTGATAAGGACTCTTATATTGTTATCATGACACGGGGACATCAATATGACCAGGAGGTCCTGGAGCAGGCGCTGAAAACGCAGGCATCCTATATCGGCATGATAAGTAGTCGTAAGAAGCGTAACTCTGTTTACCGGGCATTGCTGGCGAAAGGAATTAGAAAGCAAGAGTTGGAACGCGTGCATTCCCCTATCGGGATGGCTATAGGAAGTGAAACACCGGAAGAAATCGCCGTGAGTATTGTGGCTCAATTGATTAAGGAGAGGTCGAGATTGGTGGCATGAAACCCTTCGCTGTGCTGATTCTAGCCGCCGGATTTTCCCGCCGTATGGGACAATTCAAACCCTTGTTAACCATCAGCGGAGAAACGATTATCGACCACCTGATCGTGACATTTCTAACGAGTAAAGTCGAAGTGCACGTCGTGGTCGGCTATCGCGGGCAGGAACTAATAAAAGCACTGAAAAACAGGGAAGTTACATTCGTTGAAAATACAGATTATGCGCATGGTATGTTTACCTCGGTTCAAGCCGGAGTACGCGCCCTCAAACCGGGGTATGAAGCCTTTTTTGTCATGCCGGTCGATATTCCTCTAGTCAAAACATCTTCTATTCAGTGTCTCCAGAAGGCGTATAGTGAGCACCCGGGCAAAATCATCTATCCGGTATTCCGTACCAAGCGCGGGCATCCACCCCTTATTCCGATGAGCCTGGCACCCGTTATTGCAGAATGGACGCAAGACGGGAGTCTGAGAGCCGTTCTCAGTGCTCACGAGAGACTTGCTATTGAAGTTGATATTAATGATGAAAACATAGTCAAAGATATTGATAACGTCGATGATTACCACTCACTCTTGGAGTCATCGCATGTTAAAAGCCAGCAGTAAAGGCATCTCGTCCTATATATTCAGATGCCCCAAAAGAGGTAATCCCACTTGACACCTGAGATAACAGATTATATAATTTGGTATCTTTTAGAAAGTTTCTATCAGAAAGGTAAATTATGGCACGTATATACGGATATTACTGTCCAGTAGCACACGCACTTGGGGTGGTCGGCGATAGGTGGTCTTTACTCATCGTCAGAGACCTCCTACGGAAACCAAAGCGGTTCACCGATTTACTGAGCTACCTAAGCAACATCACACCGAAATGGCTGATGCTAAGACTTCGTGAGTTGGAAGAAGCTGGAGTCGTCGAACGGGAGCAACGGCAAGACCGACGTGAGGTTTGGTACAAATTGACGCCGGCAGGACAGGAGCTTCGTCCAGTAGTAGAGGCTTTATGGTCTTGGGGTCTTCGGTATGCGATGCGACCACCACTCCCTGGAGAGGTAGTACATCCGGAGTCGGCAGTTGGAACACTGACGTCTTCCCTCAATAATCGCGGCAGAAAACTGTTACAACCAAGGAACTGGTTATTTAATTTTACCACCGGTGGTCCCTATACTCTGTCTTATAACGGTGAGCGCTGGTCAGCCAGAGAGGGTGAGGTGAAAAATCCCGATGTAACAATAGTAACCTCGCCTGAAGCATGGGCGACGTTCCTTGCCGTCAACCGAGATGAGCGGAGAAAGCTTGCACAGATAATGCACATAGATGGCACCCCCGAACTTATCGAGGAGTTCCTGCACACACTCGGAGTACGAGACGAAATAGCACAACTACATTCAAAACATTGAGCCGGGTTTGACCACTTGCCCACTTTGGAACCGTTTCAAGTAAGGAGAGACATAGTAGCAAAAGCAGAGGTGGTGAAATGCAGATTAAGAGTGCTATATCTGAAATCACAATTTGCGGTCGCACTTATGATGAATACATTGAGATGGTTAAAGCCTTCCACGGGCATGTAGCACCGGGAATGGTCCTTGGTGGATTTTTGGTAGACTTAGCCCACCGAAATCTTCCAAAAGGGGAGTTTTTTGACGCCATATGTGAAACCCGTGCCTGTCTTCCGGATGCCATTCAACTTCTTACTCCGTGTACGGTAGGTAATGGCTGGCTTAGGATTATCGACCTTGGCCGGTTTGCCCTATCGTTATTCGAAAAATATACTGGAGACGGTGTACGAGTACATGTGGATAGCACGAAACTTGATGATTGGCCTGCGATTAATACTTTCCTTTTCAAACTGAAACCAAAGAAAGAACAGGATTCTAATGCATTAATTACCGAGATTAATCTTGCCGGGACGTCAATCCTGGCTGTTCAAAAAGTAATGGTTGACCTGGATGCTATCAAGTCCAGTCGTCGACACACTTTTGCCGTTTGCCCATCGTGTGGTGAAGGCTATCCAAAAGCCGATGGGGATATTTGTCTGGGCTGTCAGGGTGAAGCACCGTATTTACATTCTGAGATGACGATTGTATCGAAAGAATAGTCAAAGCCGTAGCTTTAGTCAGGTAATTGCTGAATAGGAGGTAACAGTCCGTGTCATGGCAGAAAACAAATTGCGTATTGTGCGGTAACCAGTGTGGTTTGGAAGTTCAGGTTGAAGCTAACCGGATTATAAAAGTCCGCCCAGACAAGGATAATCCCACCAGCGAAGGATATGTCTGCCGGAAGGGGATGAATATTGCTTTTTTCCAACATAATGCCGACAGATTGCTCTATCCATTGAAGAAGGTGGGAGACAAATTCGAACGGATATCATGGGATCAGGCAATCAGTGAGATTACCGCAAAACTCAAGGACATACTTCAACAACATGGGCCGCGTTCAATAGCTTCGCTGAATAGTAACGGAGGAGGTAGCACCTACGGTATTCCTTTCTTCGTTCGGTTTTTCCGAAGGCTCGACTTGCGATATAACTACTCAGCTGCCAACCAGGAGTTTGCCGGTCGATACTGGGCACACGGATTGACATTGGGAAGTCAGGGTATGGGGTTAGCATCCGATTTTGAGAATGCCGATATGCTACTGGCTGTCGGGTGGAATGGCATGATGAGTCACAATTTCCCGCAGGCACGGAGAAGATTGACGAGAATGTCGAAGAATCCTGAGCAGCTTCTGGTGGTGATTGACCCACGTGTTTCTGAAACTGCGAAAATTGCTGATATTCATCTCGCTCTCCGTCCAGGTACCGATGCGCTATTACTCAAATCCATGATTGCGATTATCCTCAACGAAGGAATGTTGGATAAGAAATATATCGATAAGTATGTAGATGGATTCAATGAGATACTCCCGTGGTTTGCCGGCTTCGATATAAAAGCCGCATTGAAGGTCTGTGAATTGGATTATGACCAGGTTTATAAAGTCTGCCGGGAGTTTGTTACGCGCCGGTCTTGCATACGGGATGACCTGGGAATCCTGATGGGTCGACATAGTGCGCTGTTATCGTATCTACTGGTCATGTTATTGGCTGTCTGCGGTCGCATTTCAGTGCCGGGCGGGAATTTACTGGTGGGCGGGAGAGCCGAGTCAGATACAAACGACCCGAGGATGTGGCGGACGATAGCAACGGGCATACCTGCGATTAATGGAATGTTCCCTCCCAATGTTTTGCAGGAAGAGATCTTGAATAATCATCCGGAGCGTATCCGGGCAGTATTTACATTCGCATCCAATCCATTACGTTCTTACGCCGACACAACATCATATGAACAGGCTTTTCGCCACCTTGACTTACTGGTTGTGACCGACATGGTAATGAGCGAGACGGCTACCCTTGCCCATTACGTTCTTCCGTCCAAGTCAGCTTATGAACAATGGGATGCCGCCCCGGCAGGTGGAAGTCGCACCGAAGTTTATGCCAGGGTACGACGACCAGTTGTTAAGGCAGAAGGAGAACAAAAAGAGGCTGGCGAGATCTTTACACTTCTGGCTGATGCCATAGGACTTATACCCGAGCTCCCTGAATCCCTTTATCAGGCTGCTAGAAGTGGCAACACGAGGGAATACAGGGATGCACTGATGGACTATTTACAAAAAAATCCGGAGAGTGGTAGAGTCTTGCAGTATATCGCTGCAAAAACTCTGGGCAATGAAATCGGTTCGGCTCATTTAGCCAGTCTTTTCACCACGTTTCTGCAAAGACCTCAAGCGATCCAGGAAGAGGCTGCAAGAGCAGGATTCGCTGTAGGCCCTTATCAGGGCATGGACATATATCAGGCTATAATTGAGCATCCTGAAGGTGTGTTGGTGGGCGTGCGTGACCCATCCCGATACAATCCGTATCAGAATATTGAGCGACTGCCGACCAAGAATGGGAAAATCAAGCTTTATAATTCAGAGGTGGACGATTGGATAAAGAAGATTAATCCCGTTGATGAAGAAGAACAGCTCAAGAGCAACGAGAGGTTCCCCCTAGTTCTGATGGCAGGGCGGCACATGGACATGAATGCCAATACGCAAATGCGGGATCCGGCATGGAACGAAGGTAGACGCGCATGTACACTGGCAATGAATCCAGCAGACGCCAAAAAATTTGGCTTTACTGACCGACAAATGGTCAAGGTTATTACCGAAGCTGGTGAGGAGACTGTTGAGGTGGAGGTGACAATGGAAGCTAGAAAAGGGCAGGTTATCATTCCCCACGGGTTCGGTCTGGTCTATGATGGTGTGAAATACGGTGCTAATGTTAACCGGTTAACGAAGAATACGAATCGAGACCATGTTGGGACACCTATACACCGCTATGTTCCATGCCGCGTAGAGGCACTTTGAACTAAATAACGGAGTGTATCGTCTCAAGAAAAAACTAATAAATATTTAGTAACATGAGGAGAAAGATAATGACGGAAAATGCTGAAAACAAGTTTAGTAACTTAACCCGCCTTATCATCGGCGTTCTGGTATTCGGGTCCATCTGGGGATGTCTCGAAGCTACATTAGGTGGCTTACTTAACTTAATCATATTCCCTAACAAGGGTGCCATAATGAGCGGCATCGGCATGGCTATTATGGGCGTGGCGCTTGCCGTTTACCGAAAGCCGGCTATTTTACCGGGTATAGGTATTGTTGCGGCTTCATTCAAATGGCTCAATGCCTGGCTTTTATTCGTGCCCGCCAGTTCTGTCCAGATTATCAACCCGGCTATGTCGATTGCTTTAGAAGCACTGGCATTTACCCTGGTAGTGGCCTTTATGATGGACCGCGTAGAGAAGAATATCTATGTCGGCGTGTGGGTAGCAGTTCTGGCGAGTTTCATAAGTGCTATCGGTTATGTCTATTTTGCGGTCTATGTAACCCACTCTCCCATCTTTGCTCGCCTGGGTATAGAAAGTATCGGAGAATTTATCACAGGGAACGGCGTTGTCCAAGCAGTTTTCTCTGGCGTGTTGGCGCCCCTTGGTTATTTGGCAGGTAAGAAGATGGTGGACACACAACCTCGGATACTAACACGTCAGCCCATTTACTATTTTGTATCGGCGTCCACCGTGTTGTTATGCCTGGGATTTAGTGCCCTGGCTGTTATCGCCGGGCTTTAGCTGGAGCGATGGTCGTTATTATAACTGGCACCATAGGCATTGGTAAAACCACTGTCTGTAAAAAAGTAATTGAGATTGCCCGGAGTCGTGGATATAGCTGTGGCGGCATTGTTACTTATAAAACTCGGAACGAAGATATTATCATTGAAGACATTCAGACCGGCGAAATAAGAGACCTTGCCAGTACCCATAACATATACCAGGGTCTTCGCACTGCAATGTACTTCTTTAATCCTGAAGGCATTGATTTCGGGATTCGGGCAATAGAAAAAGGGGTAACATCAGACGTCCTTGTAGTTGATGAACTCGGGCAATTAGAACTCAGTGGACAGGGGTTCGTAAAAGTCATTGATCAAATTGCCGCCGGTAAGATCAAGAACTGCATTTTGGTCATTCGAAAATCGCTACTATCCTCCTTTATCCCTAAGCTTGGCATAACAACATCAGTCTTCGAAATTACCATCAATAATCGAAATCATCTACCTAATGAAATAAGCATGGTGGCATTTGGCAATCATCCGTAGCGGCTAATACCTCAATTTTAACGATAGCAAATATTTCAGTCGCCCTTGCATATAGGACGGATCGCGGTCCCCTGTTATTTTACCCTGACGGTGGTCTGATGTTTGGTGGTGGTGGGTTGAGCATTCCCAGGCGGAAATTCTCGCCCGTTTGTTTGCGCTTCCAGTTTACCACTACACTTTGATTCAAGGGATGTATCATTGTAATGGCTCCCGGACGGTTGCATTCTTGAACACAACAGCCACAGCGCCAGCATTCATCAGGATACAAAACAATCGGCGTCTTCCCTTTCTCGGGATTTGGCATCAAAACATCCGTCCGACATATCTCCACGCACTGGTTGCATCCATTACATATCTTTGGGTCAAACTCTATTGAGTTGTTTGGAGTGGAAGGGTTAGGCACCATATACACTTTTCGGTCCATCTGAATTATCTCCTGAATATAATCCTCTCAGCTAAAGGCCACAATGTAGCTGGTAGTTCTCCCGGTAGGTTGGTGCATACGGGGACAGCAAATGGTAGTTAAATGGTAATTCGCCAACCTCAACGCGACCATCCATCAGCTTAATGGGAAGGAGTTTTTGCCACTCGGGTGGATCCTTCGTCGGGAAGTCCAATCTGGAGAGGTTCAGAAACATACTGCTCGCCTTCCTGGCTAAGGAAGCTTGCATAACAATCTCACCGACGGTTATGATGGTATGGCATTCCAGCGCGCGACCCAACTCGTGTGGAGTTGCGGCATAAAGCATTGATGTCTCTGATTCTCGAAGTTCTTTGAGCAATCTCAGACCGGCTCTGAGCGTCTCTTCGCTTCGGTACTCACCACAGTAGTCCTGCATAATCCGGCAGATTCCGGCATTCAATTCTTTCCAGCCGATGTTATGTTTGTTCTGTTTCAAGGGAGTATAAACTCGATTTTTCTCTCGGTCAACCTGACCACGGTCGACAATTAACTCAGACGCTGACTTGGCATAGGCGGCAGCTTTTCTACCTGCGTATCTTCCACTGGCAGCGGCACTGGCATGTGCTCCAGAACCGAAGATGGCGCCACCAGCGGCGTATAAACCATCAAGATTACTTTTAAGGTCCCAATTAACCACCAGACCGCCGCCACCCCAGATACGCCAATGTGGCACAACCATCCCCGACCAAAAGTTAGGCGACTCGTAGGCTTCGGGGGACATTACCGGCGCCTGTAGCAGATCTTTATCCGGGTTAAAACCAGCCTTGGTCAAGACATCATAGACAGGGATACGGGTCTTGCCTTCGTTACCAACCATCAGACCGAATATAGCGCGACGCTCATGTTCCGGCAAAAGGGACAGGTCGGCATAAAGAGGTAATATAAACTCGCCTTTTCTTATGCGCTCCGGTAAGTCTGGCGCTAATGAATTGACCTGGTTTTCGTAGTCAGACGGCACTCTTTCACCCAGCCCAAGCATGAATCTCTGCCCGGGAGCCGGCTGGAATCTTTCCGGCACCGTTTTCAACTCTCTGCCGTCCCTATCAAACCAAGGGACTTCTTTACCTCTGGCATCCACAATTGGACATCCATACCAGGTATTGTGGGAATTGCCCATTGCGTACTCAATATAAGAAAATGCGCCGCTCTCACCGAAAGAGGTTTCCATCTTGGCAAATTCTGCACCGGCATTCCAAGCTATGGCACACCCATCCCCAACATTATTGAAGTCGCGAAAGGTACTTCGCAGTTCCGTTGAAAACGTCCATATCCGTCCGGGAAGACCGGTCGCAAGCACTGTGGCATTCGCCCTGATAATGTAGAACTCACCGGTACGCACGTTAACACCAGTCGCCCCGATAACTCTTGTCCCTTGTTTACCACCCTCTGTCAGCAAGCTGGTGACCATAACCCGGTCGTAGATATCTATGCCTAAACGCCTCATTTCGCGGTACAGCAAGGGCTTCACATTATGCCCGTAAACACGCAGAGTTATCTTGTTCTTGTAATCATAGGCGAACATCAATTTAGTTTTGTCATCCCTGAAATCGGCGCCCTTAAATTCATCATTGATGTCCCGGATTTGTAAGCCCATTTGCTCGCAGTCAAGAAGCGCGTCCCAGCTTTCCTGACAGGAAACGTAACGTAAGGGTCCACAATCATAACCTCCGGAACTTTGCATCGCGACCTCAGTATGCTCTTCGGGAGTGATATTAGAACATGGATTAGTACAGGCGGCAATCCAGTGGTCGACTCCAGCCCCTCCGGAGCCACTCCATTTTGTCGCCCCTTTCTCCACTACAAGGACCTTCACGCCCGTTCGTCTGGCATTAATCGCGGCATGACATCCGGAAATTCCACCACCAAGAACCAGGACATCGGTCTTAAGCTCAGTCTCATGCCCGTAGCGTATCGGGTAGGGCCAATCGGGGATTGGCACATCCCTTTGAATATACTCAGTCCAAGCAACCATCTGATGGCCTCCTATGAATCTGGTAGTTCGCTGTCATATCGGCTAAGTATTAGCACGGGAACTGAAAATAGCCGAATATAAACTTGCTCCGAGCTTATCTCTAATTCTGAGTAACAGCTTACTGGAAACACAACAGGGGTTGCAAGGCAGATTTTTCGAAGGGCCACATATTCTCCAGATAATCACTTCCGAAACACTGGCTAAAAGCAAAGTCTATCACTTTTGCCTCCCCACGCTTGACAAACTACAAATAGCGTGATATAGTCAGGTAAAGTTTCGTGTAATATTACTAGAAAGTTTTCGTGTAATGTTGCGTATCACAGAGCTGGCAAGACAGACAGGGGCTTCCATAGACGAAATTCATTATCTCGAAAAAAAGGGGATTGTACATTCGAATAAGGTGAGACTGAAGCAAAGAGCTGTCAGGCAATTTTCAGAGGAGAGTATCCGCCCTATCGCGCTTATTATTAAGTACCGCCGTCAGGGCTTTACCTGGAATGTAGCTAATGAAAAAGCCCATCAGGAGATAAATAAACCGTCTCTTTTCTGAAACGGCACAAGGGAATGAGGTCACAGGAGGTGGCAAATGGCAAAAATTAAACTCCATACCGGTCCGGGGGTCTTTGAGGTACTATCGCACGTCTGCCGCAGTCCGCAGGAAGCTATGAAGCAGTTCGTGGAAAATGCGGCAGATGCCATCGAACTGGTAGGCAACGACGAAAGTCAAATCCTTATCAAGCTGACCTACCAGACAGTCGGGAGTAATGGCTCCACTGGACGGGTGCTGAAAGGCATTGCTATCCAAGATAACGGTGTCGGCATGGCGTCACAGAAGATGCGCCAGGTACTTCAGCAAATCGGGAGCTCGGAGAAGCTGAACTCAGCCCTGAGGGGTGAGCAGGGCATTGGCTTGCTCGCGTTTGCTCTCATCGCTGAAGAACTGCATCTTGCCTCAACAGCCGAAGAGGGTACTCCTTCCAGTTGTCTCGTGCTCAAGCGCAAGTGGTTGAAAAGCGGTCATGCCGAAATCGTAAAGAATTGCCCTGACCATCAGCATAAGGACCGCGGCACTGTTGCTTATCTGGATGGTATCCTACCGGAAATCGCCGGGCAACTATCCAAGGAGCGTATCAAGGAATACTTGGGCCAGCAGTTCGCTAATGATTTACGCTCGAATCTATATTCGATGTCAATCTCGGACGACCATACTTTCGAGCAGATTCATCCCCAACGCTTCCGCGGTGTCAGAGTACTCTCAACTCATCTGCATGTTGAGCGTGCCGGCTCAGCATACGTCGAGTTATACGTTCTCCCCTGGGAAATGCCGGATGCCAGTATCAGCTTATATGGTCGTGGTGGGACACGCGTCTGCGCTCTGACCGATCTGCAGGCTTTTAAAATCCTGCCCTGGCTCGATCAGCGTCTTGAGGGCTATATTCGCTATGACCGACTCAAGCGGACTGCAGACAAAACCGCCCTGGTACAGGACCAGGTTTTTGGTAGCTTCGTGCAGACCGTTCGCCAAGTAGAACCGAAGATTAAATTGCTCATCGATGAAGTCAGTGCCGAATCACAGGAGCGACGGTTCAGTATCATCCTTTCCCGAGCAGGTAAATTGATTGACCGCTTCCTGCGTTATCGTGAAAAGGGCTTACTGGAGAAACTCGGGATGGAGCCCCTGGGTGGAGTCAAAGTGAAAGGTAATGGCAAGGAACACAAAGCCGCCGAACCAGTACCCGTACAGACGCGATTGGTGGAATCAGTGGTGCACGCTGTGCCCCGACCGAGCCGCGCTCCCGGCATTAAAATTGCCGCACCCTCGCAGGAAAAGGCTATCT
This sequence comes from Dehalococcoidales bacterium, assembly GCA_036396095.1. Classification (GTDB taxonomy): domain Bacteria; phylum Chloroflexota; class Dehalococcoidia; order Dehalococcoidales; family Fen-1064; genus JAURWL01. Next base: position 45,941 of record DASWLM010000003.1, on the reverse strand, counting down.
ATCGTAGCTGGTATGACCCGCACGAGGGCGTCATTTGCATCAACCGCGAGCACGCTGAGTTTTTACTATCGCAACGGGAAGACCGCCGCTGTCTACGCTACCTGTTCTACGTGTGGGTAAAGGAAACGCTATTACAAGAATATGGGGAACAAGCGCAAAAGGTCGCCGACGAGATGGTCGGATTCCTGGCAGAGGCAGAGCCGCTACTGAGATAAATATCGCCGAGTCATCCTCTCCTCCTGACCCCCTCCCTGCTTCCACGGGAGGGGGTCTTACTATCTTGACCGACGCAAGACAGAATTAATACACAGGAAATCTGAACTGAAAAAGTGGTATAACTATAAATGGCAGATTGCTAGAAGCATTAGAAAGGCTCCGAATGCTCTCTGTTGAAGTTAATCATATCACCAAAACCTACGGTAATAGAGCCGTGGTCAATGATGTCTCCTTTACTGTCAACCAGGGTGAGATACTGGGCCTCATCGGTCCTAACGGAGCGGGTAAGACCACTACCATCAGAATGATAATGGATATCATCAAGCCTGATTCCGGTGACATTAAAATCCTGGGTGAGAAGCTCACAGAAACCAGTAAAAATAGCATCGGCTACCTGCCGGAAGAGCGCGGGCTCTACCGGAAACTGAATGTTATCGACTCTGTTATCTACTTTGCCTCACTTAAGGGTATGGACAACCAGCTTGCACGGACGAGAGCGGACGACTTGCTCAAACGCGTTGAAATGCTGGCACACAAAAACAAGAAGATTGAAGAACTAAGCAGAGGGATGGGGCAAATCATTCAGGTCATAGTGACGGTTATCCACGACCCGAAGTTGATTATCCTGGATGAACCGACTGCCAGTCTGGACCCGGTTAATGCTCAATTGCTAAAAGATATGATGCTGGAACTCAGGAATCAGGGTAAATCAGTCATTATGAGTACCCACCGCATGAATGAAATTGAGGAGATGTGCGACCGTATCCTGATGATAAACAAAGGACAGGTAGTTCTCTATGGAGGGCTGGCTGATATTAAATCGAGGTTCCGCAATAATTCGGTAATTGTAGAATGTGATGGCGACCTGGGTAAGATAGAGGGCGTAATGCAACGGCATAACCAGAAGAGAGCAATCGAACTGGTGCTTGATACAACGACCACACCACAACAGCTTCTAGAGCGACTAATAAAAAAGGGAATAGTAGTAAACCGTTTTGAATTGTCCACACCCTCGCTGAATGAAATATTCATAAAAGTTGTTGGTGACGAGCATGAACAAGACCCTGCTGTTAGCTAAACATGAACTCTTCACTACTATAAAGAGAAGGGCTTTTATTATACTGACCCTTGCCTTCCCGGTATTAGCTCTTCTGGGGTTATTAGCCGCCCAAGTAATCCCCGGCATGATAAAGCCGACAGCAAAGGTAGAAAACATCGGCTACGTTGATGAAGTCGGGATTTTTAACGAGAACACTGCCCAGGGAAAAATAGACTTTGTCTCTTTTCATACGGAAGAGGAAGCAAAAGGTGCCTTACTGAATGGAGACATCAAGGAATATTTTGTCATTGCTCCGAATTATATCTCGACCGGTTTAATACAGAGGTACACCCTTAAAAATGAAGTGGAGCCGGGGGGAACAACGCAGACAGCAATCAGGAACTTCTTGCTGAGCAATCTGCTTAAAGGCAATGCTGAGGATATTATAGAGCGTGCTAAAACCCCGATGAACATCCTAAGCACGACCTTAACCAGAACCGGTGAAATAGCTTCACGACAGGGCGGTTTTGCGGCTCTAATCCTGCCCTATATCTTCAGTATCCTGCTAATGATGTCTATCTTCTTCTCATCCGGCTATCTATTACAGGGGCTTGGGGAAGAGAAGGAAAACCGCGTGATGGAGATTCTACTATCCTCTGTTTCTCCGAAACAACTACTAGCCGGCAAAGTTATCGGGCTAGGCGCCGCCGGACTGGTGCAGATTATTGCCTGGCTCATCTCTGCAAATTTCCTGATGAGGATGGCTTCTGCAAACTTTGGGAATGTGATTGGGGTATTGAATATATCTCTCGATTTCTGGATATTGGGGATAATATATTTCATCCTGGGTTATTTATTCCTGGCAGTCATCATGGCGGGGGTTGGTTCTATCAGTCCGACATCGCGTGAGGGACAACAGGTGTCAACGCTGTTTACGATTCCGGTGGTCATACCGATTTATTTTATGCCTCTCATTATGGAACACCCCGAGAGTATTGGAGTCAAGATACTTACTTTCATCCCTATTACAGCACCAATTACCGTTATCGTCCGGCTTGGTTTATCTGAAATTCCAATATGGGAACTGGCGGTCAGCATTCTGATACTAATATTATCTATCATCGGATGCTTTATACTGGCAACCAAGCTCTTCAGAACTTATTTGTTGATGTACGGGAAAAGACCGGGATTCAAAGAGATTCTACGCAGTTTCAGAAACGCCTAACTTACCTGAAACCACCAAATATCAACTATCAAGTAACAAACAATTACCTAGTGTTTAGAGATTAGACTTTAGATATTATTTGTTTATTTGGTTGCTTGCACCCGCACGCTGACAACGCTGTGTACCATGTCCGTCAGCTCTTTTCCGGTAATGCCAGCTTCCGTAACCATCTCCTGCAACTCCGGAGAATTCACCAGCATGGTCAGTGGTAGTGCGTTCTCTTCCACTACCTTTACTTCCTTGAATCCGGCTTTCTTGATTGCCTTCAGATAGTCGTCTTTCAGTGCCGCACCAGCAACACAGCTCACATAGGCACTGGCTGATTTTTTGATGGCATCCGGAAGTGCAGTCAGGAGCACCAAATCGGAGACCATGAGCCTGCCGCCGGGTTTAAGTACCCGATGAGCCTCTTTGAATACCTGTGGTTTGTCGGGCGAAAGGTTAATGACGCAGTTAGAAATAATGACATTGGCGGTATTATCGGCGACCGGCAGATTCTCAATCTCGCCGAGACGGAACTCGACATTCGTGTACTTGTCCTTGCGCGCAATCTCACGCGACCGCTCTACCATATCCGGCGTCATATCCACCCCGATGACTTTCCCGGTCTTACCCACCTTGTTCGCCGCAAGGAAGCAATCCAGACCTGCCCCCGCCCCCAGGTCGAGCACTACCTCGCCCGGTTTCAACGAAGCAAGCGCTACCGGGTTGCCACACCCCAGCCCCAGATTGGCGCCTTCGGGAATTGATTGTAGTTCTTCCGGGCTGTAACCGATTGCTTGACTGATTACATCAGCCGTACTGCCATCTCAACATGAAGAGCCGGTAGCGGGACCGCAACCGCAAGCGGCGGCTTCACGGGCGATGGCTCCATAATTTTCGCGCACAATTTTCTTGATTTCAGTTTTCTTTACCATATTGCTTCCTCTATCCGAAAATTTCTTTACTTAACGGTCCTAGCATATTCTTGACCATACCTGCCAGTTCATCCGTCTTCATCAGCAGCAGGCAACAAGTCTTACCCTCTTTGTCCCAACTCACAAGTGCGAGTTTATCACCGGCGTGGATGCCTGCCTTCTCCCGCATTTCTTTGGGGAGAACCATCTGGCCGCGCTCATCCACCGTAACGATTGCTTCCACCTGACAGCACGCCATGTCTGCGGTTGGAGCACAACAAGTCTCCATTTTCGTTTTTGTTCTGGTCGCCATAGTCAGTCCTCCTGTGGTGAGTGTATTACTCTGAATATTCTGATTTATCTGAATAATACAACAGAAAATTCAGGGGTGTCAAATGGTCTAAAGTATTCTTGTGACCTCCACCTCCGTCATCCCCTCCACCACAATCAGTTTCCGGCGGCTTGTCGTGCCCTTCTCAATCGTAATCCTGCTCTTGCTCACACCAAGCACTGCACTGAGGAACTCTACAAGCTCTTTGTTGGCTTTGCCTTCTAAAGGCGGCGCGGCAATTTTTATGTGCCAGACGCCGTTCTCAAGGCGCACTACTGCACTCTGCTTTGCGCCCGGATGTACCTGTACCAGAATCCTAACCAATTTCTCTGTTTTTGCCATTTGAATTGAGCTTTGTTTAGAGATTAGAACTTAGATATTAGAATTTGAATAGTCGTTGTGCATTCTCTGTTGTTTGTCCGGCGAATTTCTCCAGAGGCATTCCCAAAGATATTGCCAGTGTTTCTGCTGTGAGTGCCACATAAGACGGCTCATTACGCTTACCGCGGTATTTCTGCGGTGTCAGAAAGGGGCAATCCGTCTCCACCAGAATTTTATCAATGGGTATGGTCTTAGCTACAGCTGGTGCACGGCTTTGCGGGTAGCTGACAAAGCCAGGGAAAGAGATGTAAAAGCCCAATTCCAGGTACTTCCGCGCCGTCGGCGTGTCTTCGCTGAAGCAGTGAATCACTCCTCGCGGTTTGCCTGAGAGGTCTTTATGATGATTCACCCAATCACTGAGGATTTCTATCATCTCCCGCGCTGACTGCCGGGCGTGGATAATAATGGGCAGACTTAACTCCGCCGCCAGTTCCAATTGCCCGCGCAGTACGCTGAATTGCGCTTCTTTTGGTGAATAATTGCGGTAGAAATCCAGCCCTATTTCCCCGATGGCGACCACCTTCGGGTGCTTTGCCAGTTCCGCAAGACGGGTCAGGTATGAACTCTCGACTCTACCGGCATCGTGTGGATGAATGCCAACGGCGGCATAAATCTGCGGATACTTTTCGGCAAGCGCAATCGCCTGCTCGCTGGAAGCGATATCCGTACCGACTGAGATTATTCTGGTGACGCCCATCGCCAGTGCGCGGGTAACGACCTCATCACGGTCGCCGGCGAACTCTTTCATATCGAGATGGGCATGGGTATCGATTAGTTCTATAGTGGACAGGTTCTTTTCTCCCCAAGCGAGCAGGTTGCAGAGATTGCTTCACTGCGCTCGCAATGGTTATCGTTTTGTTTCTTGTGCGGCGCCAATCAGTTGACGGATATCTTTAATCTTCTCTTTGCGGAGGTATTTTTCTATTCCTTCCAGAATATCCATCGGGGCGCGCGGGTTCCAGAAATTTGCCGTGCCAATTTCAACAGCGGTCGCGCCAGCTATAATGAACTCCAGCGCATCCGTCGCTGTGGCAATACCACCGCACCCAATAATGGGAATATCCACCGCACCTGCCACCTGATAGACCATCGCCAGCGCCACCGGTTTGATGGCAGGACCTGATAACCCTCCGAAGATATTACCGAGTACAGGCTGGCGTGTTTTAATATCAATCGCCATACCCTTAAGCGTATTGATTAGACAAACGGCGTCGGCACCTGCTTCCGCCACCGCTTTCGCAATGCCTATAATGTCATTTGTGGTAGGAGTGAGTTTCAGAATTATCGGCAGGGTGGTGGCTTTCCGCACGACTGCTGTGACCCTACTCGCAGATTTGGCATCAGCACCGAACTCGACGCCGCCGGCTTTGACATTGGGGCAACTGATATTGACCTCGATACCGCTTACCCCTGACACCATATCTAGACGCGCCGCGAGTTGTGCATATTCACCAATGGTTTTACCGGCAATATTGACGATAACCGGCACACGCCACTTCGCCCAGACCGGCGCTTTTTCACGAATGAGTGCTTCCACGCCAATATTCTGCCATCCGATGGAGTTGAGCATGCCACTCGCAGTCTCTACGATGCGTGGCTGGGGATTCCCCTCCCTCGGCTCAAGCGTGGTGCCTTTGCAGACAATCGCACCCAACTTCTGAATATCGAACAGGTGCTCATACTCCATCCCGTAGCCAAACGTACCCGAAGCTGTTATCACCGGGTTGATGAGCGTAAGTCCCCTCTTGTTTTTCGGCGCCAGTTGAACTTTAAGATTCATTGACATCTTCTAATCCAGCGTTAACCTTGTCCCAGCATTATTGAAGAAGAAGCGATCGCCCAGTTCCTGTGCCATGATTGCCGCCGCCGGTAGACCGGTGCAGTGCGATACGCCAATTTTTTGCACATCCATTTCTTTCAATGCGGCAAGTGTTAACCGGATCCGTTCTGTTGACGTTCCGATGAGATGACAACCCCCGACGACCATGCGGATTTCCTGCCGGCGGGTCAGTTTTTGAGCTTGGCGTAAGGTGTTGATAAGCCCGCGATGCCCGCAACCAAGAATCACCACCAATCCGGGCTTCGTATTGATTATGAGCGCCTGGTCATCAGGCAGAGCATCCGGCTTGAGTTCATTATCCTCTTTTACAAAAAACCGATTTGGCTCAATCTGTTCGTATTCGGTGATTTCCGGTACCTCGCCGGTGGTTATGACGTCATCGGTGATTCTCACCGGGCTTCGAGAGAGGTTAAAACTGGCACCCAGTGACTCCAGCACCGGGCGTTGAAAAGGAATTCCGATATAACGATAAGTGGTCTCGTTCTGACGGCTGTATTTCTCTCCCCACATTTCGGGATGGGCAACGATTTCAACCTTCTTTCTCATCAGACGCAAGACGTTCTGCAGGCCGCCAGTGTGGTCGAAGTGCCCATGGCTGAGAATAATATGGTCGACTTTCTTCAAATCGATTCCCAGTATTCCGGCATTATAAGCCGCGGAGGTGCTGGACCCAGCATCCAGCAGGACAGTTAGCGAATCGATTTCAACGAGGATACTGAGTCCCCATTCCGCAAGCAGGTCCGGGGCGGAGGCGGTGTTCTCACTGAGTGTGGTGATTTTGATTGTCATGTCTACTCCAGTCAAGATTATAGGTTATTAATGCTCGTGGGGCAACTGTCTGCCAACTACCACCAACGGCAAAGCAATATCGCTGAGACAGCACGGAATCCAAACGGCAAGGAAGAGAAAGACGAAAATGATAATGAACTGCACGGCGGTCACAGTGGCACCCAGCGCCATAATAACGTGGAATAGTGATGCCCAGGTGCTGATGAGAACATGTGCCGAGTGAGGGAGTTTAGTTGCTGGTCTCACAAAACTGATAAGAATGCCCAGGAGAGCCGCTGGATTGACAAGCCACCACTCTTCAAGGAAACCAATATGCAGCTCACGCTGGGGCAAACTGAGGGCGGCTTCACCGAGGTAAGGAATCAGGGAATCGCTGAGCGTCGCCATACTCACTGAGATAATATAACCAACAACGATGGCTTGCCAGACAGTACCCGGCTTATATTTGCGGTAAAGCGAAGTGATAACAATCGCGCTGAAAGTGACATGGAGCGGGTGCAGGACATAGAAAACGGCCTCCGAGACGCGGTTGACCTCCGGCAGTATGTTTGCCAGGGAAATTACCAGCATGATGATAATGCCGCTCACTGCGCCGAGGGCGGTAAAAGGAGCGTGGTGCTTCAGTTCATCGGAAATTAAATGTAGCATGTTTTTACTATCCCGGAATCCAGATTTCCCTCGCCGTGATGATTTCCACATCACCAGGGAGCATTAATTCCATGGGAGATTTTGTGAAGAACATCAAACCTTTGTAAGCGGTCAGATACCGATAGTTGGGTTTGAAAAAGCCACCTTTCGCGATTACTACCAGCGGCTTGCTGGTACGCGAGAGTATCCTATTGAAATCGCCCGGCTCCACCCGAACAATAGCGCCGGAGGCTTTGATTGCCTGCGCGATTGCTGCGGCCGCTGCTCCACCGGAACTTGCTGCGTAAGCCATATAACACCTCCAGAATAATTATTTAGTTTCCTGGCAAGCGGAACACACACCGATGAACTCAAGGACGTGATTTTGAATCTTAAAACCGCTTTCACGGGCAAGCCTGTTTCCCAGCGACACAAGGTCGTGACCGGTGAAGTCCACCACTTTCCCACAACCCGAGCAGATGAGGTGATGATGGTGTTCTGGATTACTGGCGGTGTAGGAGGGACAATTATTCCCGTGGTGAAGCTCGCAAATTAATCCCAATCGTGATAGAAGCTCCAGTGTGCGATAGACAGTCACCAGCCCGATATCCGGGTGCTCACAGCTCACTTTTTCATAGATACGGGCAGGCGTGAGCAGGTCCTGGCTAGCAACAATCGTGTCAATGACTGCTTGACGTTGAGGGGTTAATTTATAGCCATGCCGGCGGAGCGTGGTGGTAATCTTTCTTTCCGTGAGTTTCATCAGACGTCCAAATGAAAACGATTATCATTTAGCAGTATAGGAGATTGAAGAAAGGAATGTCAAGGCTTCCACGGGATTGTCTTTGCGAGGAGTCCACTACGAAGTCGGGACGACGTGGCAATCTCTGGATTCCCGATCAAAGCTTGCCCCATACTTGATATGGGTTCGGGAATGACAATTTGTTTTTCGGGTGAAAACTGTTGTTGTTACTGGCCAGTTTCAGTCCTGTCCCCTTCTCGTGTTATCATTAGCACAGATGGTTCACCACGATGGTTCACCACGAGTGGAAATCGGCGTACTGGTTGATAAAGAGTTCAAACACGCGCTCACCGCCGTCTGGCTGAGAAAAGTCGCCGGACAGGTGCTTCTTGCCGAGCATGTCAATCCGCTGATTGAAATCGGACTGGTCGTTACCGGACAGGAGAAAATCAGAGAGTTGAATCGTCTCTATCTTGAAGAGGATGCCCCCACCGATGTCCTCTCCTTCCCCATGACGGAGTCGGATAGCGATGAAAGCGGTTTTATCACCCCACCGGATAGCACCCTCCGCCTCGGCGAGGTCATTATCTCATACCCGCAGGCAAAGAAACAGGCAAAAGAACACGGGCATATCGTGAAGAAAGAGATAGCGGTTCTGATTGTCCATGGCGTGCTTCATCTGCTCGGTTACGACCACGACACACCGGGTCGCAAGCGGGTAATGCATAAACGAGAGGCGGCTGTCATCAAAATCATTGGGGAGAAATTGTTGTGAAAGTCCTCGCTATTGCCGGCAGTCCCCGTCGACAGGGGAACACCGACCTCCTGCTTGCCGAGCTACTAAAAGGCGCCGCAAGCAAAGGGGCAGAAGTGGAGACAATCGTCCTGCAGAACCTGAAGTTCAGTACCTGCGTGCACTGCGATTCCTGTCTTAAAGAGGGCAAATGCCTTATCCAGGACGATATGCAGAAGATTTACGATAAACTGGCTGAGGCAGACGTCATCGTACTGGCTTCGCCGGTGCAGTTTGCCGGCATCACCGCACCCCTGAAGGCGATGATAGACCGCTGTCAGTGTCTCTGGGCACGCAAATACGTGTTGAAAATCCCTCCCCTGTCCCCTGTGAAAAAGCGAATGGGATTTTTTCTCTCGGTATCCGGGACACGATTGAAGAATATGTTTGAGCCATCGGTGACTATTGCAAAAACATGGTTCCATGTCATCAACATCGATTATGCCGGGGAACTACTGGTGAGCGGCATTGATGAAAAGGGCGCCATTCTCAAGCACCCTGAAACTTTACAGCAGGCTTTTCAGTGGGGGCAAAAGTTGGTGGAGACTGCCAAGCAAGGAGGGTGAGTGTGAAAATCGAAAACATCCTCTCCGACCTCATCCGTATAGAGTCCGTTAATCCGCCCGGCGGAGAAATTGGGGTTGCCACCTACCTGAAAAAACTTTTTGACCAGCAGAAAATACCCTGCGAAATTATCGAATCCAGCCCGGGGCGCGCCAGTTTCATTGCTACACTCGGAGAAGGTAAACGGAGTCTCCTCTACCTTTCCCATGCGGATGTCGTGCCTGTATCCGATGGCTGGAGCTTCCCTCCCTTTTCCGGCGAGATTAAGGATGGTTTTGTCCACGGACGTGGCGCACTGGACTGCAAAGGGCTGGTTGCCGCCGAGGCATTTGCCATGCTCACCCTGGCACAGACCACCAGATTGAAGGGGAAACTCATCTTCGCCGCCACCGCCGATGAGGAGACTGGTGGCAAAATGGGCGCTCAATATCTTGCCGAGAATTTCCCGGATAAAATCAGGGCGGATTTTGCGGTCAACGAAGGGGCAGAAGCTCCGGTCAGTGTAAATGGGAAACCATGCCATTTCATCAGTGTCGGGGAAAAAGGACCTTCGTGGCTTAGGCTAAAAACGAAAGGTGTTGCCGGGCATGGTTCTATACCCTACCTGCCAAACAATGCCGTCGCGAAAATGGCGAAGGTACTCAACAGCCTGGCGAACTACACGCCGCGCGTAGTCTTGACACCGGAGGTGAAACACCTGATTCAGTCCCTTGCGGAGCTTACCGGCTTTCGCAAGGAGGTTAATGACGGCAACCTTAACGAGCTGTTCTCTCACCTGAAAGACGTCTCTTTATCCGCTTACCTGTCAGCCATCACTCGCATGACCATCTCCCCGAATGTGGTGCATGGCGGTATGAAAACCAATATCGTTCCCGATAGCTGTCAGGCGGAGGTGGATATACGGATTCTACCCGGCCAGAATAAAAAATATGTCCTCAACGAATTGAAATCCATCCTCGGCGATACTGAAATCGAAACTATCCAGTATCATGCCCCGACCCTTTCTTCCGCAGATACAGATGCCTACCGTCTTATTACAGACACACTGAAGGAGTGCCTCGGGGAAGTGTCGGTGCTACCGACCATTTGCGCCGGCGCCACGGACTCACGATACATGCGGAAGATGGGCATCCCCAGTTACGGCATCGGGATGATGACCTTCAAAATCGACCCGGCGATGAAAGCTTCCGTTCATGGTAAGGATGAAAAACTGGACATCGAGAGTCTCCATGTGAAATCGGACTTTCTGGTACGGCTGGCGAAGAAGTACCTGGGCGTTTAGGAGCATTTGATGAGCAGAGTCAAGCTTCTTTGCTGGAATGTGAATGGCATTCGGGCAGTCATGAAGCGCGGTTTTCTGGACTGGCTCGCGCGTGAAGCGCCGGATGTCCTCTGCCTTCAGGAAACAAAAGCCACACCGGAAGACTTGCCTGAAGAACTACTCAAGCCACCGGGCTATCATACTTACTGGAATTACCCGGAGAAAAAGGGGTACGCCGGCGTCGCTACCTTTAGCAGGGGAAAACCTGCGAAAGTACAGAACGGTTTTGGCGTGCCTGAGTTTGATAATGAGGGCAGGGTTATTGTTTCCGAGCACCCCGGTTTCACCCTGTTCAATATCTACTTTCCCAACGGCAAACAAAGTGCGGAGCGCCTCAAGTTCAAACTGGACTTCTACGATGCCTTTCTGGACTACATCGAACCTCTCCGTAAAGATGGTAAAAAGCTCATTATTTGCGGTGATGTAAATACTGCCCACCAGGAAATCGACCTCGCCCGGCCTAAAGAGAATGCAAAGATTTCCGGCTTCCTACCAATAGAAAGGGCATGGCTGGACAAGCTGGTAGTGCGCGGGTATATTGATACCTTCCGCCATTTCAATAAAGAGCCGGGACAGTACACGTGGTGGGATATGAAGTCGCGGGCAAGAGAACGGAATGTCGGCTGGAGAATCGACTATTTCTTTGTCACGGAAAACCTCAGGAGCCAGTTGGTAAAAGTGGCTATTATGCCCGAGGTTACAGGCTCAGATCACTGCCCCATAGCTCTCATAGTGACCATCCCGTAGAATCATATATCTTCCTTATCCACCAGCGTTTTCCAAATACACTAAGGGAACAGGCGTGGATATGCTATAATAAATGACGTCAAGACTAAGAATTGAACAGATTATATATTAGAGTTTAAGGTTTAGAATTTAGATATTTGACATTAGATATTTATTGTGTGGGGCTGTAGCTCAGTAGGGAGAGCGCCTCGTTCGCAACGAGGAGGTAAGGGGTTCGAATCCCCTCAGCTCCATTTAGCTTCAGAAGAACCTACAGAAGTTATCAATCGGTAGAACCCGCACCTTGATTTCCCTAATTTGTTGAATTATCATAGTTTCGAGTTTGGTCTTCACCAAAAAGATTTTCGTCATACGGAGATTGTATGAAAGGTGAGTTCTGGCATGTTCGTAGTGATTTTCTAACCTCAGACCCCCGCCAAGTTGTCAGGGGCATATTTGACGATGATAAAAAGAACTATCAAAAGGCGGAGCTAGAACTAAATAAGGAAGTTGCTTTGCTCGACGATGCTCTCACATTATTTGTTACATCGTTACGAGGAGGCTACCACAATGAAGATAAGTGGAAGAATAACGTTTCTGTGAAAGCTGCTGCTGCAATGGCTAACTCAGCTTTGAATTATCTTTTTCTCGCAAGGCACGCTGTTATGTTTGGATACTTCCCCGAATGTCGCGATTTACTAAGGAGCATTCATGAGCGAATAACCCGCTGTTATCTTTTCTTTGCAGATAAGGATGAAGCTGAGCGATTCTTCTCTGGGAAGCAGATAGAGCAGAAGGATGTACGGAAGAAGCTAAGCGATATCTTAGCATCAGGAAATGATAGTAGAAAAAGTGAAATCTTAGCAATGCTTCAAGACAGTTACAACCATCAATCTCGTGTTGTTCATCCAAACTTAGAATCGCTGTCTGCCAGAACATTTGGTCCCGAAACGGAAAAACTTAGCGAAAGAGTAGTGAAATACCCATTTTTTGGTGGGATGTTGTCCTCCGATTTGGGTAAATCAACAATATTTGTTGTTATCCAAGCCACTCTGTTTGCCTTAAAAGTGATAGGAGTCATGTTTGAGGAGACTTCGGGAACATGGGAAAAGGAGTTTAGCCGTATCCTGCAAAGCTACAACACATTCTTAAATCACGCACGAGAGTTTACCCGCTAAGAGGGTTTCTTGAGTTATACCATCAACAGAAAAGTCAAGTCAAAATCCTTGGCGGTTCTACCTTTTGATACTCAGCTCCAGTTAGTTTCAGAAATCTCATCTACGCATTAATCTTAGCTTCCGATAACTGATATAGACAATACCCCTAGAAGAGACTATACTTACACTAGAGTTTTTATGCTTGCAGAAACTTAAGAAATACCCGATGAGGAGCCTTATTTGAAAGTATTACTCGTTTACCCTGAATACCCCGATACCTTCTGGAGTTTTAAACATGCTCTGAAGGTGGTCTTTAAAAAAGCCACACACCCGCCGCTGGGGCTTCTGACCGTAGCCGCCATGCTACCTGCAGAATGGGATAAAAAGTTCATTGATATGAATGCCCAAAGGCTCAAGGATAAGGACATTAAATGGGCGGACTATGTCTTTATCAGCGCTATGGTAGTCCAGAGGGAATCCGTAACAGCCACTATTGCCCGCTGTAAAGCGTTCGGCAAAAAGGTAGTAGCTGGTGGTCCTCTTTTCACTACGGAATATGAGGAATTCGGCGAGGTCGACTATCTTGTGCTTGACGAAGCTGAAATCACACTCCCAAAATTCCTGACAGATTTCGAAGCGGGAAAGGCACAACATATCTATACCTCTAAAGAGAGACCGGATATCACCAAAACTCCTATCCCATTATGGTCTCTCATTAAAATGAGCAGGTATACTTCTATGAATATCCAGTATAGTCGCGGTTGCCCTTATGACTGTGAATTCTGTGATATCGTCACCCTGAATGGTCATACACCACGGACAAAAACCACGACACAGGTCATCAATGAGCTCGAAGCTATTCAAGGTGCGGGTTGGAAGAGTAGTATCTTCATTGTCGATGACAATTTTATCGGCAATAAAAGAAAGCTTAAGGAAGAGATACTGCCAGCGATGATAGAGTGGCGTAAGACCAGGAAATTCGTTCCATCATTCTTTACGGAAGCTTCCATCAATCTTGCCGATGATGAGGAACTTATGCGATTGATGGTAGAAGCCGGCTTCGACCGCGTGTTTATCGGTATTGAGACGCCAAATGAAGAGAGCCTGATTGAGTGCAACAAGCTCCATAACAAGAACCGCGACCTGGTGGCGGCGGTAAAAAGCATTCAAGCCTATGGTATGGAAGTCCAGGGCGGCTTCATTGTTGGATTTGATAGCGACCCCGCGTCGATTTTCCAGAGACAAATTGAGTTCATTCAAAAGAGCGGTATCGTCACCGCAATGGTGGGTTTGCTCAATGCGCCGCGCGGTAGTCGTCTTTACGAACGACTCAAGAAAGAGAACCGCCTGCTGAAAAAAGGTACCGGTGATAACACGGATTGCTCGATTAACTTTGTCCCGAAGATGCACCTTGACACGCTTCTCAACGGCTATAAACAAATTATGAACACCATCTATGCGCCCAAGTATTTCTACGAGCGCATTAAGACATTCCTCAAGGAATTCAAACCCCGGCATTATGAGGTCAAATTTTACCAGGTACGTTTTTATCATATCGTCGGGCTGGTGAGGTCATTCTGGATTCTCGGTGTGGTGGATAAAGGCAGGAAATATTTCTGGCGGTTTATACTCCCCGTGCTCTTCAAACGGCCAAAATTCTTCCCTCTATCCCTCATTCTCTCTGTCTACGGTCTCCATTTCCGCAAAGTCTGTGAGAAATTGTCCAGAACCACCCCGCAGTTGGTGCCGCAGAAAGTACCGAGCACGAAGAGCCCATAACCGGCAAGTCTACTAGAGGTTAAAATAGAATCAAGTGGGCTTTACAAAAGCCTGCGGTAATAGTTTACACATGTAAGGAGGCAACACAGGTGAAGCTGTCCTTTATCCCGCAAGATAGTAAGTTCTTTACTCTTTTTGAAGAGAGTGCTCACAATACAGTCGAAGTAGCTAAGAAATTAAAGGAATTGTTATATAACTGGACAAACGTAGAAGATAAAATAGCCGTTATTGCCGACTTGGAGCATAAAGGGGATAATGTCACCCATCAGATTGCGGCAGAATCGCACCGGACATTCGTCACGCCATTTGACCGCGAGGATATCGCTATGCTTTCCCACACCCTGGATGACGTGACTGATTTCATTCATTCGGCGGCAGACGCCATGCTTTTATATGGCGTCTCGGAGCCGACCCAGCGGGCAAAAGAACTCTCAGATGTCATTGTGGACATAGCCATTGAAGTAGAGCGAGCAGTGGCAATACTTCATAAAAAACTTGACCAGAGGGAGATGCTCAAGCACTGTGTGGAAATCAACCGTTTAGAGAATGTGGCTGATAGAATCTACCGGGCAGCGCTGGCGGAATTATTTGCCAATTCTACCGACGCGGTTTACATTATGAAGTGGCGTGAGATATATGAACACATGGAAACTTCTACCGACCGATGTGAAGACGTCGCTAACGTTCTTGAGGGTGTGGCAATTAAGTACTCCTAACGCTAAATGATGGTGACAATCAGACTTTTTGTATCTAGAAAGATTTAAATGAGTTTGGAACTCGGCATTGTTCTATTTCTCTGTTTAGCCGCTGAATTCACCAACGGTTTAACCGATGCTCCCAATGCAATTGCTACAGTTGTTGCTACCCGCGTTCTTTCCCCCGGAAAAGCTGTGCTCATGGCAGGTGTACTTAATATTCTGGGTGTACTGATAACCGGCACTGCTGTTGCTACTACAATCGGCACTGGCATTGTTAGACCCGAGGCGATAGGTCTGCACACCATCGCCGCGGCGTTGCTCACCATTGTTGTATGGACAATGACCGCTTGGTATTTTGGTATTCCCACCAGTGAAACGCACGAGATGGTCGCCGGTCTGGCGGGTGCTGGTTTTGCGGCTGCCGGAACTTCTGTTTTGTTGTGGACAGGCTGGCAGAAGGTGCTTTTGGGTCTGGGACTTTCTACTATTGTCGGGTTCGGAATTGCGTATCTACTTATGTTGTCAATTTACTGGATATTCCGTCGGGCTCGTAATGCTACCATCAAGAAAGTGTTCGGAAAACTGCAGATTCTATCGGCGGCTTTTATGGCATTCAGTCATGGCAGTAATGACGGACAGAAATTTATGGGAGTTTTTGCGCTCGCCCTGTATTTATCCGGTATGACAGCCCAGTTCCACATACCGATGTGGGTTGTCCTGGTGTGCGGCGTTACTATGGGAATCGGCACATGTACCGGCGGATGGCGGATTATCAAAACGATGGGTTTTGAGATGACGCGATTGGAACCAGTCCAGGGTTTCGCTGCTGAAACTTCGGCTAGTATAGCGATTCTTCTGGCATCATCAATGGGCATTCCGCTTAGTACAACTCACACTATCGGCACGGCAATAATGGGGGTGGGCGCCACCAAGCGGTTCTCAGCGGTGCGATGGGGTGTGACTGCGCAAATCGTTATGACATGGCTCATCACTTTCCCTGCCTGTGCTATCCTTGGGTATATTTTCGCAATTATTCTAAAACCAATTTTCTAAAATTTGTCATGAAAGAAGTTAATAACCTACTTGTTTTAGCTGATAATTGAGACTATAATAATAGGAAACCTGAAGGATTAAGGAGGATTTTAATGGGTTCTGCAATTGAATATCAGAAGCAGATGACCGAGATTGTGTATATCAATCTACCGGGACCAACCGAGCCATCGCCGGGAATGAGTGGCGGCGAATTGCTTCATGGCTTCCTGGCAGAGCTTTATCTCGGTGCCAAGCCTGAGGTCAAAGAATATATCAATGACCTGTGCATGAAATGGAATGTCCACTATCGCAAACAGAGCGGGGGGTAGTAACGGAGCCGGAAGAATAGATGCGGCTCCGGCTGGTTAATTACTGAAGTTATTTTAAGGTCGGGTATGCCTTCAACCACCGCGCCGAGAGCGGGAGTTCAGGCAAGAAGGTGTGTGATAGCATTCTTCTGCCGTACATGACAGGGTAACCTGACCTTTCCTTTTCCCCTTTCAGGAACGAAAGGATAAAAATATTACCTTTTCTCAGTTATGCTAGCTGTTAAATTCTGTAAATAATTGAGTTGGAATTAAAAGGTGCTTATGAGCGAGGAGTCGGGTCATGCCGCAGAAACAGCCGGTTCAATCTGTGGCAAATACACCAGCAGTTAACCAGGAACCAACGCTCAATATTGAGTCGGTTGCCCTGGGCGACCTGACGTGGCTGAATATCGAAAAACCTACCCTACAGGAGACCGGGTATCTGGCACAGCACTACCCTTTTCATGCCCTCGACCTGGATGATACGCTGAGCCGTATCCAGCGTCCTAAAATCGACGAATATGAGGACTATATTTTTGTAGTTCTTCATTTTCCGGTCTGGCACCGTGAGACACAAATAGCCACCGCCTCTCAGGTTTCACTTTTTATCGGTAGGAATTATGTAGTCACGATGCATGGCGGTGAAATCAGACTCCTTCGTGAATTTTTCCAGAACTGCATGAACAGTGATACCGCACGGCAAGAGAATATGGGGCAAGGGTCAGCCTTTCTTGCTTATAAAATCATTGATATTCTGGTTGACCGTTGTTTTACTATTCTAGACAGAATTCTGGGGTGGACGGATGCGGTAGAAAATACTGTCTTCGATGAAAATGTTGAAGCGGCTGTTGAAATCGCTCGTCTGCGTCGTGACGTCATCGCCCACCGACGTATTATCTGGCCCCTCCGCAGTGTTATCGGTGAATTGGAATCAAAGCTCCGGCGGTTCGCTACAAGAGACCTCGAAGTATATTTCGGCGATGTTATGGACCACCTGAATAAGATATGGGATACGCTTGACGAAGTAAAGGAAACAATTGAGGTCTTTAAGGATACGGATTATGTACTGAGCAATGAGCGACTCGGGCGGATAATGCGCGTGCTGACAGTGCTTGCGACCGTCGTGCTGCCCTTTTTGATAATATCGAGTCTCTATGGTATGAATGTGCACATGCCTGGAAGCATAGAACAAGGAAACCATTTTGCTTTCTGGATATTGATGGCGATAATGACAGCTTTTGCCGGTGGTTTGCTATGGTTTTTCCGCCGCAAGCACTGGATATAACAGGGCAGGGATCAAAGAGCCAGCTATTTATCAACCAAGTTTTATACGGGGGTCACGCTTCTATCAATCCATTTTCTTGGGTATCCAGCCCTTCTTTTTTACCCACCAATAAACCAGCCAGGTTGCTACCAATGTAGAACCAATTATCACTATCCAATACCACCACACGTCTTCAGGGCCCATATTAAAGGCGGAGTTACCCATTACAGTAGCGATAGTATTTGGCACAAGTACGGCGGTGCCGAGGATAGTCAGATAGGTCATCAACAATGCCAGTCTATTATTGAGGCTCTGCAACTGATTGTTATAAATACTCTGTAAGACCTCTAACCCGGAAGCTAGAACCTCGGACATATGCTCTGCGAGACTAATCTGACGGTTGACATCTTCGACCAGATTATCCAGCTTCTGCAGAATTTTATCATCGTTTGTTATTAGGTCGGCATCCCCGTACCGTAAGGTGTGAAGCACATCCACTGTGTCCCAGAGAGCATCCAGGTAAGTGATAACGGCGTGTTTCATTTGATATATTTGCTCTCCCAGTTTGACTCGCGGGGTATATGGGTCTGTCATACTCTCATTAAGTTTATCGCCCTGCTCTTCAATCTGTCGTAAATGTTCGAAGTTACTGTCATTGCTCTCGTGAACAATACGGATAAGAAGTAAAGTCAGTCTGTCCTCATAAGGTATATCGGTAGGTATTTTCTTAAGAACTGTCTCTGCATACCTTCGTAGCCTGGTAAATCTCCGGTCTACATAAATGGGGTGTATGGTTAGAATGAAGTTTTTCTTCATTAGCATCAAGAATGGATAGGGTTCAACCTTGTATTCTCTTACCTGAACAGCAGAAACTTTCATTACAAGCTCAGTATCCATGTCGCGATATTTCACGTAGGATTTATCTGTAAAAGATGCGGTGAGTTCTTCGCTAAAGCCAAGCTGGGTAGCGGCATAATGTGCTTCCCTGTTGAAATCGGATTCGGGAATGACATAGTCGACCCAGCTAATTGATGCGCTATTGAGGATTTCAAAGAAGCCTGATGACGATTCAGTTTCCTGTTTAACAATATCGCCTGAGGGTAACTGGGAAACACAAAACCAGCGATGTCGGGTAACTTCAGACTCGCCGTTTTCTTTTCCTTTTGCGACATCCGGTTGTATAGTTCCCATCTCACTCATCAGCTTTATCCTCTTATTTATTTTCAAGGTATGTAAACTGCTCTATCGACCGGATATAACTACCTTACCCCTCATTATTGTACATGATAGTGTAACCGTCAATATGCTTTTTATATATACGCCGAGTTTTATGAAAAGCATTAAATATTTCTACGCATACAGTTCTGGAGCAGGTAGCGAAATTTATCCAGAAGGGTTACATCGCATACCAAGTTATTGCTACCAGTTTGAAATGTTTTTCAGTTATGTTAAAATATAGTTGGAATAGATGACATAAGCACTTGTGTGGAGGACCGTGGTGAGAGCGGATATTGAAAAATTTCTAACATATGTGAAAGCCGAGAAGGGTCTTGCGGAAAATACCTACTTTGCCTACCAGAACGACCTATCCCAGATGGCGACTTTCTTTGAAACGGACATCAAAGAGAAAGGTATGATACCAGACTGGGCGAACGTGGACCGGCAGGCTATAATGCGTTTTCTCCTCAACCTGCAGGAGAAACGGTACGCGACGACGACACGGGCACGCAAGCTAGCAGCCGCGCGTTCCTTTTTTAAATTCCTGACTTCAGAAGGCATCCTCCGTGAGGACCCAACCCGGAATCTGGAATCGCTCAGTATTGGCAGGACGCTACCCAAACCTATTTCTATTACCCAGGTGCGTACCCTTCTGGCGCAACCTGCCAAACACAGTACCCCGGAGGCGAAACGTGACGAGGCAATGCTGCAACTACTATATGCAAGCGGTATGCGCGTCAGCGAGTTGATGTCTCTAAATGTGGAGGATGTCAATACTGTGGATGGCGATGTCCGGTGCTTCGGCAAGGGACACAAAGAACGCATCATCCCGATTCACCAGATAGCATCAAACGTTGTAGCAGAATACGTCAAGGAAGCACGCCCTCGTCTATTGCGTAGAAAAGACGAGAAGGCGCTCTTTCTGAACCGGCGCGGGGACCGGCTGACACGACAGGGCTTCTGGCAGATATTAAAGCAATATGCTAAAGCGGCGGGTATCACTGTGTCGGTAACACCCCATACCCTGCGGCATAGCTTTGCCACGCACATGCTCAGCGGTGGTGCTGACTTGAGAGCCGTGCAGGAACTGCTAGGCCATGCCAATATCTCCACCACCCAGATTTATACCCATCTTACCAGCGAGCACGTTCGCCGTACTTACCAGAAAGCGCATCCCAGGGCAAAATAGTTCACGAGAGGAAAACTCCACATGCCAAAATCAAAGAAACGTAAGATGAGATATACTCCAAAATCCAGACCGGTGCAACAACCCATTGCCACTAATGCACAACCACTCGAGCGCGTACCTGAACCGGTCCAAACGACGGCTTCACCAACCATAAAAACAAACCGTATGGCAGGGAAAGCGCAAGCGATACCTCAACCCAGCAATATAGGCACCGAACTGAAGGTTATCGGTGTTATCACTTTCATTCTTCTGGCAGCAATCGTCGCGCTTTACTTTGTCTTCCGCTAATAGGCTCATTCTCATGGATTTTGAAATCGCCAGAGCCAAGCTTGTCGACTCCCTTGCCCGGGAGATTACTGATGAGCGGGTGCTCGCGGTCATGGCACAGGTACCCCGCCATGTGTTTGTCCCCCAAGAACTTCAGGCTTATGCCTATGAGGATAGACCTCTCCCCATTGGTAACGACCAGACTATCTCCCAGCCTTTTATTGTGGCGCTGATGACTCAAAACCTTGATTTGACCGGTGCTGAAAAAGTGTTGGAACTGGGTACAGGGAGTGGGTACCAGACAGCCATCCTTGCTCAACTCGCGCAACATGTAGTGAGCACGGAACGTATTCCAGCGCTAGCCGAGAAAGCCAGAAAAACGCTGGACATCCTCGGCTATGGGAATATTGAAGTTCATATAGCTGAGAAGACACTCGGCTGGAAGTCCAATGCCCCCTATAATGCCATTATTGCCACGGCGGGCGCACCGAGTGTTCCGACGGAATTGGTCGCCCAGCTTGCCATTGGCGGACGGATGGTGATTCCGGTGGGGTCGCGGTACAACCAGGAGCTGATGAAGCTCACGCGTCTGAAGACGGGGAATAAAGTAGAGCATTTAGGGGCATGCCGCTTTGTTTCACTGATTGGCAAAGGCGCCTGGGAAGAAGAAAATCACCTACAAGAAAATCCTAATATCTAATACCTAAGCTCTAATTCCCTCCTTCTCCCCCACCTTAGAATAATTGGAAATCAAGTCAGCATCATACTGTGTCCACAGTAAAGGGCATGACTTCGTCAATACTTGACGCATCACAGAAAAGCATCACCAGTCTATCCATCCCCAACGCAATACCCCCACATTCCGGCAAATGCTCCAGCGATTCCAGGAATTTTTGCGGGAGAGGCATGGTACGCCCCTGCTCCCGCCTGATATGCTCTATCTCATTGTGAAATCGCTCAATCTGTTCCTTCGCATCTGTTAATTCACTGTAGGCGTTTGCCAGTTCCAGCCCGCCTATAAATACCTCAGCGCGTTCCGCTACTGACGGTTCATCACGCTTTAACCGTGCGAGTGATGCCATCGGAGCAGGATAATCCAGCATGATGGTAGGGCGATAGGGATTAAGGTGAGGAATGACCCTGACGACCATATCCTCATCAAAACGGGATAAGTCAGGATTCAACACCGGGTCCCAACCTGCCAACCGATGAAAAAGCTCACTTACGGTGATACGAGGCCAGGGAATAGTGAGGTCAATTGTTTTCCCCCGATACTGAAGTAAATTGCCATATCCCAGTTCGCGGGCGATAGTTAGTACCAGACACTCGGCATCTGTCATCATGTCCATATAATTTGCCCCGATGCGGTACCACTCCAGCAGAGTGAATTCGGGATTATGCAGTCTGCCACGTTCACCCTTACGGAAGCAATGACTGAACTGATAAAGGCGAGTATACCCGGCGGCGAGCAGGCGCTTCATATAAAGCTCCGGGGATGTGGTTAAAAACCAGCCATCGCTCTCAAAGGGGAGGATTTCTTTCTCCGGTGCGATTGCCGGACTGCGGACGGGGGTATCGACTTCCAGAAAGCCCTGCTCGTCAAAAAAACAGCGCGTGATTTGATGGATAGAAGCCCTGCGTTTCAGATTGGGCAGAAGCCGCGCCAACCGCTGACGTTCGTCATCCGTCATTGTTTATTTCTTGGTAACAACGCGTTCTACGTAATTGCCAGTGCGGGTGTCTATTTTAAGAGTATCACCCTCTTTGATAAAGACCGGCACATCCAGTTCCAGTCCCGTCGCCAGTGTAGCACGTTTCATCTGTGCCGTAACGGTATCTGTCCTGGTAGCGATATCGCTTTTAGTCACCGTGGTTTCAATGAATATCGGGAGGGTGATATCCAGCGGTCTATCACTTAAAAAAAGTGTGGTGATAATCATACCTTCTTTCAGGTAGAACTGCTTGTTGCCTAACTGCGTTTCATTTATCAGGTATTGCTCAAAAGTGTCAGTGTGCATAAAGACAAAGTGGTCGCCTTCGCGGTAGAGGAATTGTCCTTCGCGGGTAGTGATATTAGCTTCCTGAAGTTTTTCCCCGGAATGATAGGTGCGTTCCAGGCTACTGCCGTCCATGAGATTACGGAAGCGGAAGCGGTATATGGCGCGGCCCTTGCCGGGCTTCATGAACTCGGCATCTTCTATATTGTAGGGATTGTTATCCAGCAAAACTTTGGTGCCCTTGCGGCAATCTTCCACTTCCATCCTGTTTTCTCCTGTTTATGACGGCGATGCAACCCATCTTTACTATTTTATTAGATAGCGGGTGACAAATACAACAAGTTTACAAGAAATAAAATGCCACGGCAATCAGCATGTAGACGGCAATCAATTGCGTGCCTTCCACCCAGTGACAAACGCCGTCCGACCCGATATAGTTGGCAATCATCGCTGTAATGAGCACCGCCGTCAGTTCGAAGGGACCGAAGACAAGGTCAAGCGCACCGCCTGCCATTGTGGAACTGACCAGCACCAGAATCGGCACGACAAAAAGGGCAATTTGCAAAGCCGAACTCATACCGATTTCCAGCGAAAGGGTCATATTATTCCGGCGGGCAAAAGTCATAGCACTGATGTGTTCCGGAATATTAGTCAGCAAAGCCACAAATACCAAGCCTATAAAGGTCTCTGTCAATCCTGTTTTACTGACCAGAGGCGTGATGTTTTCAACGAGAACGTTTGATTCCATGCCAGCCATAATCGTCGAAATCACTAGTACAATGACCGCCGTACGCAACGTCCAGCGTCCGGTTTTCTCATCCGGTGCCTGCCTTTCTACTGTAAAAAGATGACGGTGTGTGCCGAAGGTGTAGACCAGACTAAGCAGATAGATAGCGCCCAGAATGATAGAGACCGCAAAACTCATCTCTTTTTCCGGCATGCCGACTACTAAGCTATAGAGCGAGGGCATTGCCAACCCAACCACCGCGATGATGAGCATGGTTGAGGACAGACCAGCCGAGTCTTTATTGAATTTCTGCTCCTTGTACTTCAAACCGCCGGCAAGCATGGAAAGCCCGATGAGCAACAGGACATTGATAATGATAGAGCCGATGATAGATGCTTTCACCATCTGTATCAGCCCGTTCTGCAGGGCAAAAATAGCAATGAGGAATTCAACCGCATTACCGAATGTAGCATTAATGAGCGCCGATATGGTTGTCGAAACACGTCCGGCAATAATAGCAGTAGACTCGGCGATAAGGTGTGTGATTCCGATAATAGCTGCTGCAGTCACCAAAAAGGTAAAAGTGGGGTCGATTTTCAGGAAGTAAAAAGCCAGAGATACGGGTATGAGAAAGAGAAAGATGTCCAGAATATGGAAATGAAACTTAGGTTTCTTTTTTGGCACAAACCGGGCTCACTTTATTGGGGCAAACAATTAACTATATTAAATCAAGCATATAGAGCGTCCGTACGCTTGTCAAGCAGTCCTGCGGCTATGTGCTCGTTGCAGTATAATGAGTCAGGTACTCCAATGTCTAAGCATGATAAGCCAAAGAACAACTGGAAATCTGTGCTGAAAGCCGACCCTACCGATTGGTTACTGGAGGACGATAATCCATCAGTCCGCTATTTTACTCTTGTTGACCTGCTGGGCAAGTCCCCGACCAATGTTGATGTGGTGAAAACCAGAAAGTCCATTATGAGCAGTGGCACTGCTCCCGCAATTCTTGGAGAACAGGAGGCAAGTGGTTACTGGGGAATACCGCAGGACTTCTATATCCGCTCAAAATATAAAGGTACGGTCTGGAATATCATCACCCTGGCACAACTCGGAGCCGATGGTAGTGATGAGCGTATTCATAAAGCCGGAGAATTTATACTCAATAACTCGCAGGACCTTCAGAGTGGTGGATTTGCCTATTCTTCAGAGGAAGATGGCGGCGGCGACCACGCCAAAGTGGTCCCCTGCCTTACCGGTAACATGGTTTTCAGCCTCATCAGGTTCGGTTTTCTGGAAGACCCCCGCATTCGGAAAGCCATTGACTGGATAGTGAAATACCAGCGGTTCGATGACGGTGTAGGATCTGCTCCGAGAGGCTGGATTTATGACCGTTACAAACAATGCTGGGGAAAGCACACCTGTACAATGGGCGTGGTGAAAACTTTGAAAGCTCTGGCTGAAATCCCGCCGGAAAAACAGAGCGGTGCGGTCTCTAAAACTATCGAGCAAGGTGCTGAATACCTACTGAAACATCATCTCTATAAACAGAGCCATAATCTAGCTCGCGTAGCCAAGGACTACTGGACTCACTTCGGCTTCCCGTTATTTTGGAAGACCAATGCCCTAGAAATGCTGGGTGTTCTTACCCAACTTGGTTATCACGATACCCGCATGCAGGACGCTATAGAATTGGTACTTTCCAAGCAGGATGAGCAGGGACGCTGGTTACTGGAGACAACATTCAATGGTAGAACGCTGGTGCGCATTGAAGCACGGAATAAACCCAGTAAGTGGATTACACTTCATGCGTTACTGGCATTGAAAAGCTAGCTCTTCCAGGGTTTTATCACAATGCGGCTACCGCAAGCGGTACAATACCTGGCATTGCTTTCAAGCGAACTGCCGCAGTTTCCGCATGTGTTCCCCGTTTTCTGCCGGTGCTTGTCTATCTGTCTGCCGCAAGTCGGGCAGAAGTTTGCATAGGCAGGCGTCTTCGCCGCGCAATGAGGACAATTGCTGTAAAGCTCAGCTACTTTAGTTCGAAAAGGAGATATGCGCCGGGAATGCTTGAGCATTATGAATAGAGCCACTGCCAAGCCAGCTAACAGAGGGAGCGCCAATAAGGCATACCAACTCTGTGTGAATAACAGAAAATCGAAGAAACCGTGTGCTATCATCGAACCAATCAAACCGAGCCAGAGATATGTGTTCGCTCTGGGATACCCGATTTTACGCAGGGCAAGCGGATAACTCCAGATTACTGAAAATAGCACATGAGCGAAGGTAGAAATCGGACCACGTGCGAGTATGATTTGCCAGCCGTAAGAAAGCGTGTAACCGACATTCTCCAACGTAGCGAAGCCCAGAGCTACCGCCGAGCCATAGATAATACCGTCAGTGGAATCATCGAAATAAGGTGATTTATATATAGACCATCTAACCACCAGGAACTTGCCGAGTTCTTCTGACATCCCGGCAACAATGAACGCTGTATAAGCAATGTTACTGATTGATACAGTTCCTTGCCCAATCTGTGTAATACTCTCGATACCGGGACCACCCAATATCAGTAAAAACTCAACTACAGCAATGGGAATGATGAGAAACATACCCCAGAGGAAAGTGCGAATGACCAGCCAGCGCGGTTCCGGCTGATGTCGGTCCCACCGATAAATAAGCCACATCCAGAAAAGACCAGGAGCAAAGGCAAGGACGATAGCTGTCAATAATCCCAAAGTAGTTGCCCTACGCTATATCTTGACAACCATTGTGTCACAGATAAAATCATGCAATCCACGCTTTTGTTTGTTCCAAGCAATTGCAAGGAAACCGAAGCCTAAAGTCAAGTTGCAAAGCACATATCCCCAGTATCTTCCAAATGCTCTTAGATAACCAACCCGACTGCCATCCGTTTTTACCACCTTCATCCCCAGCATAAATTTGCCCAACGTCCGCCCCTTCCAGCCGATAGCGACCGTCCAGTAGACAATGTCAATTACTATTCCACCCAGGTATGTAAGCCAGTCTAGCCAGGTCATTGGCGCTTCCGAAGCAGTCAGAATCGCGTTCCATGAGTATTCAGTAATCCGGTACTTATCTGCCAAGTCAGGGAAAATGGAGAAAAGGATAGCGAATACAATTGAAAAAACCATCAGACTGCCTATGGCAATAAAGATATTATCGATGATAAAAGAGGCGAACCTTCGCCAGAAGCCAGCGGGTATTGCCATCGATATCATGCCCGGAAAGGTTACCTGGTCTGGAAGTTTCAATCCGCATTTGAAGCAATATTGTGATTCAGGTTGGTTAGCAGTGTGGCAGCCCGCGCAAATCTTAACTGCCTTACCAAGGTCTTTTTCCTCGGGGAGCGCCAATCCACATTTGTAACAATACTTTGAAGTGGGTAAATTAGAGGTGCGACAACCCGGGCAAATCTTAACTACCAGCCCGAGGTCTCTTTCAATACTGTTGTCCTGGTGTGGAGCAGGTTGTGGATTTACGGGTGCTGGTCCTTCTTTGCTATCCATTGTTTATTATTTCCTTATGGCTCTAAAGCAATATGAGCCGTCTCGTAACAATCCAGATTCCCCGGGGTAGTTGCGTGTTATATTCAGATATTACGGGTAAGCGCTATGCCACCTTGTTCAATAACTGGACTTCCGCTCGTCCTGCAAACATGCCTCGAGTAGCCACATTGAATGCCTTGAAATGCTCCGTCTGCCCGTGAATTCCAAGAGCTTCCCTGTTTTCATATTGTTCAACGACAACGAATTTATTTGGGTCATCACCCGCACGGCAGACCATATAACCCACTGTACCGGGGTCTTTCAATACCTTAGGGACCAGCTTTTTGAATTCCTCCACTACCGCATCACCCTTCCCTTCATTTGCTTTCAGAGTTGCTACAAGAACGATCATCAATTACTCCTTTTCAAACACAGTGTAAACAAGGGTATTTTTAGTAAGAGGATACTACTTCCATTGAGTGAATGCAAACAAGAGGGAGAAAATTCTAATATCTAATATCGAAACTCCAAACAGCAGGATTGAGAAGAAAGAAATATGAGTGAATTCTCTGTCCGATGGCGTGTTTTCTACCTGCGAGTTACTGATGTTTAATCTATTTTTTCCAGTTGTAGAGGACATGTCCGCCAGACGCCGTCTTTATCCGGTAGACCGAGAACCATTCCCCACAATCCACCACTCCCACTCCTCACAAAATGCCACCAGTGAGTGAAAAGACGTGGTATACCCTTGGTGCGGAAGACAATTTCATCCATCGGTCCGAAGGTCTGTGGTACCAGTCCAGGCCAATCTGCGACACCTTCCGCCACACCTTCAATGTGCACACTGACTTCTTTTGTTTTCCAGTCTATCTCTACTTCAATATTACGCTCTTTGTCCGTGCCGGGTAGATGTCCTTTACCGCGAAAAGTCTCCATTCATCTCCTCCTATGTCTGTCCTGCCAGACGCTTATGTTCCTTCATCATGCATTTGTCCATGACGACCTTTAAGCCGGCTGTCAGCGCTCTGGCTTCTGCTTCACCATTGACCACACCTTCCTGCATCCAGACAGCCTTTGCTCCGCTTTTTATGGCTTCTTCTACGATAGACAGACAATCTTCCGACCGCCGGAAAATATCGACAACATCAATCTTTTCGGGGATGGCGCTTAGAGAAGCGTAACACTTCTCGCCGGAAACCTCGGCGGCGGCAGGATTAACAGGAATCACTTTATATCCATGTTTTGTAAGGTAATTGAACACTTGGTTACTAATGCGGTCCGGATTGGGCGATGCGCCCACCATTGCTACGGTATGATACGTCTTAAGAATCTGTTCGATTTCCATATTCTCCCCGTTCATAGATAATCCCGCCGGGCATTTTATTATCTCATTGAATCCGCAGGTTATACTATTTTCACCTGAATATTGCCGTTTTCGATTTTTAACTCGTAAGTTTTTAACCCGCGTGGCGATTTCAGTGTCTTACCGATTGTCGCCACTAATCCGGAACCCTTCAGCCAACGGATAACCCTCCCATCTGTCAGAGCAAACTGTGACCTGTGTCTGGGGCAGGTGACCACCGCCCCTTCCAGTGTGCCATTTGCCAGAATTCCGCCCATGTGGGGACACCTTCCCTGTGTGGCATAAAACTTATCTCCGATTCTAGCCAACAGAATGGGTATCCCCTCCACAGTGACTTCCTTCATTGTGCCTGGAGTAAGGTCATTTGCCGTGCCGATAGTAACAAAATCTGCCATAGCTACCCCTCCCTTCAATTACGGTGATAATCTACGTGGAAAGAGATTATTTAATTCGTTTCTCTACGGTATCCCAGTTGATGTTTTTAAAGAAGGTGGCAATGTAATCGGCGCGTCTCAGTCCGTAGTCGATCATAAAGGCATGCTCAAAGACGTCCATCACCAGTACGGGGACACACCCGGCGAAATGCCCGGTCTCGTGTTCGTTAATCCACTGGTTGAAAAGTCCGCCGGTGACATTGTCCTGATAGAGAACCACCCAACCGATGCCCCGCATCGCGCCTGTGGCTCGGAAGTCCTGCTCCCAGGCTTCATAACTACCGAATGCTTCTGCCACTTTTTTTGTGAATTTACCGGCTTTGTCCAGCGGCACTTTTCCCCCGAGATTTTCGAAGTAGTACTCGTGAAGACGCATACCGTTGAACTCGAAACCCATCCGTCGCTTCAATTCCGCATATTCCGGTGTGGCGGTTTTGCCTTCCTTGAGCATTGCGGCGAGGATATCGGCGACTTTATTCGTGTTGGTGACATAGCCCTGATAAAGAGTGAAATGGTTTTTCAGCAGAGTTTCGCTGAGCCCGGGCGTGCCGATAAGTGAATTATAGTCCCTTGCCTGATAAGCCATTGGTTCTCCTCCTTATGCAATAATTTCCCCTAGTTTACCTTCTGACGGGACAGGCAGGCTGTAACTTTTATCTCTTTAAAATCGGGTGAGATAGTAATTCTGTGGGTTCGTTAATGGAAAATGGAAAAAAGAGGAGGCGCAAATACACTACGATACTATTGGATAAATACCAAATTGTCAATGCCCGTAAAAACCAGCTTCGTTTGTGCGTGCGGGTTGAAATAATCAGCCAGTTCTGAGAAAATGGTACAGGTTTGCGTTGAATACAGGAGGAAGATATGGACACTCTGGAAGCCATTAAAACAAGGAGAAGTATCCGCAGATACAAGACGACCCCGGTTGATGATAATATACTGGCGCAGGTGCTGGAGGCGGCGCGCTGGTCGCCCTCGTGGGCAAACACACAATGCTGGCGGTTTATTATCGTGCGTAGCGACAGTATCAAGGCAGAACTTGCCGGTGCTTTGAGTACAAATAATCCCTCCACCAATGCCATCAAGACAGCTCCTATCGTTATCGTGATTTGTGCTGAATTGAGAAAGTCGGGTTTTTACCACGGGGAACCAGTAACCATCAAAGGCGATTGGTATATGTTTGACACCGCACTGGCGATGGAGAATCTGGTTCTGGCGGCACAATCCCTTGGGCTGGGGACAGTGCATGTTGGCAATTTTGACGCGAAGAAGGTAGAAGGTATTCTTGCCGTGCCTGAAGGATTTGCCGTGGTTGAAATGACACCGCTGGGATATCCGGATGGGGAAGCTAGAGTAATACCGCGCAAAGAACTGTCTGAGATTGTTTTCAACGAAAAATTCGGCGCAAAGTAAGAGATAACCTGATACATCACTGACCGATACGCTCACTTTAAAGTGACGAGCACCGGTTTTATATTGCCCTTAGCCTCGCAGAATAACTTTTGCTTGCTGTATCTCTGTGTGCGATTTATAATGATTAAGGTTCACCCTGAATAAGAATTCACCCTGAAGGGTTTCACAATGAACTTGGTAGAGGACAGGTGATTCTATGGCGCAATACGGACTCGAAAACATCCGGAATCTTGCCCTCTTAGCGCACAATGGGGCTGGGAAGACATCCTTATCCGAGGCGATTCTTTTCACTGCTAAGGTCATTAACCGGCTGGGCAAGGTGGGTGAAGGGGCGACCACATCCGATTATGACCCCGCCGAGCAGAAGCGCGGTATGAGTATCAGTCTCAGCTTACTGCCGTATATCTGGCAGGGAAATAAAATTAATCTGATGGACACCCCCGGTTATCCCGATTTCGTCGGGGAGGTCAAGTCGGCTATCAGGGTCAGCGAAGGCGCCGTAGTTGTCATCTGCGCCGTATCCGGCGTCGAAGTTGGCACAGAACAGGTGTGGAAATACTGCGAGGATGCCAATCTATCACGACTTATCTATGTGAACCGGATGGACCGCGAAAACGCCGATTTCATAAAGGTCGTTGGACAAATTCAAACGTCATTGGGCCGTAAATGTATTCCATTACAGTTACCCATCGGCGCGCACACCGGTTTTCAGGGAATTATCGACTTGCTGAAGATGAAGGCATACACGGGCACAACTTCTCAGGAAGGCGAAGTCCCCGCGCCTTTGAAAGCGCAAGCGGATGAACTCCGTCACCAACTCATCGAAGCTATCGCCGAGGCTGATGACGCTCTACTGGAGAAATATCTCGGTGGAGAGGAACTGACCTCAGAGGAATTGACCGGCGGATTGCGTCAGGGGGTACTCACCGGTAAGCTGGTGCCGA
Source organism: Dehalococcoidales bacterium (assembly GCA_036396095.1). Lineage (GTDB taxonomy): Bacteria > Chloroflexota > Dehalococcoidia > Dehalococcoidales > Fen-1064 > JAURWL01. Next base: position 15,155 of record DASWLM010000003.1, on the reverse strand, counting down.
TTCTGGCGGGTTCCGGGCTTCAGAATGTTGCGGTATCACCTCTGATGGATGCTATTGTTAACTACCTGCCGCCACCAAAGAAACGGGATGTTCTCGTGATTGGCGAAGGAAATAAACCGGCACAAACGCCGCCGGATACCGTCGCACCTCTTGCCGCACTGGTCTTCAAAACAAGCGCCGACCCCTACGTGGGCAGACTTACTTATTTCCGTGTTTATAATGGTACCATCACCAGCAACTCCCAGGTCTGGAACGTCACACGTGGTGAGCAAGAACGAATCGGCCAGCTTTTCCTCCTCAGAGGCAAGAGCCAGGAGCCTGTGCCAGAAGTCGCTGCGGGTGATATTGGCGCGGTCGCCAAGTTAAATGTCACGGGAACGGGGGACACGCTGGGCGCGAGGGACAAACCGGTAAAACTGGTGCCGGTTGTCTTCCCCGAACCGAGATTCAGCGAAGCGGTCTATCCCAAGACCAAGACCGACCTGGATAAACTGGGGTCATCACTGGCGAAGATTGCAGAAGAAGACCCAACTCTCAAAGTGCATCGTGAACCATCCACGAATGAAACCATAATTTCCGGGCTGGGCGAAATTCAGCTCGATGTTGCCGCGGAGAAGATGGCGCGCAAGTTCGGGGTTAATGTCGACCTGACAACGCCTAAAGTACCGTTCCGGGAAACTATTACGGTTACCGCTAACGCCGAGTATAAACATAAAAAGCAGACCGGCGGACACGGGCAGTACGGACACGTCCTGCTGGAACTGGAACCGTTACCGCGTGGCTCCGGTGTCCAATTCGAAGAGCACATCGTCGGGGGTACTATTCCCAAGAACTATATCCCTGCCGTGGAGAAGGGCGTCAATGAAGCCGTGCAGGAAGGTGTCCTGGCGGGGTATCCTGTCGCGGATGTCAAAGTGACGGTTTATGACGGTAGTTTCCACCCGGTGGATTCATCGGAAATCTGTTTCAAAATTGCCGGTGCCGGCGCCGTGAAGAAAGGATTACAACAGGGTAATCCGGTATTGCTGGAACCGATTGTGAAGATAAAAGTTACTGCCCCCGACACATATACCGGAGATATTATCGGCGACCTCAATACCAAACGCGGACAGGTGCTGGGCATGAATCCATCCAGCGGTACAAATGAGATTGAAGCGCAGGTGCCACTCGTTGAAGTGCAACGTTATGCCATCAGTCTGAAATCAATCACCCAAGGCAAAGGGACATATTCGATTGAATTCAGTCACTATCAGGAAGTCCCGCCGATGGTCACCCAGAAAATAATTCAAGCGCGACAGGCGGAAAGAGAAAAGGAGAAAGAAAAAGCCTAACCGCCTTTCCACTGGTTTTTAACCTTTTGTCCCCTCCCAACCAAAAAGTGGGAGGGGATTTTGTTTCTCGAATCACCTTTTACATTAAGTAAAACCAGTTTGAAAACCTAGGAGAAGTAGTTTAATAATATACAACGTCGTAGCTTTAATACGTGTGGGTGATCTCAATGGCGATACTGACAAGTCTGAGAAGTTAATGCCGGCACAACACAAAAAGATTTCACGAAAAGCCTCTATGAAACGTTGGGGGAATAAAAAATAAATATTCCTGACCTATAACTTGACAAAAATAACCAATTAGTGCATAATACTTAATTAGCATACCTAACCTAATAATTTTGCCAGGAGAGTATTATGAAAGAACCGCGAAAACAATTTAATCAGGATTTTAGTAATGAACTTCAAGCAGAATTATTAAGGTTGCCTTATTTATGTTATAAAGACTCAAAGAATGAAGTGGATACTGGTGGTTATGAAAACGAGTTAATACCTGAACTATTCCGTTCTGTTCGCAGAACTAAAATGGACAACCTCTTATTCCGATTACAATTTAGATTTCCAAATATAACAACACGGTTACAGTATAATATTTCGCATAATTGTCATCATGCGGTTGTGATTTCAGGGAACACTATCTTAACTAGCTCTTATGTCCAAAATCCTGATGACCTGCCAAGAGATGCGTTGTTCAGAGAGTTTTATGCTGGAAATGATGAAGCCATTCAATGTCAGATAACATTTGATTATAAACCAGAAGAAAATATTTTAAAGGTTTTAGATTATCTCCCGCTACCTGATGAACGAAATTATGCTGTTCTAATACATGGTGTTGTTGAGAAGGGTAAAAATTATAATCCAGGTTTTGTTAAAATAATATTCCCAAATCCCAGTCTGACTAGAATCATTGATGAAGGCATTGACCTTCGGATAAAGTATGCCTCGATAGTTAATGACTTACTTGCGGAGACTAAAGATATTAAAGATAACATTACGGATAATATTTCTATCAAATTAAATAAGGAGCAGAAGGGGTTATTATGAAATCTGGAACTCCTAATTTTGTTGGAGCAAGACTTAAAGAGGCCAGAGAAGCTCGTGGGATTAATGCAACTTCATTAGCCGAAATACTGGGCATCACTCGGTCAGCCGTATCATTGTATGAAAATGGTAATGCCTCACCACAACCAGAAATGATGGAGAAAATAGCGGAAAAATTAAATTTACCTATTTCATTTTTCCTTAAACCAACGCAAGAAATCCAAATGGATAACCCTATCTTTTATCGCTCAATGAGTTCGGCAACGAAAATGGCAAGAATTAGAGCAGAACGTTGGTTTTATTGGTTGCACTATAAAGTTGTTCCCTATGTTCGAGAGTACGTTACTTTGCCCAAAGTTACAATTCCGCAAGTTCGAGTGCCGGATTTTCACACATTGTCAGGTGAAGATATTGAAATTATCGCTAATAATATCAGACATCAATGGGGATTAGGAGATAGTCCGGTAAGCAATATGACATTACTTCTCGAAAATAACGGGGTCATTATTTCTAGAATTGAACTTTGTGCTGATACATTAGATGCCTTCAGTGTTTGGTGTCCAGATGATGGTACACCGTATATTATTTTGAACTCGGATAAGCATTCTGCGGCGAGATCCCGATTAGATATTGCTCATGAATTTGCACATCTGGTGTTACATTCAAAACTTAATAGAAAACAAATTAATAATTCCAATGATTTTAAATTGATAGAAGAACAGGCTTTTCGTTTTGCATCTGCGTTTTTAGTTCCAGGAGCGACATTTAGCAGAGACTTATATTCGCCATCTTTGGATGCGATAAGAACTCTTAAAGCTAAATGGTTGGTCTCTATTGGAATGATGATTAAACGTGCTAGTGACTTAAATCTTATCAGTGAAGAGCAGACTCAACGCATGTGGATTAATTATAATCGTCGGGGCTGGAGAAGAGAAGAACCGATGGATAGGACTATGCAAATTGAAACTCCTAGACTAATAAAAAAGGCTCTCCAATTAATTAACAGCGAAAAAGTGCAAATGCCAGAACAGATATTGACGACAATAGGTTTATCACCAAACGATATTGAAATGATTGCTAATCTTAATCCGGGATATTTTAACGAACCAGTCGAAAGTATTAACTTGAAAGATGATTACCTTTTTAACGCGCCAGATAAGTCGTTGATTCATGATGAAGTTGATGCCATTTTAAATAATTACAATAAAATACACGGACAATAGAACACTATTTAAAATGACTATATAAATCTCCTGCGGTTTAAACATAAATATATTCGCTAGAGCCTCTATCACTCACTATTGACAAATGCTTGAATTTAACTATCACCTCACCTTGACATGTTTCGCATGCGCCAATTAATATGACATTAGAGGGAGTTGTAAACTGCAAGGAGGGGGAGTCGTGGCTGAAGAGAAAAAGATAACCATCTATACCACCCAGACCTGACCCTGGTGTCACAGAGCGAAAGAGTATCTTTCGAAAAAAGGCATCGCTTTCACTGAACATGATGTCGGCAAGGACCAGGGAAAAGCCAGGGAGATGATTACCAAATCGGGTCAAATGGGTGTGCCGGTCATCGTGGTTGATGAACAAATCATCATCGGTTTCAATCAGAAACTGCTAGACGAAGCTCTGGCAAAGTAGTTCTACCGTGACTCCGCATCCGGAGCCTGCGACTCCACCTGTCAGCATCCGGGCTCGCCATGATGTCCGCAACAGCCCTGCTTCTTGGTTACCCTAATCCAGTTATTGCGGAATACCAGGTGAAGCTTCCGGTGCAAAGGCATCGGCGCGGACATATTGGTGAGGAAATCTCTCAGGCGCGGCATATCAGCCCTCTGCTACTATTTCTTTACCAGATATTTTTCTGGATTCTTGTCGAATGCCTTCTTACAGCCGACGGCGCAGAAATAATACTTCTGCCCTTTGTATTCCGATGTTGCTGGTGCCTTCTTTTCATCCACTGTCATGTGGCAGACCGGGTCAATTGCCATAGCTAACCTCCTTATGAGTAAATTTTTATAGCTAATAGCTGATAGCTGTCAGCCTATAGCTTCTACATCTTTGCGGGTTTGAATCCCCGCAAACGTAATGAGTTGCTGATGACCGTAATGGAGCTTAACGCCATTGCCGCCGCCGCTAAAATCGGGTTCAGAAAACCGCGCTCACCGAAGGCAAATTGCAGACCTGACGGCACACCATTATTTCTAAAAACAAGATACAGCACGCCGGCGGCAACCGGGATAAGAATCACATTGTAGGCGAATGCCCAGAAGAGATTTTGCTTGATGGTCCGCATGGTGCGTTTGCTCAAAGAAATGGCGGTGACGATTCCCTTCAATTCCCCGCGAATGAGTGTAATATCACCGGTTTCCATCGCCACATCGGTACCTGTCCCGATGGCTATGCCCACATCTGCCTGCGCTAGCGCCGGTGCGTCATTAATTCCGTCGCCGACCATTGCCACCACTTTACCTTCGCTTTGCAGTTTTTTCACTTCCTGTGCTTTATGTTCCGGCAAGACCTCGGCAAAAACGCGGTTGATTCCCGCCTCTTTAGCGATTGCTTCCGCCGCCCGGCGGTTATCACCGGTTACCATGACCACTTCAATCCCCAACCTGTGTAACTGACGGACAGCATCCGGCGCATCCGGTTTGAGCGTATCGGCAAGGGCTATCAAGCCAACTGCCTGTCCCTCTATCCCCAGGAACATAACAGTCTTCCCCTGTTCCCAGAGCGTATTCGCCTGCTCCTCAAGTCCGTTTAGCTTCAGTCCGCGCTTTTGCATCATTCGCAAATTTCCTAACAGGATTTTCTTTCCATTTACTACTCCGTCAATGCCGTGCCCGGGGTCAGCCGTGAAGTCCGTCACCGGGACCAGTTCCAATCGCTTTTCACCCGCCGCCCGAACGATTGCCTCACCGAGCGGATGTTCCGAGGGTTTTTCCGCTGATGCCGCCAGTCGCAAGACCTCATTCTCTGTAAGCGGTGGCACGACGATGATATTGGTCACATTCGGTTCACCTATGGTCAGAGTACCGGTCTTGTCCAGAAGAACAGTATTGATTTTATGCGCACGTTCCAGCGTTTCGGCGCTACGGATAAGAATACCGTGTTCGGCACCTCTGCCGGTACCAACGATAATTGCAGTCGGGGTTGCCAGACCAAGTGCACAGGGGCAGGCGATAATCAGCACTGCTACAAAGTTGAGGAATGCATAGGTCAAAGATGGCTCCGGTCCCATGAAGAACCAGACCAGAAATGTAATAATAGCGACACCGATAACTGTCGGCACAAAGTAGCTGGCGATAATATCGGCAAGACGCTGGATAGGGGCTTTGCTGCCCTGCGCCTCTTCCACCAACCGCACAATGCGTGCAAGCGTGGTATCCTTGCCAACTTTCGTGGCTTCAAAACGGAAAGCACCGGTCTTGTTAATGGTCGCTCCGATAACTTCATCGCCGGCATTCTTTTCTACAGGGATACTTTCACCGGTAATCATCGATTCATCCAGGCTGGAATGCCCCTCACGAATAATCCCATCCACCGGTACACGCTCCCCGGGCTTCACCAGGATAAGGTCGCCTACCTGCAGGTCTTCAATGGGGATTTCTTTCTCCTCTCCAACACGGATAACCGTGGCGGTCTTAGGTTGCATACCGATGAGCTTCTTGATGGCTTCGGAGGTTTGCCCTTTGGCTCTTGCTTCCAGGAACCGCCCAAGCAATATCAGCGTGATAATCGCCGATGATGTATCAAAATAGGTATGCGCTTCCATTCCGCCGGAGGTAAATAAGCCGGGGAAGAAGACCGCCAGCACGCTATATATGTAAGCGGCGGATGTGCCGACAGCGATGAGGGTATTCATATCCGATGTGCGGTGCTTGAGAGCACCCCACATCCCCTTATAGAAGCGCCAGCCTGCCCAGAACTGCACCGGAGTTGCCAGCGCCAGGAGTACGTAGTTCATGAAATGAAACTCGGGGGTGAACATCATCACCATGATGGGCACGGTGAGAACCGCAGCAAAAATAAAGCGGTTTCTAATATTACGGATTTCCCGTTGGGATGTCTCACTGACATCTTCCAGTGCTTCGATTTCTGGACCAAGTTCATAGCCGGCTTCTTCCACTGCCTTCTTCAGGTCGGTGTAAGGAGTACCTTCTAGATATTCCACGGTAGCCTTCTCCGAAGCCAGATTAACATTCACGGAAACGACGCCGGGAACGTCTTTGAGCGCCTCTTCAACCCGGGCGACACACGCGGCGCAGGTCATCCCGCCTACGGGGAAGATTGATTTCTTTGTAGCGATGCCGTAACCCAGCTCGGAGATAGTATCTTTGATTTTGGTCAGGTCGACTTTACCGGGGTCGTACTCAATAGTGGCTTTTTCGGAGGCGAAATTGACACTGGCATTTTCCACACCTTCGGTTTCCGCCAGACCTTTCTCAATGGTAGCTGCGCAGTTGGTACAGGTCATGCCGGTGATGGGCAGACTCACCTTTGATTTACCCGTTCTCTGCTCAGCAGTAGTTTTTTTACTCATCTGTCTCTTCGCCCACATATATTTGAATAGTAAATCAGGCACTTTAGACCGTATGTGATTTATATCATATACCGATATAAATTACCAGACTACAATTATCACTGAAATGGTAATAAAAGGAGGAACACAATGAATACCACTAGAACCATAGGAATTATAGTTTTACTTCTAGGACTTGTGGGGCTTGGGGTCGGTGGGGCTTTCGTCGGCACGGGTATTGCCAAAAATAATCAGATAGCCACATCATTGCACGCGGAAAAGGTCACTTTGGGAATATCTACTGAAGATGTGGCCAACGGGCAGGTAGTAGATACCCTATCAGAAGCACAGAAGGCAGCGGAAACACTAACAGAGCATCGAAAGGGTATTGCTCCAAGTTATAGTGAGTTGCTGGCAGGAGGCAAGTTCGACCCATCTAATCTTAAACAACTATCGTACGCGCAGGCTATGAACCTTCAAACTAATATGTACACGGCTGTCGTCGCCTTTGGGCTGGCTCAATCAATTATTGCTAATGGGGCGTTTATGATTGCCACCGGGCTTGCCCTAGTAGTGACGGGATTTGCAGTTTTCAAACTAAGCAAGAAAGCTAGCTAATACACTGAGTATCGCGTCGAACCTCTCACTGCTGTCTACCGAGATGTGGTGAGGGGTCTGGTTTAACTAACTGATTGCTGTTATACTTTTTCTGCATGTAGGAAGTATAGCGGGGAGGTGTATCGATGAAGAAGGTATATCTGGATAACAATTCTACCACCCCCATCCTGCCGGAAGTGCGTGATGCGATGTTACCCTATCTCGGTGAGTTCTTCGGCAACCCATCCTGTCTTCATGAGTGGGGCGACCCGCCTCGGGAAGCCATAGAAACAGCCCGTACTCAGGTTGCAGATTTGATTGGCGGAGCGCCGGAGGAAATCATTTTTACTGGAAGTGGCACGGAGAGTAACAACTTTGCCGTAAAGGGACTAGCGATGGCGAATCAGAAGAAAGGCAAACACGTGGTCGTCTCTGCCATCGAACATTTCTCTGTATTGAATTCGGCGAAAACACTGGAGAAAATGGGCCTCACCTACAGCACCGTCCCTGTTGATAAGTACGGCGTGGTCGACCCTGAAAACGTGCGCAAGGCTATCCGCGACGACACCATCCTGGTTTCGATTATGCACGCTAATAGCGAGGTCGGCACGCTGGAGCCAATTAAGGAAATCGGCAAGATTACCAAAGAAAAAGGCATTATTTTTCACACGGATGCGGTGGCAACTGCCGGTACCATTCCCGTGAATGTGAAAGAGCTTGGAGTGGATGCTCTGAGCCTAGCAGGCAACATGTTCTATGGACCCAAAGGCGTTGGAGCATTGTGGTTACGGAAGGGGACGCGTATCACACCTCTTCTGGATGGCGGAATCCAGGAGGGAGGGCGGCGTGCCGGCACGGAAAATGTGGCGGGGATTGTGGGACTGGGCAAAGCAGCAGAACTGGCAAAGGCACACATGGCTGTGCGTATTGACCACTTGACTAGGCTACGTGACCATCTCCTGAAGGAATTACCCGCCCGCATCAGTCGTGTAATGATAACAGGTCATCCGCAGAATCGTTTACCGGGACATGCCAGCTTCTGCGTAGAGTTCATCGAAGGCGAGTCCATGCTGATGTTACTCAATAGTCAGGGGGTAGCGGTCACCAGCGGCTCGGCATGCACATCGCGAGCGTTACTGGCATCGCACGTCCTGCTGGCAATGGGACTGCCTCATGAAATTGCCCAGGGTTCATTGCTTTTCGGACTAGGTATGAGCAATACCATGGAAGACGTCGACTACGTTCTGGATGTTCTACCGCCCATTGTAGATAGGTTGCGACAGATGTCACCGTTATATTCAAAATTTATGAAGCAGAGCAAAGGAGGTTAAGATGCCGATATACAGCGAAAAAGTTATGGAGCACTTCATGCACCCGCGCAATGTCGGGGAAATCGAAAACGCCGATGGTATCGGCGAGGAAGGTAACCCGGTCTGCGGCGATATGATGACCTTCTATATCAAAGTTAAAGACAACCGGCTTGAGGATGTGAAATTCAAAACCTTCGGGTGCGGCGCCGCCATTGCTGTTTCCAGTATGGTGAGTGAGATGGCAAAAGGCAAAACTATCGATGAAGCCCTGAAAATCACCCCCAGGTCGGTGGCAGATATGCTCGAGGGGCTACCCAAGAATAAGTTCCATTGCTCTAATCTCGGGGCACAGGCTCTGCATAAAGCCATTGAAGACTATCGAAATAAGCAGAAGACGGGAGGGAAGGCATAATGGCAAAAACAGCGAACCAGGCTCAGAAAAAAGCAACTCCGCACTGTCCATTTTGTGATGCAGAATTGATGGCTCAAAACCTGCCCGTCTGCCAGGTGTGTCAGGTGATGATTGTTTACTGTGCTGAATGCGGCAAACCCATCCCCAAGAACCGGAAGACCTGTCCCGCCTGCGGTGGTAAAGCCAGAAAATAGCTTTCAACGACATAAGGAGAGACCGAATATGAAAGCCGACCAGACGCTTGATTGTATTGGTCTTTATTGCCCGATGCCGATATATAAAACCGCCCAGAAGATAAAAGAGCTAAAGTCCGGCGAGGTTCTTGAAATCGTAGCAGACGACAAGGGTATCAAGCAGGACATGCCGGCATGGTGCAGGACTACCGGCAACGAATGCCTTAGCCTTGAAGAAAAAGACGGCGAATTCCATGTGTTTGTGAAGAAGAAGTAATCGATAGCCTCAGAGTTACTCTAACGCTCTCCCTTTACCAAATCTTGACTCACCTACCGACTCTATACTACATTTATTATTGGTAGGTATCGTCAAGGGGTATGTCTGATGAAAAAAACCAAAATCACTTTCAATATTTCAGAAGAAGTCGCTCAAATGCTGGAAACGCGCGTCCCGAAACGCAAACGTAATGCTTTTATCGAGGAAGCAATCAACCTACGGTTTGGAATGATAGAGCAAGAAAAGTTTCTGCGGGAACTAGTTGTGACTAATAAAGCCCGCAATGAAGAACTGGATAAAATCGAAGAGGAACTGGAGCCAGAGGACGCCATTCTACAAAGCGATGAACCCCTGGATGAAGATGAGATTCTGGAACTCGACGACTTAATTTAAACCGCCCAATATCTCAACACCCAGCAAGTTTTATCTATTAACCCTTCCTTAAAACCGACTGTCTCTTTATCTTAACGGTATCTTTTACTTTCGCTTCAGGATTTTGGGTTTGAAGTTTAACGTGGCAAATAGATCGTCGATTGTTTCTGCGCGTCTTATCAACTCCACGGTTCCGTCTGTATGTAAGAGTAATTGTTGCGGTCGCAACCAGCCGTTATAATTGCCACCCATCGCCGGACTATGCGCGCCGGTATCATGTTGCACGACGATATCGCCTACCTCCACTTTTGGTAGAAGTCGCTCTCGCGCAAACTTATCATTGTTTTCACACAACGGTCCCACGATATCTACAACCTCTTCACCGCCCTCCTTTGGCTCCCCATCGCGGTCGAGAATAGTAACGTGGTGATAAGCAGTCTCGTAAATCGCTGGCCTCCAATTTGCCGACGTCGTTGCGACATCAATACCGACATATTCGCGGTACTTGCTCATCCGGTTGATAACTGTGGCAACCAACACGCCGTGGGGACCTGTCATATAACGTCCGCATTCCATAAATAACCTGGGAGCATATCTATTTTTTTGCTCGAATCCCTTCAATAATACCTTGGCTTCTTTAGCCAGAGCGGGCATATCGAAAGGTTTATCTTCCGGTCTGTAAGGAATTCCGATGCCTCCCCCGATATTAAAAAACTCAAACCTGATATCCAGCGCTTTCGAGACCATTTCTATGACTTCCGTCAGCATACGAACTGTCTCCACCATATAACGATAGTCCAGTTGATTAGAGACAATCATCGTGTGTATACCGAATTGTGTAGCGCCACAGCTTATCGCCCGTTTATAGGCTTCAATAATCTTGCCGTGCCGGATACCGAATTTCGCTTCCAGAGGATTCCCGATGAACTGAGTCCCGGTGCGTCTTTCGCCGGGATTGTACCGGAAGCAAATGAGCAACGGGAATTGAGCAACTTTATCAATCATGGAGATATCATCAAGATTTAGAATACAACCGCCGTTCTCTTGCGCAAGTTTGAATAGCTCGGTGGAAGTATTATTTGAGGTGAGCATAATATCAATACCAGAGAATCCATTTTGACGCCCCAGCATTAATTCTGATGGAGAACTGCAATCAAGACCGAAGCCCAGTTTATGAATAATTTTTAAGATGGCCGGGGTGGGTAATGCTTTCACCGCAAAAAATTCCTGAAATCCCGGAAACTCACGGAAAGTATGCTTTAATTCTTCTCCCGTATCCAGTATTCCCTGCTCATCGAAGATGTGAAAAGGCGTGCCGAAATACTTAATAATCCCAGGCAGGAGCGGGAACAATCGCTCTGCGAAAGCTGGTGACATCGGCATGGTTATATCCTCCTTTCCCTCCGGTTTCTCAATTGCGAGTTATCGGAGGAGGTATCGATAGAAAAGAGGGGCATGTCCCCCGCTCAGGGTATTACGTTTAATATTCTGAATGGATGAATCCCGCTCTACACTTTTTCAACGCGGAACCATCCGGTTATGCTAATGACTCTGACCTGACCTCTGCCGCGGGTCGCGAGTCTGCCCCACCATTTCAAAAATTCCCAAAGTCCACCCGTAACCCTCTCTCATCACTGTATCGATGTCCTGAGGCGTGGCGATTCCGGCTTCCACCATCTGCCGAGCTTCTCTCATCACCACCATGAAGAGTCGATTACCGATAAAACCCGTATCTCCGGGCACATCTTTCACTCTGATGGGTATCTTGCCCAGACGCTTACAGAATCCCTCCATTATCTGGATTATTTCCTCGGTGTTGTCGGCGGTATAGGTCAATTCAACTGCCTTTAAGATATTGGCGGGTCGGAACCAGTGCATGCCGATAAACCGGTCTTTGCGCTGGACTGCTACTGCCAGGTCGGCTATTGTGAAGGTCGAGGTATTGGTAGTGAAGATTGCTTCTTTCTTGACCAACTTGTCCATCTCGGCAAATACTCGGAGCTTCAAGCCCTTGTCTTCCAACTGTCTGGGGTCGCCGCCTCCTATTGTCTCGATGATAATATCGCAGTTCTTCAGGTCCTCAACTTTCGTCGTCAGTGTGAGATTGGAGAGAGCCTTTTCCATTTGCTCTTTAGTCAGCTTGCCTCGTTCGACGCCGATTCTCATACCGAATCGACTATCAACAATAATGGAGCGCGTGTTCTTGAGGATATCTTCGGTAAGGTCGCGGCAAATAGCCTTGTACCCGGAAACGATAATATTCTGAGTGATGGCACTACCCATAAGACCGCCACCCAGTACGCCGATAGATTTGATGTCATCCAGTTTCATTGCCTACTCCCTTCGTCTCAATACCAGCATTATTGGTATTTTCGCATTTATCGTATCGTTCTAGTATCGAATTTTCAAGTGCTACTTTAGTCTCGTAAGACGGGTTACTTTGTACTATTTTACAAATCCCTTTGCTTTTAGAAGCTCGGCGGTTAGAATGGAACCACCCGCCGCCCCCCTGACAGTGTTATGATGCAATCCTACGAAACGGTAATCGAACACATTACACTTTCTCAGCCTGCCTAAAGTTATTGCCTGTCCGTTCCCAGCATCCCTGTCTTTTTGAGGCTGAGGTCGGTCTATTTCATCACGGTATATCATCACCGGCACCGGCGCCGATGGCAGTTTCAATTCCTGCGGGAGCGCGCTGAAATTCCGCCATATCTTGATAATCTCGTCCGCGCTCGGTTTTTTACCCGCAAACTGGATGCTGCAACAGGCGATATGTCCGTCAGTCACAGCGACGCGGTTACAGTGCGCTGAAATCTTCATGCTATCATCGGGCACAATTTTGCCACCCTGTATCTTGCCGAAAATCTTGCGCGGCTCTACCTCCGATTTTTCTTCTTCGCCGGAGATATAGGGCAGGACGTTATCTACTAAATCAATGGCGGCGGGTCCGGGATAGCCTGCTCCGGAAAGCGCCTGCAGGGTGGTGACAATCATCTTATCGATGACATAGCCCGCTTTCATCAACGCATAGAGCGGTATCATGTAGCTCTGGATACTACAATTCGGCTTCACGACAAGCAGACCCTTATCCCAACCGCGCTTTTTCTGCTGTTTAGGAATGATATTCAGGTGTTCGGGGTTTATTTCCGGAATCATGACCGGCACATCTTCCGTATTGCGGTGGGCGCTGTTATTGGAAACAACGGCAAAGCCCTTGCTGGCATATTCCATTTCAAGTGCGAGAATTGCCTGCTTGTCCATCTCGACAGCGGAGAACATCAACTTGCATTTGCCGATGGCTTTAGTGACAAGGCTGGCATCTTCAACCATAATGTTTTTGAACTGCTCCGGGATATTCTCTTTCATATGCCAGCGGCCTGCGACGGCATCCGCATACTTTTTACCCGCCGAGTTCGGCGAAGCCGCCAGATAAACGACCTCGAACCACGGGTGATTGGCGAGGAGCCGCAGGTAATTCTGCCCGACCATACCGGTCGCCCCCAAAACCCCTACTTTCAGTTTCTTTTCCATTTTTGTCCCTCTGGATAGCAATTTATTTTGAGTACTTATATGTAAGAATTATAGCAGGTTTTAACTTTCTTGCAGCACTTACCATTTGAAGTAAAATAAGGAAAAATGGGCTAGTTGTAAGTTTTTAAATCGATAGAAATGTGGTACCCCAGGGGCGACTCGAACGCCCGACACGCGGTTTAGGAAAGTATTGGACTTTGCTCTTTTAGCCTCACTTTGTCACTTTTTGCTACCATGCTAAAATGCTATTTTACGCTCGATGATGACCAATAGTGATTAACAAAGATTGCAAATTGGATTGCAACTTTTTGGTTAAATCCGCCAGTAGAAGAACGTGACCATTTTGGTGACCATTATCAAACCTTTAACGGTATTGCTAGTGAACGTTTTTCGGGGTATAATTCCTTCACGAAAAAGGTTTGGTTTTAGCAATGACAATTTACAACTTTCGATTACGATTCAATTTTCCAAGTGCGTACCACATCGACGCTGACGAAGATAAACTTGAACTATTGACCTTACCATCCGGAGAAGTGATTACACTGTGTAGTGGTATCCATGACTCACCAATCAAAGACCACAACCAAGCCGCAGTTGTGGGTGGCCCATTCTCGTCAACAGAGCAAGCAATGGCTGCTGCAGAAAAATCCAAGCGTGCTCTTCTTTATTGGGTTGTTGAGGATCGTGCGGGAATCGATTTTGGCAATGGGAAACAACGGGGTGGTGTTACAGATATTGGCTTGAAGTATTTTGAGCAGCGATTCAAAGTTCCTTGTAGGAATGACATACACGGAATCGATGTATACGAAAGTGTTGAAAATCTGCGATTCGTAGGCGTCCATGCAGATGCTAAAGTAGGTAAAAATCCACTACGTTTGAAAACGACATTTCAACGCGAGTATATTACGGGACGGCGATTCACAGAAAAACAAGTACTAGCTAGCGAAATTTATGCGAGTTCTTTTTTTGACGTTACGCCGCGTGCACGCTTTATCACACTTGTAACAGCAATAGAAGCTCTACTCGACCAACCTTTACGATCCGAAGAGACACAAAAGTTGGTGACAATACTTATATCTAACGCAGAGCGTTCAATAATAGATGCAGATACGAAGAGATCGTTGATTCAAGGTATCGGAAACTTAAGACGGCAATCGATCGGACAGGCTGGTCGTTCACTTGTCAAACATCTTCTCCCTGACGAAAAAATTGATGGACTTTCTTCTGTGCAATTCTTCGATCGCTGCTATGACTATAGAAGCCAGATACTACATCTAGGCACGGTTAGAGATAAGTCAGTGGATATAGCGGATCTTGCAAATATGGCAGAACCTTTTGTAAATCGCATTTTGATTGCGTCGCTTAATGACCAACCACAACAAACCTAGGATATTTTAGCTTCATGGTACCCCAGGGGCGACTCGAACGCCCGTCACGCGATTTAACAACATACTATATTGGATAAGTAAATAGCTCCAGCACGGTATTCTCTTTTATTTGACACCGGCGGGCAGACCCCAGCCTGCTTTTCACCTGGTTCCCAACTTAGCTGTTAGATTCGGGTTCACCTCGATTCAATCGGG
>DASWLM010000002.1:0-41652 GCA_036396095.1 Dehalococcoidales bacterium | reverse complement strand
GAGACTGCCGAAAAAAGCCTATACAAACAATACTGGGTTCTTCCGGCAGTGCCGGATTTTCTTAAAAATCCATCTTTTCTTTTTCTTTCGCTTTATCAGGTCATATTTACCTCGTTTTTCAAGGTAGTTTTACCGCTTTTTAGCCCGATTCTTACCGTCTAAACGGCGGCCGGTGATTCCAGATAATAGTTGTCCGGCTTCCCCCAGAGTAGTTTCACCATCCGCTTGATATTACAGACGGTAGTCGCTAACAGGGTATGGATGTGCGCCCGGTCTAAACCCCGGTAACGACACCGCCTCAGTCCGCAATACCTGGTCAGGTCCGCTATTTTTTGCTCGATTTTATAGCGATTACAGTAAGCTCGTTGCCCTTCTTCCGTGGCCAGCCTTTCTCGCGCCAACCGGAAGTAAGGTTCATAATAGCTGATGTAAACTCTTCTGCCCTGTTTGTTTTTGACACATTTCGCTTTCAACTCACAGACATTGCATAAACTCGGCTTGAAACGGAAGGCATAACCTGGCTTGTTTAGCTGGTAATTATAGAGGACTTCCTGGTAACAGTTCGTTGAGATATGTCCGGCTGGGCACATTAACTTGATGTCCTCCGGGTCATATAGGAAGTCATCGACCGTGAAATAACCGGCACCGTTGCGGTGGTTTACCTGCTTGGATAGAGCGATATTGGCGACGGTCTGATTACGAGCCAGTGACTCCAAATTCTCTCCCCAGTCGTAAGCTTTATCACCGGTCAGTTCTTTGGGTTTGATCGAGTATACTTTCTCCTGCTCTTTGAGCATCGGCTGGAGTTGGCTGCCATCCGTGGTATTGGCCGGAGTTGTCTTGACTCCGGTTATGATACCCGTCTCTTCCTCTATGATGATGTGAGCTTTGTAACCGGGCCAAGTTTTCTGAGCTTTCTTTCCCATCCGGGCATCAGTATCTACCGGACTGAGTAGTTTATCTTTGGCATGTTCCTCACGATCCGCCACCGCTTTTTCCAATAATTCCAGGTCTTTCCGCAACTCCTCATTCGGAACCAGCCTCTTTTCATGAAGCTCAGCGGTCACGTTATCCAGTAATTGACCGGCTGCCTCAACTTCTTTTTGCAGTCCTTCTTCCGGAGAGGCAAATTTAACCGACTCGGCATCTTGTAGTTCCTTTAGCCCCAACTTTTCCGCTATCCCGGCATCTTGTTTTTTGATGGTCTTCAGCACGTTTTCCCGGCACTTCCTGACCAGTCCGGTGATGCTGCTTGAACTGATATTGGCAATAACAGGAGTTGAATCGATGATCTGCCGTTTCCCCTTTGCCAATCCCTTATCAGTACACTGCCGGACGATCTGCTCCAGTACCAATCGAAATTTCTCTTCCCCTAACCTTTGGGCCCGGAAATAGGAAATGGTGGTGTAATCCGGCACCTCGGCATCGACCGCCAGACCCAGAAAATACTTGTAAGCCAGATTAAGTCGGGCGTTTTCCACTACCTGTCGATCCGAGTCCCCATATATATACTGCAGTAAGCATAACCGGAGCATGAACTCCGGGTCTTCCGCCGGCCGACCAATATCCGGATTGTACCTGTCATTCAGTATTTGCCTGGTAAAAGAAAAATCGACCACCTGATTGATCTTACGCAGCAGGTGGTCGATAGGAACAATACGATCATATAGATAACTACCGAAGAATGACTCTTGAGGTGATTTCGGCTTGAGCATGAGTGCCCCCCTTGTTGATTTGTTCCCTCTATTTTATCAGTATTTAGCCTCCAATCACCGTTCCGGATCATTCAGTTTCAAAGTATTTTCTATTTCTTTATGACGAAGCGGGACTTTTTCGGCAGTCTCAGATCGTTTAATTCAGATAAAAAGATCCGCCCTATTCCACGTATAAATCCTCAAGCGTGGCACCCTCTTTGTAAAAAGGAACCATTTTCATAGTAAATCGGCTTCCGTGGATATAGAGATAATAGCTGCTTCTTCCTCAAGTCTCATCTCTTTTTTTAAGGGGTATCTTCATGCTAAATGAGACGGATATTTTTGGTTTATAATCGGCCTTCTGAAGATCTTTCAATAGATCATTTTTGATAAAGAGTATGATTTTCCAAGCAATATCAACGAGTTGCCTTGCCTCTGTCTCAGATAAAGGTTTTCTATCCAGTGATCTAATAGCAACCCCCTCATGTAAGAAGGAATTTCGTGCTTTCCTCAGTTTTGTAAATCCTTCCCAAAGTGTTTTTTCACTTTTCAATGATTTCCCAGCCAAAATTTGCAGAAGATCGTCATATTGTTCCTCAGTATTAGGCCATTTATCTGGATCATTTTTTCGGTGATTAATCCATGACCACAATACGGGTGTTATATTACTATGTTCCGCCAACTGGTCAAGAGTCTGTGCAATAAATATTTCTAGAGCAGAGAAAGCAAGCACTACAGCTGAACCTATCTTTGGGAAAGCGGAATAAGCGTCCAAAATCAAATTGTGCCATTGCGGAATAGTATAATTAGGAGGAAGATTATTTATGCATTCCCAAATCTCTCTGTTCAGGGCAGTCCATTCAAAAGACCTCTTATGCACACCCTTTAATCTGACAAATCGCTCATCCTGCTCTAATTCACTCCCATCATCATTCAAGTATTTTATTTCCCACATAAGATCTGAAAATTTAACATTATTTATTGAGAAAGAATTTGTTACCCAACGCAATCTTGTTAAGAAAGAGTTAATTATAATTTCTATCATTTTTTCCGAAGGGTCAAGCGGTCTTTTCGGATCACGGTCAAATGTAGCTTTATGAAACTCAATCACTAATATGTCAGCCTGAAAAGCGGACATACCATTAACAGCATAACCTTTACCCTTTTCACTGCTTTTTAATGAAACACTTGGTTCTGGGCGAAATACTGTTATTTCATATCCATCTTGCTCGCATTTAAGAGGTGTAAAATTCTCTCCGTCTGTAACTAATATTGGAAATGGCAGTTGAATACAAGCTTTAGCCAACATAGCAAATTACCTCCAAGGTCATATTGTCAATTGCAAAATAATTTGAAGAAATCTTTTTAATAAATTCTATTATTCCTACGCTTCCAATGTCCAAAATGAAGTCATTTAGGTATGGCAATTTTAGCACCATCCGCAGATTGTCACAATATGTAGTCATCTTGGAGTAAGCAGGTAAACAAAGCAGCCCAAAATTGTTCCTTTATAAGAAATACCATCTACGCTCATAGTTTAGGCGTGATATTCGGCGGACCTTTTTATCAACAATATGGACTTTCTTTAGGTAGGGATATTCACCATTGCGAAGTATGATATAGCTTACCGAGCTTACTTAACGCTAGGATTTTGTCTTAATGAACCGGCAAGTGGAAGCTGATATATTCTCCAGCCCTTAACTTATCAACATCCTGACCTCTTCCAGTTGTGAAATGAAATGGCAACTCTTGTTACATCCAAAGAATTATGAGCATATTGAGTATTTGTTTAGGCGGAGTTCGACTCTCCCCCGTCTCCACCAACCCAGTTACAGTCTCGGCTACCAGGATTTTTTGCGATCTCCCCTTCCAATGAGAAGGGGGAAATTTCGTCCACCGTGTGCCTCACAATACAGCTTCGAAAAAGTTTCGTTTCTTTTTCTTGACTTATCCTTACAACTAATGTAGATTCGAGCCATTCTAATATGTTAATCTTAATAAAAGAGAAGCCTTTCAAAGCTAAATGGCCTGAATTAATTAAGAGAGGGGTATGCATTTCCGATGGTAACAGGTAGAGAAGAGCACATGTCATATGAGGAACTGAAGAAGAGACTTGGCGTGTGGGCTGGTTTTAAGTGGAATTCTTCGACGAATAGTTGGACGTATCCGAGCGGCAAACAGTGTGATTCTCCTGACTTTTTAGGAAGTCTTGACTCAGTATTTCACTGGTTGCTACCTCATGTGAAGCTGATACGGATCGATTTCATGGGGTCGGGTATATCTCCCAACGGCGATATAACTGAATGGCAGGTTGGAATTATTTCATATGCAAAGCCTAAGCACAATCAGGTGTATGGTTTTGCCGAGAGCCCCAGCGAGGCATTGTGCCGAGCTATTCACAACCTTATATCAGACCGAGATGGCACTAATGACATCAGGGTTGCAACTGACCAGTAGTCACGAACGATAAAAGTTCCTGCGGAGACGGCTGGAGCTACATCAGAAGGATCTGTAAGCTGAAATCGGGCGCACAATAAAGGGAAAGGTACCGCACCCGGACTCAACTCGCCGATAGGGAGAAGGAGATCACCTCAATGTTATCGATGGCGATAATTACCTGTCTCTGAACGCAGACCATCTTGGATGTCCTTGAGTCCTGAGTTCTGTCAGATGACTCCTCTAATTTGACCTAGAACCGTGATAAACAGGGTGATGCGACGTACCAGATTAGATACAGGATATTAAGATGCAGCCATCACTGGAGCGGGGGTAACGAGTTAATAATTGGTACCGCTACTGGGGGTAGATCAACTGGTCTTTCTGTGTATTCGGGTACTGATTGGTGAGCCACCAGAGAATCGAACTCTGAACCTGCTGATTAAGAGTCAGCTGCTCTGCCAATTGAGCTAGTGGCCCATATAGAGTCCCAGAATCTAATCTTATCAAACCCACGCCTGTTCCGCAAACACAACGCATAAAAAATAGGAAGTGCCCCGTTCCATATCAAGAGCACCCCCTCGTTTAACTTTTATCTGACTATTGGGCTTTGAGCTACTGTGGTATTTGCCCCTCCTCGAGGATAATAGTATCTATTGATACTCTCGGGCGGGGTGGGGGGTCTTCATCCGGGTAGCCGAGCGCCAGCGTAGTCAGAACGGACATATGCCGAGGCCAGCCGAGTATCCGTGCTACCTGTCCGTATTTGATTCTCTGTACCCAGCACGTTCCGAGTCCCAGCGCGGTTGCCATCAGCGTCATGTGGGTAATCGCAATCGCCGTGTACATATTAGCGTCCGCTGAAAATTTCCTCAATTCTTCCGGGTCAGCAGAATCAGCGCCGAAATATTCTCCGCCGGGCGGTGCCAGTTTGTGCCCTTTGACAAAAGTGAGCATCTCCGAACCGCAGACAATAATAACCGGTGCGGTGTTCAATGCTTCACTGCCGAATGTGCCTTCTTCAATCAACTTTTTCTTGAGTGGACCTTCTTTGATTATCTGAAACCGCCAGGGCTGACGGTTGGTGCCCGACGGCGCCAGACGGGCGGCTTCTAATATCTGATTGAGCAGGTCATCCGGTACGGGAGTTGCCTTATACTTGCGGATACTGCGACGTTTTTCGATGGCTTCTTTAACGGTGAGCATCAAGTATTACCTCCTTAATGGTGCGGAATTTATTTGAGAACATGATTGCTATGCTATCACATACTTAATATCAAGACAAATAGGGTAAAGGGGTGGGGACTAGGATTTCGATATTCGGATTTATTATTTTCTCTCTAGTATCCTTTCTCTTTATTGACCACGTTAATGAGCCTTTTCCCCTCGAGATAGCGTTTCAGGTTCCGGCAGAAGATATCAAGCGCACCGGCTTCGTAGTCTTCTCTGCCGCCGGAGACATGAGGGCTGATGATGGCATTCGGTAGATCCCAGAGCTTACTTTCCCTCGGGAGCGGTTCGGTGGTGAATACGTCCAATCCCGCACCCGCAATTTGTTTCTCTTCAAGAGCACGAATCAAAGCCTCTTCATCAATGATAGGTCCCCGTCCAATGTTGATAATATAAGCGCTCGGTTTCATCATCTTCAATTCGGCTGTTCCGATTAATTTGCGTGTTTCTTTGGTTAGTGGCAGGCAAATAGCCACGTAGTCGCTCTCTTCGAGTAATCTGGGCAAGCCATTAGGTGGCAGAAGCAGGTCGACGTTTCTTGCCTGTCGCTTCTTTGGGGAGCGCCGTGTCGCGATGACCCTCATCCGGAAAGCTTTACAAAGGCGAGCTACTTCTTGCCCGATGCTACCTAAACCAACCACGCCCACTGTTTTATCCCGCAGGACTGTTCCCGGCGACCTCAGCCACTGTTTCTTCTGTTTCGCCTCAAAGAACAAAGGTGCGTTCTTGGTGAACATCAGCATCAATGAGACTACGAACTCCCCGATTGGAGTGGCATGAATACCACTAACGTTTGTCAGGATTACCTTGCTCTGTTTGAATTCGTCGGTGAGATAGCGGTCGACTCCAGCAGAAGTCACTTGAATCCATTTGAGTTTCGGGGCTCGGACAAGAAGGTTGACCGGGATGCGCATTCCGTAAGATATTTCTGCGTCGGCGAGAATTTTATTGAGTTCTTTTCTTGCCTGAAGGTCTCCCTGGTAATCACGACGGGATAAATCAGAGACGTCTTTTATGGTAACTTTCGGGCTGACAGACTGAATCAGTCGGCGGCCTTCTTCACTGACCGGGGTGGCAATAATGATGTTGACAGTATTCATGTCGCCCCTCCTTCTCGTTGATGTAAACCAAGTATATTGAAGCGGGGGGTGAACCGTCAAGGTGCTACAGTAGACACCTTGCTCATCGTATGATAAGCTACTTCTATCAGATAACAAAATCAATCAGGCTTCCGGGTATAATAACCATCAGCAACTTGTCCTGAGTGTATCGAAGGATTCAGTAGTACCCAGTTCTATAATCCTAAAATCTTAAAGCTGACAACTGATAGCTGATAGTTCTTTGGGGAGGTAAAGCTTGGAGTACTTTTTAACAGAACAGCAAAAGACCTTGAAGAGTCTGGCGCGGAGAATCGCGGAAGAGCGTGTTTTACCCGTTCGTGTTGAGCTAGATGAGAAAGAAGAGTTCCCACATGCCATTATGAAAGACCTGGCGGATAGCGACCTGTTCCGCATATTTATTCCGGAACAATATGATGGACTGGGGGGAGGTTCGCTCGACCTGTGTCTGGTAGTTGAGGAACTGAGCCGGGTATGCAGTGCTGTTGCTGTATCCTATGCCGCAACCGCGCTCGGGGCGTATGCCATTTTACTTTACGGTAGCGAGGAACAAAAGAAGAAGTACCTGCCGCAGATTGCTGGAGGTAAACTTGCCGCCTTCGGTCTTACGGAGCCAACTGCTGGTAGTGACGCCAGTAATATCAAAACAACTGCTCAGAAAACATCAGAAGGCTACGTTTTAAATGGCACCAAACAGTTCATTACCAACGGCGGTGAAGCCGATATTTATACGATTGTTGCCCTGACCGATAAAGCAAAGGGTGCACGTGGCGCCAGTGCCTTCATCGTGGAGAAAGGAACGCCCGGTTTTACCTTTGGCAAGAAAGAGAAGAAGATGGGCATCCGCGCCTCGGCAACACGTGAGTTAGTCTTCCGTAACTGTCTCGTGCCGACACACAACTTGGTCGGTCGGGAGGGTATGGGATTTATTATCGTAATGAGGGTGCTGGATTATTCGCGACCCGGTATTGGCGCACAGGCAGTAGGTATTGCCCAGGGTGCGCTCGAAGCGGCGGTGGACTACACCCGTCAGCGTATCCAGTTCGGGCAACCACTGATTTCATTACCTGTCGTCCAGAACAGACTTGCAGAGATGGCATTGCAGACAGAAGCAGCGAGAGCGCTCGTCTATGCTGTTGCTAAAACCATTGATAGCGGCTCTAAAAGTTTCACTGAAGAATCGGCGATGGCGAAGGTCTTTGCTTCTGACGTGGCGATGAAAGTCACCACCGATGCCGTGCAGGTCTGCGGTGGCGCCGGCTATATGCGCGACTATCCTGTTGAAAAAATGATGCGTGATGCCAAAATCACCCAGATTTACGAAGGCTCGAATGACGTGTTGAGAAATGCTATTGCCATTGAGCTCCGCAAGCGGAAGGGCAAAACGGAATGATATCGTCTTCCCCTTCATTAGATGGAAAGGTTAATGCCAAACTATTTGCCTGTTTTTAGGGAGTGTATGTAATGAGTTTTCACACAGACTATGCCAAATGGGTGCGCTCTTGTAAGAAAGAGTTTTGCCCTGTGTGCAATAGAGAACCGGCACCACAAGGGATGGAAGACCTCTATGAATTGCCGCATTCCTGGCTGGATACAACACCCACGGAGTGTTTGAAAGGCACCTGTCATGTAGTAGCAAAGAAGCACGCCGTGGAGCTTTATGAACTGAACGATGCAGAGATGCTTGGGCTCATGAAAGATATTCAACTGTATGCGAAAGCTCTGAAATCTGTAACTGGTGCAATCCATATCAATTATGAGATTCACGGCAACACTGCACCACATCTGCACATTCATGTTTATCCAAGGTATATGGATGACCCGTTCCCCGGCAAGCCCATAGACTTTAACTATCGCTATTTCTATGAAACCGGCGAATACGAAGAGTTTATGAAGAAAATGAGGGCGGAACTTGACCGACTCGTAAGCTCCGAAACAAAGAAATGAACATCGTCGTTTGCCTGAAGCAGGTACCCGGCACCACTGAAGTTAAAATTGACCCCAAGACCAATACCCTCATCCGGCAGGGTATCAAGAACATCGTCAATCCTTTTGATACATATGCGCTTGAGGAAGGTGTACGGCTCAAGGAACGTTTGGGCGGTAAGGTAACAGCTCTCAGTATGGGACCTACGCAAGCGATAGAAATGCTCCGTGATGCCATCAGCGTCGGTGCCGATGATGCGGTTTTATTGAGCGATGCCGCCTTTGCAGGTTCAGACACCTGGGCGACGGCTTACACGCTCGGAAAAGCCGTTGAGAAAATCAAGACATGCGACCTTGTTATTTGCGGTCGGCAGACCATCGATGGCGATACGGGACAGGTGGGACCGGAGCTTGCCGAGATGCTGGATGTACCGTTTATTTCTTATGTGAGTAAGGTGGAAGAAATCGCCAATGGTATTCTGCGTGTCCGGCGGATGGTTGAAGACGGCTACGAAACAATTGAAGCCACTCCCCCGGCTGTCATCACGGTTGTCAAGGAAATCAATACCCCGCGCCTCCCTTCCCTACGCGGCATGACTAAGGCGAAATCGGCGCAGATACCCACCTGGACAGCTCAAGATATCGGCATCGAGAAAGATAGGGCAGGATTGGCAGGCTCGGCGACACAGGTGGTGAAGGTCTTTTTCCCGCAGAGAGAACACCACGCTGAGATGCTGAAGGGCGACCCCGAAACGCAGGTGAATGCACTCGTTGAGAAACTGAGAGAGGCGAAGCTCGTTTGATGGGAATCCAGATTGATATTGAGAAGTGTACCGGGTGCGAAACCTGTGTGCCTGTATGCCCTTTCGGACTGATTGACATAATAGATGATAAAGCCCGTATAAAAGTAGAAGGCTGTAACCTCTGCGGCGCCTGTAAAGATGCCTGCGCTTATGAGGCAATCGAGATTGAGCAGGTTTTAGAACAAGCTCCTGCCAGTGATGAATACCGCGGTGTCTGGGTGTTTGCCGAACAGCGTCATGGTGAAATCAAGGGCGTTGCCTACGAATTGCTCTCAAAAGGTCGTGAGCTGGCTGATACATTAAAAACCGAGTTATGTGCCGTATGTATCGGGCATAATATCAAGGATGTAGCAGGAATGGGTGCCTACGGTGCCGATAAAATCTATCTCATCGACGACCCTGCCCTCGCCATCCAGATAGAAGACCCTTATGTGACGGAACTAGCGCGACTCATCAGAGAATATAAACCGGAGATTGTGCTTGCCGGCGCCACACCGTTCGGGCGCTCTTTTTTCCCGCGTGTTGCGGCGCGGTTGCATACCGGCTTGACCGCCGACTGCACGGGACTGGATATCGACACTGAAAAAAGACTGTTATTGCAGACCCGCCCGACCTTTGGCGGCAATATCATGGCGACTATCATCTGCCTGGTAAAAAGACCACAGATGGCAACAGTACGCCCGCGCACTTTCAAAAGGAGCTCTTCGGATACTAATCACAAGGCACAAATTATCAAGGTTGATTTCAACAAGGAATCTGTTACTTCAAAGACACGCCTGCTGGATTTTGTGGCGGATATTTCCGAGAAGGTGAAACTGGAGGATGCGGATATTATTGTTTCTGGTGGTAGGGGATTGGGGAAACTGGAGAATTTCCAGTTGATACGTGATTTGGCAGCGGCGTTAGGAGCGGCAGTAGGTTCATCCCGTCCACCCGTAGACGAAGGCTGGATTTCGTATCCGCACCAGGTGGGGCAGACGGGCAAAACGGTGTGCCCCAAGCTCTACTTTGCCATCGGCATATCAGGCGCAGTACAACATCTAGCAGGCATGCAAACCGCCGATTGCATCATTGCTGTTAATGATGACCCTGATGCTCCTATCTTTCAAGTAGCTACCTATGGCATTGTCGGCGACCTGTTCAAGATTGTGCCGATGCTCACGGAGCGGCTGAAGAAGGGGTAAATTCTACTTAATTACCCTTCCCCCTCCTTGTCATACTGAGCGAAGCGAATGTATCTAGTTATTGTTTCCTCTGTAACCCGCAGTATGGGGTTACTAGATTCTTCGGGTACTTTATAACCTCAGAATGACAATTTGGGGTGTTGTGCTATAATTGGGGCACACCATAAATAGAATTGGTATATCTTATTGTCATAAAAGGATTTGCTAGTGAGAAATAAGGAAAATATCATTGCTGAGATAAGAAGAATAGCAGCTAAGATAGGTGTATCACACCTTACGGGTCAAGAGTTTGCACGACACAGCAAGATAAGCAAGTCCACAGTATGTAGCATCTTCGGTTCGTGGAATCGGGCTGTAGAAGCCGCGGGACTAGAACCAATGCTAAACTTCGTGCCAGAACATAAAGAAATAAATGAAGAAGATTTAATGGTAGAAGTAATTCGTTTAACAAAAGAACTAAGAAAACGACCGTCAGATAGAGAAATGCAGGCATTGGGTAGATTCAGTCCTAGACCATATATAAAGAGGTGGGGATCATTCGCAAAAGGTCGGGAAGCGGCATATAGAAAAATTGGATTCCCCAATGTTAGCAATAATGATGCCAAAGCGAGCGATAACCAGACAAGTATCCTGACAAAACAAATTTTAATACCTGACACCATCAAACCAAAGGAAATACATAAGCGAAAGAAAGTGCAGTTTGGAGAACCTATTGACTTTCGTGGTCTCCGATTTGCCCCAATCAATGAACAGGGTGTCGTCTATCTCTTTGGCATGATTAGCAAAGAATTGGGATTTCTAATCGAATCAATTCGCACTGAGTATCCCGATTGTGAGGGCAAAAGATGCATCAACAAAGATCAAAATCGCTGGGAGCATGTACTGATAGAATTCGAGTACAGAAGCAGTCAATTTAAAGAACATGGTCATTCCCCTGATGATTGTGATTTGGTTGTATGCTGGATTCACGATTGGGAAGATTGCCCAATTGAAGTCTTGGAGATGAGTTCAGTTATCAAACATTTATAATTTGAAGTCACCCTTTGTAGAATGGTCACATTATTACTGTTCGACTTGTTCAAGTTTTAAATTAGAAGTGAACACAAATAGAAAATATTGTAACATTAATGACAAAAACAACCCTGTATTCTGCCTATGACCCTTTCGCCTGGATATACAACAAACACTGGGGGAATACTTTTCTCCCCACTATTCTCCCCATTCTGGATAACCTGATTCTGAGCAAGCTCAAGAAAAATACCCGTATCCTCGACCTTTGCTGTGGTACAGGACAGCTCTCGCAGAAACTATCCGCACTCGGCTACCGCGTCACCGGCATCGACGGCTCGTCTGCTATGCTCAAGTACGCTCGTGAAAATGCTCCCGGAGTCGAATTCTTTCAGAAGGACGCTCACGATTTCAAACTTCCACATAAATATCATGCTGTGGTCTCTGTTTTTGATAGCCTTAATCATGTGATGACCCTGAGAGATCTAACTTCGGTGTTTCAGAGAGTGCACGATGTTTTGCGTGAGGGTGGATTATTTCTCTGCGACCTGAATACTGAACCTGGTTATCAATATGAATGGAGCGGCACGCATTTTACCATCGTCGAAGAGGATCACGTTTGTGTGGTGGAAAATACCTACAGCCCGAGTCGGCGGGTTGCCACCTTTGATGCTACCATCTTCCGCTACACCGATGGTAACTGGTACCGCCATGATGTCAAGCTTTACCAGAAATGTCATGCTCCGGCAAGGATAAAGTCGGCGTTAAAATCAGTCGGGTTCACAGATATCGAGGTATTTGGTTTCGACCTGCAATCTGGTTTACAACCACTGACGAAAGAGATGCGGCGGGCTTTCTTCTTCTGTCACAAATAACGTAGACTTTGTCAGAAATCAGTCCGCTTTACCAGCCTCTTCCGTCATCTCCATATTGACAAATCTTCACATTGAGAATACGCTGGTGCTGCTATTTCCCATAGGTGAACTCATATTGGAGGTGCAAAATGGCAGAAAAGACTTTCTATGATATCCACATGCATGCCTTCAATCTCAGTCATCCTTATTTGCTTGCATTTATCCAGCGTCTCAAGCTTCCTCAGATTCTTATATTGAATTCTCTCTTGGGTCCGCTAGCATCATTTGTGATTGGAAAGAACTTAAATAAGGTGAAGAACATGCTGGCGGTTATGGAAAACGACCTCGGTAGTTTTTTTCTTCTCATAGAAGATTATCTCAAGAGAAGCGATAAGGGTCCTCTTGTAAGTGATGGCAAATTGCTTATTGGTAACAATGTTTACTCCAGGATTGTGCTGACACCACTTCTGATGGATTTTGGTTACAAAGGGATTACAGTTAGCCAGAATACCTACTACAACGAATTGTCACAAAAACCCATTGTCGAGCAGGTAGTGGATGTGTTTAACGGGATAAATAAGTACCGGAAGGAGAGCCCCGACCATCTCTTGGAAATACTACCGTTCATGGGATTGACCACCAGCAATTATAATCTTGACCCCGAGAAGACCAGGGGCAGACTAGACATAATGCTTGAGAAGTATTTTGGTAATTACCGAGGTTCCCATAAGATGCTTCATGATAGCACTGTTGAGTTTGATGGTGAAATTAATAATCTCGGTGGTAATCGCTTTGCGGGAATTAAAGTCTACCCACCGCTTGGTTTCGATCCCTGGCCTGATAAAGAAGATGAGCTTAGGAAAGTAAGATATTTATACAGTTTTTGTGAAAAAAGAAGCATTCCCGTGACAGCTCACGGTAGCGAAAGCGGCTTTGTGGTTGTGCCGAAGAGAGAAGTGAGAAACTACACTGCTATATCAAAATGGCGGCGCGTTTTAGAAAACTATCCCAGGCTGAAACTTAATCTAGCCCATTTCCCAATCGGAGAGAAATCTATATGGGTTTTTCCCAAGAAAAGGAGACTGAGAGAAGTACTTGGTCTCATCCGGGACTATGATAATGTGTATGTTGATTTCTCATGCCGTGCAATAAATGACCGTTACTATGTATTGTTGAAAGGACTGCTTGAGAGTATGCCGCCTGATTTGAAAAAGAAGCTGAATGAACGCATTCTTTTCGGGTCTGATTTTACAGTAAATCTGATGTCAATTGAGTCATACAATAAATATCTGGAGTTGTTTTCTCGGACTACTACTCTCAACGATTCGGAGAAGGATAGCTTCTGTCGCACCAATCCTGAGAGGTTCTTGTTCGCCAGTCCTGACTAATGGTTTTATGGAATAATTTACCGATAGTTTGTTGTATTATTCAGTTGACTTTTAGCGGGCTTGCAACATAACCTATAAGTTAATGGTTACATCCACACGCTCACCGCTGATAGAAGAAATCTACACGGGGTTATCCCCACTTAACCTCTTTGAACTTTTCCGGCACGGGCCTTACTGTTTCTTTCTGGATAGTTCCATGGACCCGCAAAAGCTCGGGCGGTATTCTTTTATGGGAAGTAATCCGTTCCTGGTGATGAGCAGTCACGGCAGAAGGACCGTTATCACCGAAGAGGGAATGCCTTCTGTCATTAAAGGTAATCCTTTTGATGTCCTCGGCGAATATCTTGAGAAGTACCATCTGGATACGACGGGTGCACCGATTCCCTTCGTGGGTGGTGCAGTCGGCTACCTGAGCTACGACCTCTGCCATTTTATCGAGAGATTGCCTAAAACCGCTGTCAATGACCTGAAACTTCCCGAGAGTTACTTTGGTTTCTACGACCTCATCCTGGCGCATGATAACCTGCTCAATAAAACTTACATTGTGTCTACGGGATTTCCCGAGCAAGAGGAGATGCACAGGCTGAGACACGCACAGGAAAGGCTCAATGAGTGCAAAGAGAAACTGGCGCAACTACCGCACAATTCTGCATCATCTATTGTCACTGCGCCAGCAATCGGGAAGACGGAGCTGAAAGGTAATTTTACCCATAAAGACTATGTGAAGGCGGTCGCACTGGCGCGGCAGTACATCATTGACGGCGATATTTTCGAGGTGAACATCTCCCAGCGTTTTGAGGCTCATCTCACCATCCCGCCTTATGAATTGTATTGTCGACTCCGCGCTATTAATCCGGCGCCCTTCGCTTCCTATCTGGGTTTTGATAAGTTAACTATTGTCAGCGCCTCGCCGGAACGGTTTCTCAAGGTGCAGGGCGATTGGGTGGAGACCCGTCCCATAAAGGGCACAGTCAGGCGTGGCAAAACACCGCAGGAAGACCGTAAGAAGGCAAGCGAATTACTCAGCAGTATTAAAGACCATGCAGAAAATATGATGATTGTCGACCTGGAGCGGAACGACCTGGGCAGGGTATGTCGGTACGGTACTGTCCGTGTCTCCGAACTGGCAATTCTAGAGACTTTTCCCACTGTCTTTCATCTCACCTCCACTGTCGTTGGCAGACTTCGTGCCGATAAAAGTCGGTACGATTTGCTTAAAGCTACCTTTCCCGGGGGCAGTATTACCGGCGCTCCGAAAGTCCGCTCAATGGAAATCATCGATGAACTGGAACCAACGCGGCGGAGTGTCTACACCGGCAGTATCGGCTATCTGAGTTTCGATGGTAATATGGATATTAATATCGTCATCCGCACATTTCTCATCAAGGGTAATCGTGCCTATTTCCAGGTGGGTGGGGCGGTGGTATATGACTCCGACCCCGAATCCGAATATCAGGAGACGTTGGATAAAGGCAGGGCGCTCATTAGTGCTCTCAATACGGCGGAACCAAAATGATTCTGGTGATTGATAACTACGATTCCTTTGTCTATAACCTCGCTCAGTACTTGGGAGAGTTGGGCTGGGAGCCAGTGGTCTTCCGCAATGACCGTGTCACACTTGCGGCGATTGAACGGATGAAACCCACGCATATCGTTATTTCGCCGGGTCCCTGCACACCGCTGGAAGCCGGTATTTCCAATGATGTCATTCGACATTTCGGCGGTAAGATTCCGATTATTGGTGTTTGTCTGGGACATCAGTGCATTGGCTATGTCTACGGCGCCGAGGTAGTCCATGCGCCCATTCCCACTCATGGCAAAACATCGCTGGTCTATCACGACGGTCGCACCATTTATACAGGTTTGCCCAGTCCTTTTGAGGGCGGTCGCTACCATTCGCTGGTAGTGGACTGGGAGAAAAGACCGTCGGCACTTGAGGCGACTGCAATAACTGCTGATGGTGTTATAATGGGCATACGGCACCGGAAGCATGTGGTTGAAGGCGTCCAGTTCCACCCTGAGTCCATTATGACAGACGTGGGACACGTGGTTTTAAGCAATTTCCTGAAGTACACGGAAGGGGTGTGGGCGAGCGAATAGTATAATTGTCATTCCCGTTTCCTCTGGTATGGTGGAGTATGGAGGACTAGGGTATGGAAGAAATAGTCTATCTTAACGGCAAATTAATCCCTCGCAGTCAGGCTAAGGTCTCTGTTCTCGACTACGGTTTTCTCTTCGGCTTTGGCTTGTACGAGACCATTCGTGCGTACAATGGAAAACCTTTTCGTCTTGACAGTCATCTTGCCCGTTTGAGATATTCCGCCGATAAGCTGAGAATCCTGGTTAAGACAGCGGAAATCAGACAGGCGGTAATGGACACAGTGAAAGCGAATGGTTTTGCCGACACCCGCATCCGTATTACAGTATCAATAGGTGAGGGCACCATCACACCGAACCTGGCTTCGTGTGTGGAACCAACCGTCGCCGTCCTGGTCACTGATTATCATCCGCCCGCGCCTGAGAAATACAGGGATGGATTCAGGGTAATTGTTTCAAGCATCCGCCGTAATAGTCACTCTCCGGTAACCTATATGAAGTCGGCGAATACTATGGAGAATATGCTGGCGCGTCAGGAAGCCAGGGATAAAAAAGCCGATGAGGCGCTTTTCCTGAATGAAAAGGCATTTCTCTCCGAGGCGTCCGGCAGTAATGTGTTTCTGGTAAAAGATGGTATATTTATAACGCCGCGTTTTGAAACAGGTATACTGCCGGGTGTAACCCGCGTCGTTGTTTTTGAAGTGGCTCATCAGTTAGGGATAAAGGTCAGAGAAAAGAATGTTAGATTGGCAGAGTTGCTTGAGGCTGATGAAGCGTTTATCACCAATTCACTGATTGAGATTGTGCCGGTTAGTGAAGTAAGCGGGAAGATAATCGGGAAAGGCAAACCGGGACCGGTGACGAAACGGCTGGCGAAAACATATAAAGATCTGGTGGCTAAAGAGACCGGCTAGCTAACTGACTCCCCGCACAATAGCATCTGCCATTTTGCAGACTCTTACCATTTGCTTTACGTCGTGCACCCGCACAATGTCTGCTCCATTAGCAATGCCGATAGCAACAGTCGCTGCCGTTCCTTCGACTCGCTGATTTGCAGGTAAATCCAGCACCATCTTGATGAGCGACTTTCGGGACGTGCCGATAAGGATAGGCTGTCCCAGTTCTTTAAGTTCACTTAACCGCCGCATGATTTCAATATCCTGCTGCCACGTCTTGCCGAAGCCGATACCGGGGTCGATGATAATATTTTCATTCGGCACGCCTGCTCTGCGTGCCGCCTCTATGCTCCCGTGTAAAAAAGCAATCACCTCCGCCATCACATCCTGATAGAACCCGGTGTCGCGTCCTGCCTGTGTATCATAACCGCCTTTATCGCGCTGGTTGCTCATCAGGATTAGAGGCACGCCTTTTTCGGCGGCGAGTTGCGCCAATCGTGGTTCCTTTTTCAAACCCCACTGGTCGTTGAGAATTGAAGCACCGGCAGCAAGCGCTTGCCTGGCGACCTCGTACTTCATGGTGTCAATACTGACAGGCACGGTTACAGCACGGGCGAGTCGTTCGATAATGGGGATGACTCTCTTCAATTCCTCATCGGTAGAGATAGGCGTGGAGTTGGGGCGGGTCGATTCACCACCCACATCCAGCATATCTGCGCCCTCGTCAATAAATCTTCGTGCCTGTGCCATCGTGCCTTCAACGGTAGCAATGCCATCGCCGGAAAAGGAATCGGGCGAAACATTGATAATCCCCATGATGTAGGTGCGCTTTCCCCACTGGAATTCTGTCTTCCCACAGCGTGTGACCTTAACTCTGTCCATATCCTGTCCTCAACTGGCGGTTAGTTTGCAGGTTATCAGCGTAGAATTACTACTTAAGATAACTCCGTAAGGCGTTCTCTATGTCATTATACTTATTGACACCTCAGAGAGCCAGTGTTATATTATAGTCACAGGGGCCACCCGATAGCCAAATATACTGCGGAGGTTGTTCGATGAGACGGCATGCAGTATTGAGGGTACGCCAAGTTGATAGTTGGCGCCCTGCCTGATGCAGGGCAAATCCCCGGAACCGAACCTGGCTCGTAAAGAATAATAAAGGCTAGTTTGAAAACAGCCCATGCGGTTATGAATACTGCGAGTGAGCGGGGGTTCGTTAGACTGAAACCAGGGTGGAGAGCGCTGAAACAGGTTGCTCTCCATCATTTTTTTTGGGAGGATTCACTTGCTCTGCAGGACTGTAGACATTACAATCATCTTTAGGACATAGATAAATGAGTTATAGAAACTATCAGAATCTTGGAGCACGAGCTATCTGGGTGCTCATTCTGGCTAATATCGCGGTGTTTATTGCTACCTCTTTCGTGGGAAATAGTAATGCTATCTTAGCTAATTTCGGCATTGCCCGCATTGGACTATCGAGTCATCCGTGGACGATGCTGACCAGTCTTTTCCTGCATGCCGATATTTTCCATATCCTCGGTAACATGCTCTGGCTTTACTGGTATGGCACTGCTCTGGTACAGCTCATCGGCGAGACAAAATTCCTCGCCCTTTACTTTATCGGTGGACTTGTGGGGAATGCCCTGTTCGTACTTATTGAACCGTGTGGGTTAGCTGTCGGTGCTTCAGGAGCCATTTTTGCCCTGGGTGGTGCGCTGGCGATATTGCGCCCCAAACTGAAAATAGTTCTATTCCCCATACCAATCCCGATGGACCTCTGGGTGTATGTCATTTTTGGATTTGCTCTTATGTCCTTCTTGCCAGGAGTCGGCTGGCAAGCGCATTTAGGCGGATTGGTGACCGGGTTGGCATTCGGCTGGTATTTCCGGCGATGGGAGCGCCGTCGTGGGATATACCGATAAGGAAAATTCAACTCCAAATTCTACTCTTCGGAGAACCCTGCGATGTCTTTCAGTTTACTGCGGTGATTTTATGCCTTTAAGTTTTTCAACATAGCCCGTGAAATAGCTTTTCGTTTCGGGTATAATACAATACGAGCGCACGGGCTTCATTGAGCATGGTGGTGTTATTTATTTCAGGAGGTGGAGTCACATGGCAAAGGCGTTTATCCTGATTGAATGCATGGTCGGCAGAACCAGAGAAGTTGTCACCGGACTGAGCCGTCTCAAGGGCGTTAAATCAGTCGATACAGTCACTGGTCCTTATGACGTTATTGCTGTGGTGGAAGTCGATACCCTTAACGAAATCGGTGACATTGTCACCCAGCACATCCACCCAATTGCCGGCATCACACGCACTGTAACCTGTCTGGTGGTGTGACCTTTCCTGTATTGTTGGTCTGCGGATTTGAATACTGGTTTATGTAAAAGCTGTGTGAATTTTGAGTTTATGCAGGAGTGGGAGGCAATCCCCATCGAGATTTTCAAGAGTATTGTGACTAACTGCAGTTTGGGGCTACCGGTCATAATGAGGAAGACGGGATGGGTATTGTGAGACTGCCTCAGCTTGCCTGGTATGGCATCAAGGAAGGGGAGTTCCCTTTTCTTGACCGCTGGCAGGTTGAGATATGCAATATGGCTGGAGCCAACAAACAGCCTCTGAAACCTGCTGACATCCATACCGCATTAACCAAACCAATCGGCATGAAACCTCTCTGGGAACTGGCTAAGGGTAAGAAAGAGGCGGTCATTCTTTTCGACGATATGTCACGCGCCACCCGCACGCGCCAGATTATCCCGCATGTCCTTCGTGAACTGGCAGAAGCGGGCATTGAAGACCGTAACATCCGGTTTGTCTGTGCCCTGGGCTGTCACGCCTCGCTGACCCGGCTTGATTTTGTAAAGAAGCTAGGTGAGGATGTACTGGCGCGTTTCCCGGTCTATAATCACAATCCTTTCGGTAATTGTGTTCCTGTGGGCAAGACAAAGACTTATCAGACCGAGGTCTATGTCAATGAAGAAGTCATGAAATGCGACCTCAAGATTGCCATCGGTGGTGTAGTACCCCACCCCATGAGCGGGTTTGGAGGTGGTGGCAAAATCATCCTTCCCGGTGTCACATCATTCAGTACCACCCAGCATAATCATCACAATACCTACCGGGATATGTTTGCTCTCCTGGGCAAGCTGGGACAGGGAATTTTCGATGAAAACCCCATGCGTTTCGATGTAGAGGAAGCGGCTGAGCTTGCGGGACTGGACTTTATGATTAATGTTTTGTTCAACAGGTATGGTGAGACGGTGGCTATTTTTACCGGCGCCCTTAAACCAGCCTATACCGCTGCGGTCAAGGAAAGTAAAGTGCATTACCTGACACCGCGTGTTCAGGATAAAGATATTGCCATCGCCAATGCGTATATCAAGTCGAATGAAGCTTTTCTGGGATTGAATGTCGCCTACTCTGCTATCGGCAAGAAGGGCGGTGATGTGGTGCTCATTGCCAATGAGCCGTCAGGGCAGGTTGTCCATTATCTGCTCGGACCATTTGGCGAGGATAGCTACGGTCCGGAACACCAGCAGTCTGGGGTACCTCCGCAAGTTAACAAGGTCATCGTCTTCACGGAATACCCGGATTTGGTGGGGAGGGGCTGGTTCGCAAAATCGGAGAAAATGATGTTTTTGCATAAATGGGATGATGTCCTGAAAGTGCTGGAGGCTGATTACCCCGCTTCTGCATCAGTTGCCATATTCCCAAATTCTGAAATCCAGTATGTGAACTGATATGCCCGGAAAGATTAGAAGTCAACGGTTTGATGAATTCTTGAAAAGTAAAGACACTTTCCGTGTCTACAAGGGCAGTCGTTTGCTTTTTGCTTCACGCAAGGACAGACTGGTGCCGATGGTCAAATATATCGAAAAATTTAATCCTTATGAAGAGGGTGTAACGGTCTATGACCGTATCGTGGGGAATGCGGCGGCGCTGTTGCTGAAAACAATTCGATGTCGGTCGGTATTAAGTGAGCTGGGTAGCGAGAACGCCATCAAGACTTTGAAATCTGCCGGTATCAGGTATCACTTCAATGAGACGGTCGACTGTATTATGAATGATTCCGGGCAGGATATGTGCCCGATGGAGAGACTATCCTTAGGGAAAAACCCGGACGAGTTTTTCCGCGCACTGAAAGAACGAATGGCTGGCTCTAACAAATAGATTTTATATCTCAAAGCGCAAGTAGGATGGGTGAAACCCACGATTCAACAACAAACTATTTCAGGGAGAAGTTAGCTTTTCCAGCTGTGCTAGCACCTCGTTGATGGTCTCTTCGGCAGTGGAAGCGCCGCCCGTAATGCCTATGTTCTTGTGACCTTTCAGCCAGCCTGATTTGATTTCATCGGCAGTCTCGATAAGATAGGTCTTTGTCAGCTTGCCGCATAACTCCGCCAGGCGGTTAGTATTGGCACTGGTGTGGTCGCCCACCACGAACATCAGATCCACCTTCTCGGCGAGCTTCTGGGCAGACGCCTGTCGACGGCGAATATCGTGGCAGATGGTGTCTACCACGTGCAGTTCCGAGTCTTTACTGAAGGCGGTGTCCAATAATCCCTTAACAAAGTCGATGAAACTGGCGGGAATTCCGGTGGTCTGAGAAAGCACCCCGATGCGTTTCGGTAATGGATTGAGTTTTGCAATGGCTTTAGCATCCTGTGTCGCCATGCCTTTACCATTTGCCCAGGCGAGAATACCCTTGACCTCCGGATGGTTCGCATCACCGTAGACCACTACAAAAAACCCGGCTTTAGACAGGCGTTCGGCGATTGCTTGAGCGCGGTGAACAGAGCGGCAGGTTGTGTCGATGATATTGAGGTGGCGAGCGTGAATTTCCGCTTCCACTTCCGGACCGACGCCGTGTGCACCGATGGCGAGTGTGTTACCTTTTACCTTTTTAACGCTGTCGGCTACGGTAACTCCCAATGTCCCAAGCCGTTGTAGTACCTGTTTATTATGCACCACGGCGCCGAGAGTTTCGACGCTACCCTGCTCTTTTGCCGTCTTCTCCAGTATGGTGATGGCGCGCTTCACCCCGAAACAGAATCCCGTGCCCGCCGCTTTCTCAATCTTTACACTCATTTGCTGTCCTCTTTTGCATAGACGCCGTGATACTCCGGTGGGAGTAGTTCGGCAATATGCTCCATGATAAGTCGAGTATCGCCTTCTCTGTCTGCCTTCCCATTCTTAGGTGGGAGTTGGAAGAGTTTGCCAAAGCGGATTTCGATGACAGGTCTCTTGAAATACCATGTTTTACCCCGCATCTTTTCCGTACCATGAATACCGAGAGACAGGATTGGCGCGCCGGTTCGATGAGCGATGAGTGAGGCGCCGTTGAATGCTGGTATCAAGGCGTCATTATGACTACGGGTGCCTTCCGGGAAGAGACCGAGTGCAAGTCCCTGTGCCAGATAGCCTTCCATCTTGCGCAGAGTCTCTCTATCGGCTTTACCTTGGTAAACGGGAAAGGACCCGTATGAGGTCATTATCCAGCGGAGGATAGGATAGCGGAAAAATCCTTCTTTGGCGGCAAACCGTGATTCCCGGGCGAGCAAGAGGACGGCGATACACGGTTCCGCGAATGTCATGTGGTTGCCGACCAGAATTACGGGTCCGGTTTTGGGGATGTTCTCCCTGCCGCTGATGTGCCAGCGGGTAAAAAGCCAGAAAAAAGATCTGACAGCGCATTTACTGATGAAAAAAAACAACCGGGACACAGATTACCTCTTCCCCAAAACGGTATTAGGAATGATTATATCACATCAATTATTACTAAACTGATTCCCGATTTATGGTCATGATATAAGCCTCTGCCTTATCCTCCGTGTTCCATGCCTGATGAGAATATCGGAATCCGGTTTTCTCGTAAGCCCTGATGGCGATTTTATTCGTCGGCTCTGGGTCAATAATGCACGCATCCACGTCGTAAACCTTGAAGACAATATTCCTTAAGAACGCTCTAATAATTAGGCTTCCTAGACCTTTATGAATATATTCACCTTCGCCGATAAAAATATCAATTGCCACTGTGTCACCGCCGAGTCCAAAAGCCTCTTTGTACCGTGGATTGTCCTCGATTAGTACAGATTGGATGAAGGCGATCTGTGTCTTGTCATAAATAACGATGTAACATTTTGTGGGGTCGGAGCCCCGGATGCGAGGTATCCAGTGTCGCTCCACAAATTCAAGCGACGGGTAATCTTTATCATCCCATTTGACCCATTTCGCCACTTCCGTGAAGTTGAGCCACTTATGTATCATTGGCAGGTCAGTTTTCCCCAGCTTTCTGAAAGAAATTTTGTTTTGATCCCAGACCATGCCCATTTTAGATCAGTTCGCCTTTTTCGTCTTTAGGTTCACATTTACTCCCTGCAATCTTTAGGAGGCAGCGAAATCTTTCTGTTCCGGGATGTTTTTCTCCCAGACTATGTATGTTGAATCCCAGCTTCTTATAAAAAACAATTGCATCAGCATCAGTCTCAGCGACCATAGATTCACAGGTAGTCATCTTTTGAATGCTTGATATAAGTTGTCTTCCAATCCCTTGCCGGCGATATTCCTCGGCAACAGCAATATGTTTTATTGTACAGTACCGTGCGGATGATTCTTCAATACCAATGATGCCAATCTCCCTCCCATTTGCCAAGGCAGCATACAGGGTTCCCTTACCTTGGAAATATTCCCGTAAAACTCCTTGAACTTTTTCCGCAGTTGGATTGCCAATACATGCTTTAATAAGACTGAGAGTGCTAGGTGAGTATACCTCCCTATTTAGAACATGTTTTATCTCTATTTCCAATTACTTTTGCCCCATCTCACCTTTTTCGTACATGATAACGCTAATAGCGGCTAGCCCCGCCGTCTCTGCCCGCAGGATGCGGTTGCCCAGCCCTACAGATACAATACCGTGTCGACGGGCAAGTTCAATCTCGGCAGGTGTGAAGCCACCCTCAGGTCCCACAAAGACACTGAGCGCTGATGCTTTATGAAACGGCTCGCTTTTCATAGTTACGGCAAGGTTTCGCGATTTCTCCCCTTCCCATAGAATCAGTGATGGCTTGTTCATCTGTTCACAGGCTTCTGTGAATGAGACAAGCCGATATAAAACGGGCAGACGTGCTCGCCGTGATTGTTCTGCGGCTTCTCTGATAATATTATGCCATCGCTCTATCCTGCTTTCGGATGGTTTTCTCACCACGCATCGCTCGCTCATAAAGGGGATAAAACCAGTGATGCCAAGTTCTACTCCCTTCTGTAATACAAACTCGAACTTGTCTGTTTTCAACAGTGCTTGATATAGCGTCAGACTGATTTTCGGCTCGCCAATCCCCGGTTCATTTGCTATAACCTTCCCTTGTACCGTATCGTGCGTGATTGACTCAATGGCAGTCTCATACTCCCTGCCTGTGTCATCGAGCAAGGTGACACGGTCGCCGCGTTTCAGGCGCAGAACACGGGTAATTTGATATGCCGGCTGGCCGGTGATTGAGACATTATCCCCGGCAAACGACTCTTTTGAAATGAAAAAGCGGTGCATTGTGATGTTCATTATGGAGAAAAGAGGGTTATGAAGTCAATACGATTGACCGCAAATGTATTGATTTACCCGGATGCTTAATCCATAATGAAAGAAACTTATAGTTTGCGCCGGGGGTGTCACAATGGAAAAACTGTCCATTGGTAAAATCAGGGGGCTACAGCAGGTGGCGAATAAAGGAGGCACGTTTACCGTGTTGGCTATGGACCACCGCGGCTCCTTTAAACAGATGATTAATCCTAAAGATACCGAAAGCGTTAGCTATGATGAGGTCGTTTTACGCAAGCTGGAGATGTGCTCGGAACTATCAAAGTACGCCAGCGCCGTGCTTCTTGACCCCATCTATGGGGCGGCACAATGTATTAGTCAGGGTGCTCTGCCCGGTGGCAAGGGACTGCTGGTCAGTATCGAGGAAAGCGGTTATGAAGGCGGCAAAGAGAGTCGCGTGACACGACTCCTCACGAATTGGAGTGTTGAGAAGATAAAACGATTAGGCGCGTCCGCAGTAAAAATACTTGTTTACTACCATCCCGACCTGAAAGACCTGGCAAAAAGACAGTTAGCCGTTGTGAAGGAAGTTGCTGAGGAATGCCAGACCCACGATATCCCCTTGTTTGTGGAGCCGGTGAGCTATCCCGTAGGTAGTGAAGTTGCGAATCCGCAGGAATTTGCCAGGCACAAGGAAGAAATAGTAATCGAGACAGCACGTGATATTACTGCCCTGCCGATTAACGTTCTGAAGGCAGAGTTCCCGGCAGATATGCAGTTCAATAAAGACAGAGAGGCGTTGCTGAAATTGTGCCGTAAGCTCGATGAAACATCGCGTGTGCCGTGGGTATTGCTCAGCGCCGGCGTAGATATCGAGTCATTCTGCACGCAGGTGGAGATTGCCTGTCAGGCGGGGGCATCCGGTTTTCTGGGAGGTAGAGCTATCTGGCAGGAAGTGATGCCGATGACTAACCCGGCGAAACGGATTGAATATTACCGTTCTACGGTTGTCGGTCGCTTCCAAAGACTTAATGATATTGTAAACCGGCACGGCAGACCGTGGTTTAAGAAGTACGGCGCATCGCTAACCGAACTGGCACAGGGCTCAGAGGATTGGTATCAGAAGTATTGAACAAATTTGAGTTCACTCGCTCTACTGTTGCCGACTATTTCTGAAGTTTGTTCTCAAAGGAGTCTAGTGATTAAGCCTTCAGGCCTTCATTTTTTACTAACATATCAGTGCATATTTGAATGCGACCATTGCTTTGTATGGGGAAGTCCGAAGCAAAGTGGCACATTTATGCTAGAGCAAATTAGGAATGTACTGAATCAGGCAAAAGACATGGGTACAATCCAGACGATTTATTTCGAGGGTGGAGAACCTTTTCTTTATTACCCCATTCTACGCAGAGGTATACAACTAGCAAACCGGTTGAAATTTAGAACCGGAATTGTTACAAACGGTTATTGGGCGACTTCCGTGAAAGATGCTGTAGAGTGGTTAAAGCCTTTCAAGAATATAGTGAATGACCTTTCTATTAGTAGCGACCTGTACCATTATAGTGAGAAATTAAGTCAGCAGGCTCGCAATATTCGTACTGCCGCCGAACAATTAAGCATTCCTATCGGTGTGATAAGTATTGCTCAACCAGAAGGTCAAGACGGTGTAAAATCGGACAGTAAACCAGCTATGGATGAAGGAACGATTATGTTCCGGGGGAGAGCGGTAGAGAAGCTAGCACATAAATCACCGCAATATGATTGGTCGCAATTCACTTCTTGTCCATATGAAAATCTGGCGAAACCCAGCAGAGTTCATGTTGACGTTTATGGTAATATACATGTCTGTCAGGGCATATCAATAGGAAATCTTTTCCGTACTCCACTGAAAGAGATATGCAAGATATACAACCCGTATAATCATCCCATCATTGCTCCATTGCTTGAGAAGGGACCAGTGGAACTGGTTCGTCGTTATGGAATACCTCATGCTGAAGGTTACGCTGATGCCTGCCACCTTTGTTACGAATCACGTTGCTGGTTATACAAGCAGTTCCCAGAGACGCTCTGTCCCAATCAGATGTATGGTATTTCTTGATATACACCCGGGCTATTTCGCTGAACCAGCCGTCATTCTCATAGATGCAAACTGTTACCATCCTGTAACCCCACTGTTACCCTGATTTTACTTGACTATCCTCCCGTTAACCACCTTGTTACACGCCTATCGTATATTAATAGTGTAATGGTCTGGGAGGTGCTCAAATGAAAGGGATTGTTAAATCAGTGGCGGTAGTCGGTCAGGTTCTTGGTTTGCTTGTTGGCAATAAGTTCACCACCCCAATAAACTATGTTCTCGAGCAGTACGCAGGTATCTCTCTGCTTTAATCGTTAGAACAAGCTGAAAATTCATAGCAAGTTATAAAACGAGAGGGCTCTCAAAAGCCCTCTATTTTTTGTCTATCTACAGTAGAATCAGGTTAACCAAGCCCCCCACTACCAGAGCCTCACCACCATTATCGCCATCGACCACAAGGTTATGGGAAGTTTAAAAGTATGCCAACCATTGGGTTGAACGCAGGGTGAAGCTTCTCTGGTATGGACACATGTATGAATAGTAATGGGAGCTAACGTGTTTTCTTCCAGTTAATCTTACCGGAAAACTTGACTGTATTATCCTTGTCTTCAATAATCTCACCGATATCATAGGCGTGAATTCCTTTAGATTCTAAATACTGTATCATCTTGGTTTCTTCTCTGGGAGTGGTAATCATAATCATCCCCACGCCCATATTCAGGTTGGCGACCATGTCCTCTTCCGGCACCCCACCCACATCCTTAATCACTTTGAAAATCGGCAGGACCTCAATTTTGTCCAGATGCACTTGCGCGCTCAAATCCGCCGGTAAAATACGTTCTAAGTTGCCAGAGATTCCATCCCCTGTAATGTGTGCCAAGCCACGTACTTTTGGAGAATCGAGTATGTTTTTCAAATACGGATAATAGGCGGTATGCGGTCGCAGAGCCGCGTCAATAAACGCCTTGTTATCGACTTTGACTTTCAGGATTGGTGGTTTGTCGGCAATTAACTTGCGTACTAAAGAATAGCCGTTGGTGTGTAAACCATTGGAGGCTAAAGCGATGACTTTATCTCCCTTTGTAATCCGGGAGCCATCAATTATTTTCCTTTTGCTTACCACGCCCACCACGCTGGAACTCAACACAAAAACGCCTTCAGGCAAAACGCCGGGTTGTTCGGAGATTTCCCCACCTACCAGACTGCAATCATGGTTAATACAAGCCTGATTAATCGTGGTAATAATTTTATTGATGTCATCTTTTACCAGTTTCCCCACCACGATGACATCCAGCACCGCAAGAGGTTTGGCACCCATAACGATGATATCGTCGATAAGGTGGTTAATCATATCGTAGCCGATATTATCTATTTTATTAAATTGCTTGGCTAATAATTGCTTGGAACCAGGTTCTTCCGCTTTTAGGACCAGCACGGGGTCAATGATACCCGGAAATTTGGCTTCAAAAAGAGAAGCAAACGCGCCGACTTTATTCAGAATGCGGGGGTCTTTTATGGTTAATCTGGAACGGAGACCTTGTGTAATTTCAGAATGTCCGTCGCGGTCCACCCCAGCACTAGCATAGGTCTGTTTACCGGATGTTTTTAGCATGGTTGACCAATCTTCAGGGATTACTTCTTTCGCCCTAAAAATCCCTTATTCTTTTTCTGATCTTTAAGCAGAATCATCTCGCCCTTGCACTGGAAGTAGTATTTACAGGGGAAAACCCCCCGTGGTTCTTCACCACGCGTCCGGCAGGCATCCTGCCAAGCTTCCGTACCATCCAGCGCCAGATTAATATCTTCTCTCTGGTCGAGCTCAAAACCGCATCTATCGCAGACCAGTTTTTCCATGGACTATGCTTTTCGGTATTTATTGACGAATCGTCTCATCCGTTTGAGGGCTTCTTCAATTTTAGGAAGAGACGTGGCATAACTGCAGCGGATGTAACCCTCGCCGCATTTCCCAAAAGCCGAACCGGGCACCGCAGCTACCTTTTCTTCTTCCAGTAATTTTTCTGCAAATTCTTCTGATGTCATCCCGGTGCATTTAATCGAGGGGAAAGCGTAGAAGGCGCCTTTCGGTTCGAAGCAGGTAAGCCCGATGTCCCTCAAGCCTTTAACAATGACAAGGCGGCGGCGGCTGTAATCATCGACCATTTCTTTTACTGATTCGGCGCCGTTTCTCAGGGCTTCAATGGCGGCCATCTGCCCCATCGTAGAGACGCACATCATTGAATACTGGTGGATTTTCGTCATTGCGGTAATAATTTCTTTAGGGGCGCAGGCGTAACCCACGCGCCAGCCGGTCATCGCGAAGGCTTTCGAGAAGCCGTTGAGGAGAACCGTGTGTTCTTTCATACCAGGTAGAGAAGCAATACAGGTGTGGGTAACGCCATAAACCAATTTAGAATAAATCTCATCGGAAACCACAATCAGGTTGTGTTTCTGCGCCAGTTTGGCAATCGCCGTTAACTGCTCTTTGGACATCACGGCGCCGGTAGGATTGGAAGGGTAACCGATGAGGATAGCGCGAGTTTTTTGGGTAATATACTTTTCAACGTCTTTTGCTTCAAGGGCGAAGCTGTTAGATTCATAGGTGGGCACAGAAACCGGCACACCATCTGCAAGTATCACGGCAGAGGCATAAGCCACGTAAGCCGGGTCGGAGATAATCACCTCGTCACCGATATTGATAATCGCGCGCATCGCCAGGTCCAGCCCTTCGCTGACACCGACTGTTACCAGCATTTCTGTGTTCGGGTCGTAATCAACGCCGTATTCGTTTTTCAGGTATTTATTGAGTTCTTTTCGGAGTTCGATAATACCGGAGTTGGAAGTGTACATCGTTTGCCCTTTTTCAATGGACTCGATGGCATATTCGCGGATATGCCAGGGAGTAACGAAGTCCGGTTCGCCGACACCCAGAGAGATGGCATCTGGCATAGAATAGACAAGGTCAAAAAACTTCCGGATGCCGGAAGGCGAGAGTGCATTGGTGCGCCTGGAAATATTGTATTTGGGTTTGGTTTGTATCCTAGTTTGTTTGGGCATCGGAGTCTCCTGACTAAAGAATAACCTGCTGGCGGTTGACTTCTTCCTTATCTTCCAAAATCTCGCCGTCTTCCTTGTAACGTT
Source organism: Dehalococcoidales bacterium (assembly GCA_036396095.1). Classification (GTDB taxonomy): domain Bacteria; phylum Chloroflexota; class Dehalococcoidia; order Dehalococcoidales; family Fen-1064; genus JAURWL01. The sequence goes on along the minus strand of DASWLM010000002.1, from coordinate 12,269 downwards.
TCAGGACAAACTGAGTATTCGTGGCTTTCACGCCATCGATGTGGGAGAGTTTTTGCGAAACGAAGTTGGCAATCTCGTGATTGTTTTTCCCGACCACGAGTACCAGCAAATCATAGGTGCCGGAAACCAGATAAACGCTTCGTGCCTGCGGGAAGCGGTAAATACGCTCTGCGACTGAGTCGAACCCAACGTCTTTCTGTGGCTCTAGCTTGACTTCGATCAGAGCGAAAACGTGCTCATTTTCCGCTTTGTCCCAGTTAACGATCGCTTTGTACTTGAGGATAACACGGTCCTGCCATGCTTGCTTGATGAGTTTAGTGACTTCTGTCAATGGCATGCCCGTCATGTCTGAGATTTGTTTCGGTGAAGTGCGGGCATCATTTTCTAGAATCTTTAATATGTCTTTTAACATAGTTTCGCTCCCGATGGGGATAATACATCATTATAACAAATATCAAGTGCGAATATCGAAATTCCTTCGACAGGCTCAGGACAAGCCTGAACTAATATATGACGAATTTTCAAAAAGATTTAGTGTTTCGAGTTTAGAGTTTGGAGTTTCCGTCATTTGATGGCTAGCATCTTCTCCACTGTGGAAAGTGCCTTTACACGGATGTCTTCCGGCACAGTGATGCGGTGTTGCATCTCTTGAAGCGCCCAGAGTACCTTCTCAAGCGTGATACGTTTCATATTGGGGCATATTGCTTTCTCTGTAGCCGGATAGAAGGTCTTTTCAGGATTCTCTTTCTGCAATCGATAGATAATACCTGTCTCCGTCCCAACGATTATTTCCTTTGCTTTGCTCTCACGGGCGTAACGAATCATACCACCGGTGCTCATTACCTCGTCGGCGACTGCCTTTGTCTCGGGACGGCACTCCGGGTGAACAAGCGCTACTGCGCCGGGGTGCAATTGCTTCACCTGCAGGATGTCTTCCGCCAGAATCCGCATGTGTGTGGGACAGAACCCGGGCCACAGGTGCATTGGCTTTCCGGTCTTCTGTGATACCCATTGCCCGAGGTATTGGTCGGGTACAAACAGAATCTCCTTAGCATCGAGGCTCTGCACTACTTTTACCGCATTTGCCGAGGTACAACAGATGTCAGATTCCGCTTTAACTGCCGCCGTCGAGTTCACATAGCAGACCACAGTCACACCCTTTAGTTCCTTTTTCTTCGCAACGAGCGCTTCCACTGTAATCATATCTGCCATGGGACAACCGGATTCCGGTTCGGGCAATAAGACCGTCCGTTTCGGGTTGATGATATATGCAGTCTCCGCCATGAAGTGTACGCCGCAAAAAACGATGACATCGGCTTTAGTCTGGGATGCTCTCTGACTCAATTCCAGTGAATCACCGATGAAGTCGGCAATATCCTGTACCTCGGGACGCTGGTAGTTGTGCACAAGGATGACGGCATTCCTCTCTTTCTTCAGCTTCTGAATTTCGGCGATGATTTCCATATTATGACTAACCATCCCGCTTTACTCCCCGATTACCTGAATCGAATCGCCTGCCTTGATTGACCCGCCTTTGATAACCCGCGCGAAGATACCTTCCGTGGGCATGACGCACGTCCCCACCTGCTGGAAAATGGCGCAATGGGTATGACACTCCTTGCCAATCTGAGAGACCTCCAGCACCACTTTATCGCCTACGGATAATCTCGTCCCGATGGGCAGCGTCACCAGCTCGATACCCTCGGTAGTGAGGTTTTCGGCAAAGTCGCCGGGACCAACATCAACGCCCAGTTTCCGCATCTTCTCGACGCTCTCCTGAGCGAGCAGGCTCACCTGGCGATGCCACTTTTCATCGGCATGGGCATCTCCCACCATACCGAACTGCTTCCGGAATTTACCCTCGGGCACGGCTGTTTTCTTCATGCCCTTTTTATCACTGCGGCAGACCGCGATAATTTTAGCCATATCATCCTTTTAGCTATGTCTCACTTTTTCAATCGTACCGCCACCTAATACCACACCGCCATCGTAAAATACCGCCGACTGTCCCGGTGTGATTGCCATCTGCGGCTCTTTAAATTTCACCCGCACACTATCCGCTGTCTCAGGCATCACCACCGCCTCAGCTTCAGTATGGAGGTAACGGATTTTCACCCTGACCGATAGATGTTTAGACAGTTCCCGAATGGCTATCCAGTTTAAACCTGAGACCAAACACTCATTATTGTAAATGTGCTGACGTTCACCCACTACTACCGTATTCGATTGGCTATCAATCGCCACGACATAGAGCGGTTTCGCCGCCGCGATGCCCAGTCGCTTGCGCTGACCGATTGTATAGTTAATGATACCACGATGCTCGCCCAGCACGTTACCCTGCATGTCTTTGATAACACCGGGTGTAACACCCGATGTCACATGCCTCTGTAGAAAGCGAACGTAATCATTATCCGGAATGAAACAAATTTCCCGGCTCTCAGAGCTCGCAACCGGCAACTTCATTTCAGCGGCTATTTCCTTCACCCTAACTTTGGTGAGAGTTCCCAGCGGGAAGAGCGTACGACTCAACTGTTCCTGCGTCAGGGCATAGAGAAAATAAGACTGGTCGCGCCGTCGGTCGATTCCTTTTTTCAAGAGATACCGTCCGTCCGACTCATGCCGTTCAAGCCGCGAGTAGTGCCCCGTTGCAAGCGCGTCTGCACCCAATTCCCTTGCCTTCTCGTAGAGGACGCCGAATTTGATGAAACGATTGCACTGCACACAAGGATTGGGTGTCCGCCCAAGGCTGTACTGCTTGCAGAACTCAGTGATAATACGTTCCGTAAAAATATCGCGTAAATCTATGACATGATGCGGGATACCGAGGACCTGTGCCACCTGCCGGGCGACAGTCGGCACACGGCTGTTCGTAGCTTCATCCGACGGGACAACGAGCATCGTCAGCCCGAAAACTTCATGCCCTTCGTTTTTCAGTAGTGCCGCTGTTACTGATGAGTCCACCCCACCACTCATTGCTATAGCAATCTTCATGACGAAGTTTCCCGGCTGACCAGGTTAATCTTGCCCCAGGCCGCCATCTTATCGCCGACAATGATAGCGATACCCGTTAAACCTTCCACCTCACGTACGAATTCAATCGCCCGTGCCATATCCTCTGCGGTTTGTACCAGATTACCGACTGCTGTTGCCGCCGCATCCGCCAGCGCCGTCGAGGGTGACAGCACAATCGCCGCATCTGCCTTCCCGAAGCTCAAAGAGTGCCCTACCGTCCCCGATGATGTGCAGACACCGAGCGGAGTATCCTCCGGCTCGATTTCCAGCGCCAGCTTGCCGGAGAGGGGCGAGTCCCCGGCATAAATTCCGATGTGACGCGTCTTTTTGTGGCGCAGAAAGATATCGCCGCCATTCTCCACAATCACTTCGGAGGAAAAGTTGAGCAGTTCTCTGCCGACCGCTTCGGCAATAGCACCCGCCACCGCCGACATGGGACCCACGCCTACTTTTAACGATGCGTCTGCCATCTCTCTGACAATTTGCGGGGCATCAGCACCGACCGGGAACGGCACCAGAGCGGTGACAAAGCCGGGGTGCCGGGCAATATAGCCTTCCAGTAAGGCACGCTGTTTCAGCACCACGTCCAGTGCCTTTTTTCTCAGGTTACGCCGGGCGCGGATATAGAGGTCGGTCTCCTTGACCACGACATTAAATGAAACGAGGTCGGTATCCTTGCTCCAGAATCGATAAAATCGTGGTTTATAACCGGGCTCTTTCATGATTCAACAACACCCGAATCGGAAAATATATTATAAAGACCAATCGTCAAAAGAATGATGACCGATTTCGACTTACGACTTGAGACGGCTTTCCAGTTCACGGAGGCGCTCTTCCAGTCTACCCTGACGTTCAATCAAGGGTTGAAGCACGTCGTTAATAGGGTCAGGGAGTTTGCCATGCTCCAGATTAAAAATGGTCTCACGCCTGTCTTCAACGACCTTGCCCGGAACGCCCACTACGGTCACTTCCGGGGGCACGGGGTTGACTACTACGGAATTAGCGCCGACACGCGCTCCGTCTCCAATTTCAATGGGACCGAGAATAATTGCCGCCGCCCCGATAACAACACGGTTACCGATGGTCGGATGACGCTTGTGTTTTTCCAGACTCGTGCCACCCAACACCACCCCCTGATACATCAGCACATCATCGCCAATCTCTGCGGTTTCCCCGATAACCACGCCCATACCGTGGTCGATAAAGAAACGCCGCCCGATTTTTGCACCCGGGTGAATCTCAATGCCGGTGAAGAATCGCGCGCAGTGCGAAAGAAGTCGCCCGATGAGCTTGAGCCGATGCGTCCAGAAAAAATGAGCGCACCGATGGCTCCAGAGGGCATGCAAGCCCGGATAACAGAACAGCACTTCCAGAAAACTTCTTGCTGCTGGGTCTCTGGCAAAGACCGTGCTGAAATCCTCATGCATCTTCCTGAACATTATTCTCCTCGTTTGCGCCGAAAGCTAATCCTGGAAAAGCCAGCTACTCAAATAACGTTCGCCGGTATCCGGAATCACCACCACGATGAGTTTACCCCTATTTTCGGTACGTCTGGCAACCTGCAATGCCGCCCAGGTCGCCGCGCCGGAAGAAATCCCCGTGAGTAAACCTTCTTCCTTTGCCAGCCGCCGGGCAGTATCTCTGGCATCTTCATCCGTAACCTTGATGATTTCGTCAATCAAATCAAGCCGGAGAACATCAGGCACAAAGCCAGCCCCAATACCCTGGATTTTATGAGGTCCACTATTACCCCCGGATAGAATCGGTGAAGCCGCCGGCTCTACGGCAATAGCTCTGAAGCCCGGCTTCCTGCTTTTAATTACTTCAGCGACACCGGTAATGGTACCTCCCGTCCCCACTCCTGCCACAATGAAGTCTGCCTTTCCATCCGTATCGCGCCAGATTTCTTCAGCAGTAGTCTTGCGGTGGATTTCAGGGTTTGCCGGATTCGTGAACTGTTGTGGTAAAAACGCATTGGGTGTGCCTGCCAGCAATTCCTCTGCCTTCTTGACCGCGCCGTGCGTCCCTTCTTTCCCGGGCGTTAGAATAACAGTCGCACCAAAATACTGCAAAAGCGCCCGTCGCTCCAGAGACATCGTCTCCGGCATAGTAATAACCAATTTATAACCTTTCGCCGCGCAGGCAAACGCCAGCCCGATGCCGGTATTGCCGCTCGTCGGTTCGATGATAACTGTATCTTTATTGATTTTACCGGCTCTCTCTCCAGCTTCTATCATCGCTACACCGATACGGTCCTTAACACTACTGCATGGATTGAAGAATTCCAGTTTCGCCACGACCTCGGCACAGGCGCCTTTCGTGATTTTGTTGAGTCTGACCAGCGGTGTGTTGCCGACTAGTTCCGTGATATTATTGGCTATCCTCGTCATCCCTGCTCTCCTCCGCTCGATTTATGATAGCATATCCTTTTTTTAAATAAAGCTACCCCTAAATGTTATACATTTTAGTGGCAATCTGTTCTTTACGTTGCTGGCGCTCTACAAGGTCTTGAAGTGTTTGAGACTCCAGCACCCCATCCATCGCCGCCTGGAGTTCCACCCACACGTCGCGGGTTGCACAACGCTTACTACGCTTGCAGGATTCAGGGTCCGCCACACATTCGACTATTGAAAGTTGCCCTTCGCAGGCACATACGATGTCGATGAGCTTAACTTCAGAAGGAGGACGTGTCAACTGAAAGCCACCACGCGCTCCCCGGACACTGGTCACCAGGCTTGCTGCCTTCAATGTCAGAAAAAGATGCTCCAGATACCTCTCCGAGACCTCCTGCCGGTGGGCAACGTCTTTCAGTAGCACCAGTCCTTCACCATAATGCTGAGCCAAATCGAGCATAGCCCGCATGGCATATCTGCCTTTTGTCGATAGTTTCATCGTTCTTTGTCCCTAATCATTACCATAATAGTGATAATATACTACAATGATGCGGTAGGGAATGTCAATACTTCTCAGGGTCATTCTGAAATCCGATAAGAATCTTAGCTCCCCTCAATTGTCATTCCAGTGAAGGTTGGAATCTTAAAAATATGGATTCCCGATCAGGTTGGGAATGACAAGGTGTAATGGCAGGGAGACTCCTTCGGTGGACTAAAACAGGCTTTTCGCAAAGCTTGCCCTGAGCAACGTCGAAGGGTTCAGAGGGACAGCACCACGGTGTAAGTACCCCCTGATTGCGCTCATTTCAGCCTGAATGCTATACTAAGGTCAACATCGCCTGAAAGGTTCACCCTGAATAAGAATTCACCCTGAAGGGGAAACTATGAAATTATCGCGTGAAGAAGTCGTGCATATCGCCGCTCTTGCCCGCATGGGTATGAGCGAAGCGGATATCGAAAAAGCTCGCGAACAACTCTCAAATATCCTGGAGAACTTCGAGGTGCTTAAAGAGGTGGACACAGCGGATGTGCCTCCCACCGCCCAATCCATCAACCTGCAGAATGTGATGCGGGACGACATTGCCGCGCCTTCACTGCCCGCCGAAGACATTATGGCGAATGCCCCCGACCGCGAAGAAGACCTATTCAAACTTCGCGCGGTGCTTGACCTTGATTAATACCGCAAATACTTCTGGAAAAGGTTGAAATGAATTCCACGAATAATCTATATAACTTAACCGTTCATGAAGCACACGAATTACTAAAAGCCAAAAAGGTTTCATCGGTGGAACTGACGCAGGCATGCCTCGACCATATCAAAAGGGTAGAGCCTAAGGTATGCGCCATCGTCACCGTCACGGAAGAGGTCGCTCTGCAGAAAGCCCGTGAAGCCGATGAGCGTATTGCACAGGGCAAGATAGCGCCTCTCACCGGCATCCCCACTCTTATCAAGGACAACATGTGCACACGGGGTATCCGTACCACCTGCTCCTCGAAGATGCTGGAGAACTTTATACCGCCTTACAATGCAACTGTTATTGAAAAGCTGGGTGCCGCCGGTATGGTGCTCATCGGTAAGGCGAACATGGATGAGTATGCGATGGGCTCTTCCACCGAGAACTCGGCATTTTTCACGACACATAATCCCTGGGATTTAGCACGCGTGCCCGGTGGGAGCAGTGGTGGTTCGGCGGCAGGGGTAGCCGCTAGCGAGGCTTTATTTGCCCTCGGCTCGGATACGGGTGGCAGTATCCGACAACCCGCCGGTTTCTGTAATGTCACCGGACTGAAACCTACTTATGGAAGGGTAAGCCGTTATGGACTGGTGGCTTTTGCCAGCTCACTCGACCAGATAGGACCTCTGACCAAAGATGCCCTTGATTGTGCTCTCGTGATGAATGTCATTTCCGGTTATGACAGGCGCGATTCCACTTCAGCATCCGAATCTGTACCTGACTATACAAAGGGTCTGCCCCACGACCTCAAGGGTATGAAACTCGGTATCCCGAAAGAATATTTCGTCGAGGGGATGCAATCGGAAGTGGAGAGTGCGATAAAAGTTGCTATCCAACAACTGGAAAAGCTGGGGGCGAAAGTGGAGTGGGGAGTCTCACTGCCGCACACCAAATACGCCCTGCCTGTGTATTACATTATCGCTCCGTCCGAAGCCTCAGCGAACTTGGCACGCTATGACGGCTCGAAGTATGGCTTCTCTTATAAAGATACCGAGAGCATGTGGGAAGGTATGGAGAAAACCAAGCAGTTCGGTTTCGGTCCTGAGGTCAAGCGGAGAATTATGCTCGGAACGTATGCGCTCTCCGCCGGCTATTACGATGCCTATTATCTGAAGGCGCAGAAGGTACGCACACTCATCCGCCGTGATTTCGATGCCGCGTTCGAGAAATATGACGCTCTGGTGACACCTACTTCTCCCACTGTTCCCTTCAAAATTGGTGAGAAAACGGACAATCCCCTGCAGATGTACCTGAGCGATGTTTGCACCCTGCCAATTAACATTGCAGGCGTGCCGGCGATTTCGATTCCGGCTGGCTTTGTGCATGGACTGCCGGTCGGTATGCAGATTATCGGTAAGCCTTTCAGCGAACCCACCCTTTTTAAAGTCAGCCATGCCTACCAGCAGGTGACGGACTGGCACAAGAGAACAGCGAAGTTGTAAACTCTCTTGATGCGGGGTAGAGTACTAGATTCTTCGACTGGCTCAGAATGACAACGTAAAGAGCAGGCAAGGCTATGGACTATAAACATATCGTTGTTTTCATCACGGTTGACTCTCAGCAAACTGCGCAGAAAATCACGGATGCACTTCTCGCGGAAAGGAAAGCCGCCTGTGTGAATATCGTGCCGGCTGTGGAATCTCATTACTGGTGGCAGGGGAAGAAGGAATCCGCCAAAGAACTCTTGCTGATTGTGAAGACGCAGGCAGAGCTACTCGATGAACTGGTGGTGCTGGTTAAAAAGCATCATCCCTATTCCGTCCCGGAAATCATAGCTTTGCCTATAATTGGCGGTAATGAAGACTATTTGAAGTGGGTGGAGAGGGAGACGCATTGAAAAAATGATGAGTCTAGCTTATTTAAATGTAGGGCAATTTTTATTAGTTGAGTAAGAGTAGAGAATCACATGTCTGGCTCCCGTTCCAACAATAATAAAGAACTTAACATTCCCGGTAAAGCTGAGAACTCGACCAGCGAAGAGAAGATCGGTACTCTGATGTCGCTAGGTATCCGAAACTTCCGCCTATTGCTTGCTGGAACTATCCTTTCTAATGCTGGCCAGTGGATTCAGCAGGTCACATTAAGCTGGCTTGTCTATGACCTCACAGGCTCCGGCACGATACTGGGAACCATCAATTTGGTGCGGTCAGCAGCCTCACTTGGCATGATGCCGATGGCTGGCTTATTGATAGACCGACTCCAGCGTCGAATGCTCTTGATGCTCGAAAATGGCTTTTTATTCGTTATTACTTTTGCACTCGGTCTCCTGTTACTTCTTGGCTATTCACACCTTTCATTTTTGTTCGTATTTGCTTTCATGGGTGGGATGGTCCAGACCGTAAACATCGCACTCCGTCAGGTCCTCGTCTTTGATATGGTACCGAGGTCTCAGACACCCAATGCGTTGGCGCTTATTCAGACGGGATGGAGCCTGATGCGCTCATTTGGCCCAATGATTGGTAGCTTTCTCATATTGTGGATAGGAGCTGGAGGCAATTTCATTGTCCAGTCCTGTGCTTACGCCCTTATTGTGGTGACTATCATACAAATTCATTTCCCACCGATAAAATCTGGTATCGTCAACGGTTCACCACTGGACAACATTAAAGAAGGCATCCGGTATGTTGCGAAGACGCGTGTGACGCGGACATTTACATTGATGGGCTTCATCCTACCGCTTTTCATTATTCCCATCTTCACCATCCTGCCGCCTATCTATGCCGTGGAAGTCTTTGGTGATGGTTCGGGCAGGATACTGGGATTCCTGATGGCTGCCGTAGGTGTTGGTGGTATTATCGGCGGTGTTGTCACTGCTTCTCTGGGTAATCTGCAGCGTCGTGGTCTCCTGCAGCTCGCTTCTCTTTTTATGCTCAGTCTGACACTGATAGGTTTTGCCTTCAGCAAGCAATTATGGCTGTCTTTACCCTTGCTGGCGCTATCGGGATTCTTCGAAATAATTTTCCTGACCACCAACCAGACGCTGTTACAGCTTTCAATACCAGACAATTTACGCGGACGGGTAACCAGTGTTGTGAATATGAATGCGGCGCTGTCGCCCCTGGGTGGTATGATGGCTGGGGCTGGTTCCGATCTGCTCGGAGGACCGAAGATGATTACCATTGTGCTCGCCGGGATTGCCGCTACTATCGCTGTCTTTGTGCTTCTATGCTCGCCGACCGTCCGCAATTACAGGTTGAGCCAGGGAATGGTATCTTCCTATCAGGGAACACCAGTAGACGTAAGTAAATAGCGTGATATACGCACGTGCGGAATTTTTCTGGTGATCATTGGCGGAAATGAAGAATATTTGAGGTGGGTGGAGGGGGAGACGGGGTAAGTGACCACCATATATATACAAAACCGGGTGAGCAGCTTCTTTAGTCCAATGCAGTCATAAAATATCTCCATGAAAAATCTCCCGCTTGCTATCTCTTCTTTTTACTGGTACATTATTTACCGTATATTCTATTACTTATCCTCATGTGATACTCAGCCACTTTCTTCGTATATAGTTATGTGGCGGGGAGATAAACCTTATTGATTTTCTTAATTCTGCCCGGTGGAAGTGATACCGCTACCGACACTTCACCCGGTAGTATTGCTGAAATATTTGGGCGACTTTATGAGCAATATCTCCCCAAGGTGTACCAGTATGTGAGTTACAGGGTAGGCAACCGAACAGAAGCAGAAGAATTGACCTCAGTAATTTTCGAAAAGGCGTTGACCAAGTTTGGTAGCTATGATTCTAAAAGAGCCGCATTTTCAACGTGGATATTCTCTATTGCCCATAATACTGTTATCGACCATTACCGGGGAAGAAGTCGGGAACAAAAGCTCCAGAAGGAAGTTAAGTTGCGAATTGTAGCGATCTCAACGTCACCCGAGGAAGAAGCAGTTCGGTCGGAGGAAATTCAGAAGTTGCATAAATGCCTTTCACTATTGAACCGGAACGAACAGGAATTAATTTCACTCAAATTCAGTGGAGAAATGACAAATCGTGAAATAGCACGGATTACAGGTTTATCCGAGTCGAATGTCGGCACGATACTATGCCGTGCAGTGCGTAAACTCAGGGATGAGTTTTCGGGGTGGCAACATGACTAGAAAAAACAAACGGGATAAGCAGTTACTGGAGAATCTGGAACGTATTCTAAAGGGGCGGGATATTGAAGACTCCGCGTCAATGGATGACGAAACGCGTGTGGCACTCGATTTTGTTCGCAAAATGATGAGCCTGCGTGAGGAGCCTTCAAAGGAATACGCAAAAAATCTGAAAACACAACTGGTTCATCAGCTTGCAGAACAGGAAAAGAAAGAGGATTCTAAAAAGCAGGGTTTCTGGGCATGGCAATTCCCCCGCATCACCGCGTGGCAGGCTACTGTATCAGCCATGCTTGTAGTTATTGTTATGGCGAGCATTTTTCTGGTGGTGAGTAATATCGGACCTGCAAGTTCACCGGAAGAAACAGCTTCTTCGCCGACAATAGTAAAAGGTACTGTAACCATTCCACCGGAAAAATACCCACTAATAGACGGGTACCTCCAGAAACCCGAATATGGCGGCTTTGCCACCAGCATTCTGGCTGCCGATGTAGCAGGTTTCGACGAGGCCTTCATTCAACACTACGCCGCTGCCACCCTCAAATTGACCAACGAGGAGATGCTCCAGGGCGACTGGACAAAGGGACCCGCCGGCACCGGCGAATTCGACTTTATGATCGCCGGCATCAACACCATGAGCAACAAGACAGGCGCACTGGCAGATAGCTGGGAAATCCCCGAAAGAGGCAAAATCATTTTCCACATCCGCGAAGGCGTCCACTGGCATAACAAACCACCCACCAACGGCCGGGAGCTAACTGTCGAAGATGTCGTCTATTCCTTCAAACGAATGTGCACCAATCCCGGCGCCTATATCAAGATTACCTACCCCCTCCTTGCCAAGGATGTTAAAATTACCGGCGACGAAGCCGCCCGCACGGTTACCGTCGATGCGACCGCATGCCCTTCATCTGAGTGGTCAAATGTCACCGGTGTCTTTCCCGATTACCTCTCCATTATGCCGAAAGACGCCCTCGAGTATTACAAGGACAACATGAACGACTGGAAGAACAGCATCGGCACCGGTCCCTTCATGCTGACCGACTACGTCTCCAATAGTTCCGTTACCTTCACCCGCAACGATAACTACTGGATGACCAACCCTCGCAAGCCCGGCAAGGGAGACCGGCTCCCCTACATCGATGGTATCAAGCTATTGATTATCTCCGATACGGCTACCGCCATGACGGCTTTCCGTACCAAGAAAGTCGACAGCGCCACCGGCTATTATGACGATCTCAAGGAATTCCTCGATAATCCCGATGTCAAGCGCCTGTCTTACACCGCTGAAACCTGCTACGCAATATTTATGAGGACGGATAAAGCCGATTTGCCCTTCAGCAAACTAGAGGTCCGGCAGGCATTAATGCTTGCCACCGACTTCGAGAAAATCAAGGATGAATTCTACGATGGCAAAGCCATTATCCTGTCCTGGCCCGCCGCCTACATCAAGGAATACAAAGATGCTTACGTGCCTATAGAGAACCTCCCTGCCAACGTACGGGAGCTGTATTCCCACAATGTGACC
>DASWLM010000001.1:0-37237 GCA_036396095.1 Dehalococcoidales bacterium | reverse complement strand
TCCTCAGTGATTTCGGTATCACTCTTGATTTCTGGTATGTCCCCTTTGTACTTTTCTAAATCCTCAGCGACTGCCCCAGCAGCTTCAGATTCTGTAGCGGAAGCATTCTCACCAATTACTATTAAGGTATTCTTTTTGAAGTCTGAAGGATACTGACTAAGTGCAAGCTCGCATTGATTATGGAAGACATTACAGGAGCAAATTTCCAGTCCTGTGCCAATCAGGACGATGAGCGCTATTACGATTAAAGACCAGCTTCTCTTAGTTACCATATATATTCCTTATGACCTGCATATTCTGTTTATTGAATAAACGAATTTTGAGGCAGTTAGTTATCTCCTTAACCTATACCTAGAACATCTAGGCATAGTATGGAACTGGAATCTCAAATTGTCAAGTGTCTGTGCTCATTCAGTAGCAGTATCATCTTGATGGAAATCGGATTCAGAGCAGTTAGACCGTCTGTTGTGGATTCCCGCTTCCGCGAGAATGCCAAAGATGGAAAGGGTGAGTGACTTAGAGTTTCGTGTTTAGTGCTTAGAATGTTCTCCCCTTTACCCCCTTTCCCCTACCCCCTCTCCGTAAATGTTGACACACGTATTTCAATTCTGCTATTATAGTTATTTGTGCTCACTTGTACGGCAGTGACGCGGGCAACTTGAACCTCCAGAGGTAAAAATTTGCTCATGAAACGCTGAGGGGATGAGCTACGGCTCATCTTTTTATTTGTAGGCACAGGAGGAGATTCTTGCCAACTATTAACCAGCTAATCCGCAAGGGACGCAAGACCAAGGGTGAAAAATCCAAGGCACCCGCCCTGCACTATAACTATAACGCCATGAAGAATCGTACTCACTGGGGAGAAGGCAATCCGCAGAAGCGCGGCGTCTGCACGCAGGTCAAGACCATGACCCCCAAGAAACCGAACTCAGCCTTGCGGAAGATTGCCAGGGTGCGTCTTTCCAACGGGATTGAAGTCACTGCCTATATTCCCGGCGAAGGTCATGAATTACAGGAGCACTCCGTAGTGCTGGTTAGAGGCGGCAGGGTCAAGGACCTGCCCGGCGTGCGCTATCATATCATCCGCGGCGCGCTGGATACCACTGGCGTTCAGAACCGTAAGAGGGCACGCAGTAAGTACGGCGCCAAACGTCCCAAGGCGACGGCGGAACAGGCTTAGGAGGAATCATGCCACGGCGTTTACGCGCTCTCAAAAGACCCAAGATTACACCGGATGCCCGTTATCAGAGCATCACGGTCACCAAACTCCTTAACCGCATTATGAAACGCGGCAAGAAGAGTACTGCGGAACGTGTTATTTACGGGGCATTCGACCTGATGAGCCAGCAAGGCTCCAAGGACCCCGTTACGGATTTGGAAACAGCCATCAAAAATATTACCCCTCAACTTAAAGTGAAATCGCGCCGGGTGGGGGGTGCTACCTATCAAGTGCCCATTGAGGTGCCGCCAGATGTTGGACTTTCCCTGGCTATGCGCTGGCTGATTGATTCAGCACGGACGCGGGGCGGGAAGTCAATGGCGGAAAAACTCGCCGCCGAACTGAGCGATGCCGCAAAAGGGCAGGGAACGGCGGTTAAAAAGCGCGAAGACACACATAAGATGGCAGAGGCAAACCGCGCCTTTGCACACTACCGGTGGTAAGCAGGGAGGCTCAAGATTAACCCGGTTATAGCCATAAAGGATAAAACTATGTCCAGAACAATACCTCTGGAGCAAGTGAGAAATATCGGCATCATCGCTCATATCGATGCCGGTAAGACCACGCTCACCGAGCGTATCCTCTATTATACCGGCGTCACCTACAAAATCGGCGAGGTTGACGACGGCACTACCGTCATGGACTGGATGGAAGAAGAGAGGAAGCGCGGTATCACGATTACCTCAGCCGCAATCACCTGCTCGTGGAACGAACATCGTATTAATATCATCGATACGCCCGGACATGTCGACTTCACCGCCGAGGTGGAACGCAGTCTCCGCGTGCTCGATGGCGGCGTTGTTATTTTCGATGCCGTTCAGGGTGTGGAAGCACAATCCGAAACCGTCTGGCGGCAGGCTGACCGTTATAATGTACCGCGTATCTGTTTCGTCAACAAGATGGAACGTGTCGGCGCAGATTTCTACAACACTGTTCAGATGATTATCGACCGCCTGCACGCCAAACCACTCGCCATTCAGATACCCATCGGCGCTGAGGCGGATTTCCAGGGTATTGTTGATTTGATTGAAAATCGCGCTTGGTCGGTAGACGGCGAACGGGACAACAAACCCGTTGAAATTCCTATACCGGAAACCGAAAAGCCGAAGGTTGCCGAACTACGCCATAAATTAATCGAGCAGATGGCGGAACTGGACGACCAGATACTCGTCGCTTTTCTGGATGGCACCGAAATCAGCCCGGAAGAAATCAGGGCGGCATTGAGACGTATCACCCTGGCGAATAAAGCCGTACTCGTTTTATGCGGGAGCGCGCTTAGTAATCGCGGCGTGCGCCTCCTGCTTGATGCTGTAGTCAATTACCTGCCGTCACCTGCTGATATGCCGCCGATACGTGCCATAGCCATCAAAGATAACACCCCCATTATCCGCGAAGCAAAAGATAATGAACCCTTTACGGCACTCGCTTTCAAGGTTGTCACCGACCCCTTTGTAGGGAGATTAGTCTATTTCCGTGTGTACGCGGGACAGGTAAAAGCCAGCGACCAGGTCTTTAATTCCACGCGCGGCAAGACGGAGCGTATCGGACGCCTTTTCCTCATGCACGCCAACCGACGTGATGAAATTGAGGTTGCCGATACCGGTGCAATTGTCTCTACACTCGGTCTCAAAAATACCTTCACCGGCGATACACTCTGCAGTCAGAATCAAGCAGTTCTCCTTGAATCCATTCGCTTCCCCGAACCTGTTATTTCTGTTGCCATTGAACCGCGCACCCGCGCCGACCAAGATAAAATGGGCGATGCCCTCAAAAAACTCACCGAAGAAGACCCCACTTTTAAGGTTAACTTCAACGAAGAAACCGGACAGATTGTAATTGCCGGCATGGGTGAGCTTCACCTGGAAGTCATCGTTCACCGCCTGCTCAGCGAATTCGGTGTCACGGCCAAAGTAGGTCAACCCCGCGTCGCCTACAAGGAAACTATTACCACTGCGGCACGGGCAGAAGGCAGATTTATCAGGCAGAGCGGCGGACACGGGCAATACGGACACGTCTGGCTGGATATTGAGCCGGCGGTTCGTGGTAGTGGATTTGAATTTATTAACAAGGTTAAGGGCGGTACAATTCCCAGGCAGTTTATCCCACCGATTGAAGCCGGTGTCCGCGAGGCGCTGGAAGGTGGTGTCATTGCCGGCTATCCGCTCGTTGATATTAAAGTAACCGCTTTTGACGGCAGTTACCATGAGGTTGATTCCTCAGAGCTTGCCTTCAAAATGGCTGGTTCTATGGCGCTAAAACATGGCGTCGCTAAAGCCAACCCGATACTGCTTGAACCGATTATGAGAATGGAAATAGTCACACCGAAAGAATTCCTCGGCGATATTATTGGCGATGTCACCTCTCGTAGAGGACACATTGAAGCCATAGAAACCCATGGCGATATCTGCATTATTCAGGCACTTATCCCGCTGGCTGAGACCTTTGGCTATGCTACCACCCTCAGGTCGCAGACCCAGGGCAGGGCTTCCCATACCCTTGAGTTCCATAGCTATCAGGAGATTCCCGTATCCCTGACAAAAGAGGTAGCGGAGAGAACAGGATTGGCGAAATATGCCTAAACAAAAGATTCGTATCACGATTAAGGGTTTCGACCACAAGGTTGTCGACCAATCGGCGCAACAGATTGTGGAGACGGTAGAGCAGACGGGAGCGGTTGTCATCGGACCCGTTCCTCTGCCCACGCGCATCGAAAAGTTCAGCGTCATTCGCGCCAGCTTTATTGACAAGAACTCGCAGGAGCAGTTTGAAGTGCGCACCCATAAACGCCTTATCGATATTACAGAGACTACCTCCAAGACGATTGATTCGCTGACCAAGATGAATCTGCCGTCCGGGGTGGAGCTGGATATTAAACTGTAATAAATACCGGGATGAATTAAATGATGATTCCAGGGATTATAGGTAAAAAAATAGGAATGACCCAGGTCTTCAGAGACAACGGTAAAATGGAAGCTGTTACTCTGATTGAAGCCGGACCCTGCACCATCACGCAGGTCAAAATGGCTGACAAAGAAGGCTACAACGCCGTTCAGCTTGGTTTTGGACAGGCAAAGAAACTGACCAAGGCAGAACAGGGGCACATTAAAGAACTGGGTAAATTCAAACACCTCCGTGAATTCAAGATTGTTGACCCCAAGTCAGTGAAGGTTGGCGATAAGGTGGATGTCAGCGTCTTTCAGCCGGGCGATGTCGTCAATGTAGCCGGGATTTCTAAAGGCAAGGGTTTTGCCGGTGTGGTCAAGCGTTATCACTTCAAAGGCGGCCCAAAGACACATGGCCAGTCCGACCGCACCCGTGCGCCGGGTGCCATCGGTGCCACCACCACTCCCGGTCGCGTTCTCAAAGGATTACGAATGGCTGGACATATGGGCGTAGAACGTGTTACCGTGCGCCGTTTGGAAGTCTTCAAGACCGACCCGGAAAAGAACATGCTCCTCGTGAGGGGAGCGGTCCCGGGGAATCGCGATGGTTTGCTTTTAATCAGTAAGACGACGAAGAGGAAGTAAGCAAATGCAGGCTCAAGTATATAATCTTGCCGGGGAAGTAGTGGGGAACATTGAGATAAGCGATGCCGTCTTCGCCGTGCCGTTCAATGAAGGGATGGTACATCAGGCGGTACTCAGACAGCAGGCGAATGCCCGTCAGGGGAACGCGAGCACCAAGACCCGCGGCGAAGTCGCCGGCAGTACCCGTAAGCTATACCGGCAGAAGGGCACCGGCAATGCCCGCGCTGGCAGTAGAAAATCGCCCGTCCGCAAGGGTGGGGGCGCTGTCTTCGGGCCTCACCCCAGGGACTACCATCAGGCAATGCCTAAAAAGATGCGCCAGTTGGCTCTGCGCTGTGTCCTTTCGGTTAAAACAAGTGACGGCGAATTAAAGATACTGGATACATTAAAATTTGACGAGCCGAAAACGAAACAGATGACCGGAGTTCTGGATGCGCTTAAAGTAGAAAACTCGGCGCTGGTGGTGACTTCGAAAGCAGAGGTAAACGTGGTTAAATCCGCCAATAACATCCCGGGCATCAAGACGCTACCGGCAAATCTACTAAATGTCGTTGATATCCTGGCACACAAAACTCTGATAATGGAAGTGGCAGCGGTACGCAAGGCTGAAGAGCTTTGGGGTAAGGATTCTTCTGGAGAAAAAAGCAATGCAACTCTATGAGATTTTACGGCGTCCATTAGTCACAGAAAAGAATGCCACGCTCCAAATGGGTGGGAAATATGCTTTTGAAGTGGACAAGCGCGCCAATAAAATGCAAATCAAAGAAGCGGTAGAAACGGCTTTTAAGGTCACGGTGATGGGTGTCAACGTGATGAATATGCCCGGCAAAAGCAAGAGGATGGGAAAAGGGATGACCATCACCCCTAATTGGAAAAAGGCGGTCGTCACCCTTAAGCCAGGCGAAAAAATAGACCTGTTTGAGAACGTTCAGTAACAAGGGGACTTGAATGGCACTGAAAGTATATCGTCCGACCTCGCCCGGTAGAAGGGCAATGAGCGGCTATACCTTCGAAGAAATCACCAAGGATAAGCCGGAGAAGTCATTGCTCGTTACCCGGAAGAATAATGCCGGACGGAACAACCGCGGCGTAATTACCGTGCGTCATCAAGGCGGTGGTGCAAAACGTCTTATCCGCACCATTGATTTCAAACGTGACAAGATTGGTGTCCCGGGCAAAGTGGCGGCAATCGAGTATGACCCCAACCGCTCGGCGCGCATTGCGCTCATTTTCTACGCCGATGGCGAAAAGCGCTATATACTAGCACCCATTGGGCTCAATGTGAAAGATACTATCATGGCTGGTGAGACCGCCGAAATCAGGCCGGGTAACGCCCTTCCGATGCGTCTTATCCCCACCGGCACTATGATACACAATATTGAACTGATAAAGGGAAGAGGCGGTAAGATGGTCCGGAGCGCCGGCAATGCGGCACAACTCCTCGCCAAGGAAGGCGACCACGTCCACGTCCGTCTACCCTCGGGAGAAATACGCTTGGTCCACGCCGAATGTATGGCGACCATCGGCCAGGTGGGCAATCTGGAACACTCCACCATCAGTCTCGGTAAAGCCGGACGGAGACGTAATATGGGTATTCGGCCAAGCGTTAGAGGTTCTGCCATGACCCCACGCGACCATCCACACGGCGGTGGTGAAGGGAAAACCCCCATAGGCATGCCCGGACCAAAGACGCCATGGGGCAAACCGGCTCTGGGCCATAAGACACGTGACAAGAAATATTCCGACAGGCTGATTATCAGACGTCGGGGGAAGAAGTAGGCTATGTCGAGGTCAACTAAGAAAGGACCGGCAGTTGATGCGAAGCTGTTGAAGAAAGTGATGGCGGTTAGCCGCGCCAGCGAGAAAACAATCATCAAAACTTGGTCACGCTGGTGCACAATTCTGCCTGAAATGGTCGGGTTGACCATCGGTGTCCACGATGGTAGACGCCATGTTCCGATCTATATCACAGAAAACATGGTCGGGCACCGTCTGGGTGAATTTGCGCCCACGCGCACCTTCAGAGGGCATTCTATGAAGGCAGAAGAAGCCGCCCCGGCAAAGAAACAACCGGTGGTTTAGGAGATACATGGAAGTCAAGTCCGTATCCAAAAATACAGGAATTTCAGCACGCAAGATGCGGGTAATCGTCAACCTGGTGCGGGGTAAGAGAGTGAACGATGCGCTAACCATTCTTAAATTCACGCCTTCACCTCATGCCCGGCTTGTTGCCAAGGTAGTGAAAGCCGCAGCATCGGATGCAGAAAAAGTCCACAATCTCACCATAGATGATTTAAAGGTTGTGGAAATTCATGCGGATGAAGCCGTCACGCTCCGCCGCTACCGGGCGCGCTCCCGCGGCCGTGCCAGCTCAATTCACAGACGTTCCAGTCATATTACCGTTGTCGTCGGTGAGCAGGAGGGTTAATGGGACATAAGGTACACCCGGTTGGTTTCAGAGTTGGCATTATCCGCGGATGGGATGCCAAATGGTATGCCGATAAACATTATGTCACCTATCTTCAGGAAGACCTGAAAATCCGCAAGGCAATCCGGTCAATGTATCCTGAAGCTGGAGTCTCCCAGGTTGAAATCGACCGTCAGGCAAACAACGTGACCCTGACAATACACACCGCCCGCCCCGGCATTCTCATTGGTCGCGGCGGTCAGCGGGTTGATGAAATGCGCAATTCACTGGAAAAGCTCATTGGTAAAAAAATCCAATTGAATATCAGAGAAGTGCAACAGCCGGAACTCGATGCCTACCTGGTGGCACGGTCGGTTGCCGACCAGATGGAACGTCGGGTTGCATATCGCCGTGCTATGAAACAGTCGTTACTGCGTACTATTCAGGCTGGCGCTAAAGGGATGAGAATCCGTTGCGCCGGACGTCTGGATGGCGCGGAAATTGCCCGCAAAGTGATTATGCATGAGGGACGTGTTCCTCTGCATACTATCCGTGCTGACATTGACTATGGGTTCACCGAAGCCCGCACCGTTATGGGTAGAATTGGCGTTAAGGTCTGGGTTTACAAGGGCGACATCCTTCCGGAAAAGGAAGAAGCCGAAGTATCTGAATCAGCACCGCAGGCTATTACGACCCCAGCCGCAGAGGCAAAAAAGGTCACGGAAACAGCCCAGACAGCTACTCCTAAAGTAATCGCGGCAGTGCCTGAAGCTCCGGTTGGCGAAGTTAAACCGGTGGAACAACCAGTTCCAGTGGAAGAAAAACCCAGAGTATTAAGACGAGCGCCACGACCGAGGGCCATAACAACCGAAGCAACGACGACGGGTGAAACCTCGCCAACCGCTGAAAGTAAACCAAAGGCGGTCGTGAGGAGAACAGCCAAACCAAAGACAGTAACGGCTGAAACGAAAGCCGATGAAACTACTACCACTGAGGAGAAACCAAAGGCAACCGTGAGGAGAGCGCCTCGTACAACTGCCAAAACCAAGGAAGTAAAGAGCGAGGACGCAGCAGAAAAACCGTCAGCACCGGTTGAATCCGTAGACAAGCAGGGAGAAGGTAATGCTACAACCTAAGCGCGTAAAATTTCGTAAGGTCCAGAAGGGAAACAGGAAAGGTTCCGCCCACTCCGGCGACGTAGTAACCTTCGGCGACTACGGACTACAGGCAATGGAGTCCGTCTGGGTAACAGCACGCCAGATTGAAGCGGCACGCCGTGCTATTACCCACCATATCCGCCGTGGCGGTAAGGTCTGGATACGCATTTTCCCGGACAAATCGGTTACCAAGAAACCGGCAGAAACCCGCATGGGTTCCGGCAAGGGTGCCCCCGACCACTGGGTTGCCGTGGTCAAGCGCGGCCGGATTATGTTTGAAATGGGTGGGGTAGATGAGGCACTGGCTAAAGAAGCATTACGTCTCGCCTCTAATAAACTACCCGTGCCGACCAGATTTGTTGCCAGGAAATCGACAATTATCGGGACGAGTAAAGCCAAGGAGCTAGCAACCGTTGAAAGCGAATGAAATTCGAGCGATGAGCACCGAGGAGATGAACAAGCAACTTCAGGCGGCTTATCAGCAGTTGTGGGACCTGCGCCTGAAAGCCAATACCCGGCAACTGGTAAACCACCGTGAGATTCCGCGTGTCAGGAAACATATTGCCGCGCTAAAAACCATACTACGGGAACGTGCGCTGGAGAGCCAGGAACGCCCGGCGTAAAAAGAGGGGATTAAACTTATGCCAGCAATGAAAAAAACGAAGGTGGGGCAGGTACTGAGTAATAAGATGGATAAGACAGTAGTCGTGTCTGTTGAATCCTACCGCCATCACCCTATTTATAAGAAAACTATCCGTAATGTGGTTAAATACAAAGTACATGATGAGAAGAACGAGTGCGCTATTGGAGATACCGTGCGGATTGTAGAGACGCGCCCCCTTTCCAAGGAAAAGCGTTGGCGTGTCAGTGAAATTATGATAAGAGCCGCGGCGATTGATGTGAAACCGGAAGAGATAGAGCCTAAACTGGTGAGCGAAAAGCCTGAGCCGGAGGCATCTGCGACAACAGCCACTTCACCAGTTGAAGAAACACCTGAGGAAACGAAGTAAAATTAATATTCGGGGTGTACTACCGTGATTCAGATTTACTCCAGATTAAAGGTTGCTGACAATACCGGGGCGAGACAGATAATGTGCATCAATGTGCTCGGTGGAAGCGGACGCAAATACGCCCACGTGGGCGATGTCATTGTGGCCGCGGTAAAAAAAGCTATTCCCGGCGGGTCTGTAAAAGAAGGTGATGTCGTCCGCGCTGTCGTCATCCGTACCAAAAAACCGACACGCCGTGCCGATGGCACTTACATCCGCTTCGATGATAATGCGGCGGTAATTCTCACCGAGAGAAACAACCCGAAGGGCACCCGCATCTTCGGTCCCGTTGCCCGGGAATTACGTGACAGGCTCTTCACCAAGATTCTATCGCTGGCGCCGGAGGTGTTGTAAGGGAGAGAGATGAAGATTAGGAAAGAGGATAACGTCCTCGTCATCGCCGGCAAGGACAAGGGTAAAAAGGGAAAAGTTCGCTTCGTGTACCCACGGCAGAACCGGGTACTTATCGAAGGCGTGAACATGATTAAAACACACAGTAGAGCGAGACAGCAGGTCAAACAGGCGGGTCTGATTGAGCGTGAAGCGCCTATCAATCTTTCTAATGTCATACTTGTCTGTACCCGTTGCAACAAACCTGCGCGCGTCGGATTTAAAATTCTGGAAGACGGACGGAAGGTGCGCATCTGCCGCTCCTGTAAAGAGGCAATAGACTAATATGGCTGGTTTGAAGGAAAAGTACAGAAAAGAGATTACGCCTAAGCTCATGGAGACACAGCGCTACAAGAATATCATGGAAGTGCCTCGACTGGAGAAAGTCGTTGTCAGTATTGGACTCGGCGAGGCAATTACCAATGCCAAAGCGCTGGAAGGCGCCGAGAAAGACATCCCCATTATCACCGGGCAGAAACCCATCATCACACGCTCCAGAAAGTCCATCGCCAACTTCAAGCTGAGAGAAGGGATGCCCATCGGGATGAAAGTGACTCTGCGTCGCGAACGCATGTATGATTTTGTCGAACGCCTTGTGAATGTTGTTCTACCACGAGTTCGCGAATTCCACGGGATTCCCCGCAATTCTTTTGATGGCCGTGGTAACTATACGCTCGGCTTCAAAGAGCAGACCATCTTCCCGGAAATTGAGTACGACAAAATCGATAAGGTACGTGGTCTGGAAATCACTATCGTTACAACCGCCAAAACAGATGAAGACGGTCGGCTTTTACTGGAAATGATGGGAATGCCCTTCAGTAAGGATTGATTGGAGTTCCATGGCAAAGAAATCTGAAATCGCAAAATGGAAACGTCCACCGAAGTTCAAGGTGCAACAGCATAATCGCTGCCAGGCTTGTGGTAGGCCGCGCGCTTATATGCGCCGATTTGGCTTGTGTCGCATCTGCTTCCGGGAACTTGCCCTCGCCGGTAAGGTCCCTGGTGTGAGGAAGTCGAGCTGGTAAGGACAGTACGGTCAAAGGGGGAGCAAGGGTGACTATTTCTGATCCAATTGCAGATATGCTAACCCGAATTCGGAATGCCGCTCTAGTGCGGCACGATTCGGTACTGGTGCCT
Source organism: Dehalococcoidales bacterium (assembly GCA_036396095.1). Taxonomy (GTDB): domain Bacteria; phylum Chloroflexota; class Dehalococcoidia; order Dehalococcoidales; family Fen-1064; genus JAURWL01. Next base: position 26,351 of record DASWLM010000001.1, on the reverse strand, counting down.
TCTTCGAAAATGAAGCTGGCAATCGCTAAAATTCTCAAGGAAGAAGGCTTTATTAAGGACTTTGAGGTTGTGAGAGGTAAACCTCAGAAAGCCATTAAAATTCATCTCAGGTACCAGGAACGGAACCAGTCAGTACTCACCGGGCTGGAACGCATTAGCAAACCGGGCTTGAGGATTTATGTTCAGAAACAGGAAATTCCCCGCGTCTATGGCGGACTCGGTGTTGCCATTCTCTCCACCCCGAAGGGAGTGATGACCGGGAACAAAGCCTGGAAAGAGGGAATTGGCGGGGAATTACTGTGCTACGTGTGGTAATAGATTGAGGAGCATTACCTATGTCTAGAGTCGGGCGATTGCCCATACCGGTGCCTAAAGAGGTATCAATAAAAATAGAGGGTGGTTCGGTGACCGTGAAGGGTCCGAAGGGCGAACTGAGCCGCCGTTTTAATGAAGGCATCACCATTAAGCTGGAGGACGGGAATTTAATTGTCTCGCGCGCCAGTGATACTGGGCAGGCACGTGCCCTCCATGGTCTTTCCCGCGCCCTCCTGGCTAATATGGTAGAAGGCGTCACAAAAGGTTTTGAAAAAACGCTTGAAATCGTCGGAGTCGGCTACCGCGCCCAGAAGACCGGCGATAAAATCGTGATGAGTGTCGGGTACTCGCATCCGGTGGAATTGAAACCGGTATCGGGAGTGACACTCGCCGTTGAAGGTACTAACCGTGTCAAGGTTATTGGGATTGATAAAGAACTGGTGGGTGAAGTGGCGTCAAAAATCTTGGCTATCAAACCACATGATGATTATAAGGGCAAGGGGTTACGTTACGCCGGTTCGCCTGTCCGTTTGAAGCCGGGCAAAGCTGGCAAGGCTATAGGGAGAAAATAAATGCCACAGTTTAATCGCAAACTGGCTCGCGCCAAAAGGCACATCCGCATCCGGGCAAGGGTGAAAGGGACAGATTCACGTCCTCGCCTCTGCGTTTTCCGGAGTTTGAACAATATTTACGCCCAGGTGATTGATGATGTTAAAGGTACAACTCTAGTGACAGCATCGTCTCTGGACGCGGACATAAAGGGACAGATGGATGGCAAGAAGAAGACCGAGGTTTCTCAATTGGTAGGCACCGCAGTCGCTAAACGCACCCTGGAAAAGGGTATCTCACAGGTCGCCTTCGACCGTGGTGGGCACCGCTATCACGGCCGTGTAAAAGCCCTTGGCGAAGCGGCGCGTAAAGAAGGATTGAAATTTTAGGAATATTAATAACTACAGGACAGATAAAATGGTTTTAGGCAGTAGTAAAATTGACCCATCAGAATTGACATTGACGGATAAACTGCTCTACGTCAACCGTGTCGCCAAGGTAGTGAAAGGTGGTAAACGTCTAAGCTTCAGCGTCCTCGTAGTCACCGGTGACGGGAGCGGCCATGTAGGTGTGGGGCTAGGCAAGGCAAATGAGGTCCCGATTGCCATCAATAAAGCAGGCGCCAACGCGCGTAAGAACCTTATCACTGTCCCACTTGATGGCGCCACTATCCCGCATGAAATTAAAATCAAGATGGGCGCCGCCAAGATTCTTATGAAGCCCGCCGCGCCGGGCACCGGTATTATCGCCGGTGGCAGTATGCGCTCCGTTCTGGAATTAGCGGGAGTCAAAGATATTCTCACCAAATCTCTGGGCACACCTAACAAGACGAACGTCGCCCGTGCCACAGTCCTGGCTTTGAGCAAATTGCGGTACCCTAAGGAAGAAGTCCGTAAGCGAAAACAAGCCGCTGAGGCTGGGGAGGCGACAACCGGTGGCTAAATTGAAGGTTACCCTGGTAAAAAGCGGCATTGGCTACAAGGAAGACCAGAAGGCAACTCTGAGGTCTTTGGGCTTTCACCGTCTTAATCAGAGCGTTGTCCATGAGGACTCCGTAGCAATCAGAGGCATGATTCAAAAAGTTAGACACCTCGTGAAGGTGGAGGAAGTATAGTATGAGACTTGATACACTTTCTCCGGCTAAAGGCGCCCGGAAAGACCGTAAGAGGGTGGGACGGGGTGATGGTAGCAATAAAGGGAGCTTTTCGGGGCGGGGCTGTAAAGGTCAGAAATCACGTAGTGGGCACAGAATGAAGCCCGGATTTGAAGGCGGGCAACTACCCATCATTAAACGGTTGCCCAGCCAGCGCGGCTTTACCAATATTTTCAAAACCGAGTATGCTTTAGTCAATCTTACCGACCTATCAACCTTCGCCGCCGGCACGGTTGTAACCATCGAAGAACTGGTGAAAGCCGGCGTTATTAAATCTACGAAAAAACCACTGAAAGTACTCGGCAGCGGTGAAATAACCCAAGCTCTTACTGTAAAAGCACATAAATTCTCCGCCAGTGCCCGTGTCAAGATTGAAGCGGCAGGTGGAAAAGCAGAGGAGGTTGGCGATGCGCCAACGGCCGACTAGGCCTAGACTTATCCAGGCGATGCTTGATGCCTTCCGTTTACCTGATTTGCGGCGGCGTATCCTTTTCACCCTTGGCTTGGTGATTGTTTCACGCTTTGTGGCGCATGTGCCTCTACCCGGCGTAAACGCAGAAGAGCTCCGCAGTATGTTTGGTGAAAATGCCATGCTTGGTATGCTGGATATGTTCAGCGGCGGCGCCATGAGAAACTTCAGTGTGGCGGCAATGGGTGTTTACCCCTATATTACATCCACCATTATTCTACAACTGATGCAGCCGGTGATTCCTGCTCTCCAGAACCTGTCACAGCAAGGTGAAGCCGGACGCGACAAAATAAACCGTATCAGCCATTGGTTAACAGTGCCTCTGGCAGGTATTTCCGGGTATGGCCAGATTGTCTTACTCCGGAGTCTAGGGGCATTCGCCGATCCAAATACAGGTATCACTCCACCAATATTACCACTTGAGATGGTAACAATGGTCATCTCACTCATCGCCGGCACGATTTTCTTAGTATGGCTCGGGGAATTAATCACCGAGTACGGAATCGGGAACGGTATCTCCATCCTTATCTTTGCGGGCATTGTGACCGGCTATCCGGCAATGATAGGGAGAGGCATAGTGGTAGCCCCACAGCAACTCATTGGACTCATTCTTTTACTATTAATCATACTTGCAACCATTGTGCTGATTATTATATTTACAGAGGCGCACCGCCGTATTCCCGTGCAATACGCCCGGACCTCATTCCGGGGTGGCAGAATGTATCGCGCCAGTGGTGGCACTCACATCCCTCTCCGTGTCAACTCAGCCGGAATGATTCCACTCATTTTTTCTATGTCGCTGGTGGTATTCCCCGGTATGATTGCAAGTTATTTTGCGAATCCGTCAACCTCGGAGCCAAATCTTGCTAATCATATCATGAATATTTTCAGCCCCGGACCAACAGACGCTCTCTGGGGAGGGGCAGTATACTGGGTGCTCTATTTCGGATTCACGGTTTTCTTCACTTTCTTCTATACCATGGTAATCTTCCAGCAACAGGACCTGCCGGGCACGCTCCAGAGACAGGGCGGATTTATCCCTGGCATTAGACCGGGCAAAAATACAGAGTCGTTTCTGAGTAATATCATCACCAAGATCACCCTGGTTGGTGCTCTCTACCTCGGCCTCGTGGCGGTGATTCCGGTCATTGCTCGTGTTTTTACCGTCGAGGCGATAGCAATGCAATTATCCAGCATGGGTCTTCTCATTATGGTAGGTGTGGTACTGGATACGATGAAGCAGATGGAAGCTCAGTTGACTATGCGTAAATACGAAGGGTTCATTAAGTAAGGAGTTTGCGGTGTACGTTATTTTCCTGGGCGCTCCGGGAGCGGGTAAAGGAACACAGGCGGCAGAAGTCGCCGAGGAATTGAAGCTAGCGCATATTGCCACAGGCGATATGTTCCGTGATGCGCAGAAAAAAGGCACAGCGCTTGGCTTGAAAGCCAAAGAATATATGGAAAATGGTAAGCTGGTACCGGACGAAATTACGGTGGCTATGTTACTGGAAAGAATTGCCGCGCCTGACTGCCGGCGAGGGGTTATATTTGATGGCTTCCCCCGGACACTAGCACAAGCGGAGGCACTGGATAAGGCTCTTGTAAAACAAAGTAAAGCAATCGATAAGGTTATTTATATAAAGGTGGCTGAAGAAGAACTACTTACACGGTTGAGCGGACGCTGGATTTGCCGGCAGTGTCAGACACCTTACCATGGAGTTACATCGCCACCAAAGGTAAAAGGAAAGTGCGACCGCTGTGGCGGCGAGCTTTATCAACGTGATGACGATAAACCGGCAACAATCAAGGAACGATTAAAGGTATTCTTCGCCCAGACCGCACCTCTGATTGACTACTATACCAGGACTGGCAAACTGGTCGAGGTGAATGGTGTGGGGGCAGTTGATGAAGTTCGAAAGGGGATTCTCAACGTCCTGAAAAAAGGAAGCTCGGGGCGAAAATAGGGATGGGCATTATCATCAAATCTGATGAGGAAATTGCCTTGATGCGGGAGGCTGGCAGGATAACAGCAAAGGTATTAAACTTAGTGACAGCATCGGTTAGGGTGGGTATGCGTACCGAGGAGCTGGATGCCATCGCCGAAAAAGAAACGAAACAGTACGGCGCCAAGCCTTCGTTCAAAGGCTATCGTGGTTACCCGGCAAATCTCTGCGTTTCGGTAAACGACGAGATTGTCCACGGGATTCCGGATAAGAGAATACTGAATGAAGGAGACATCGTCTCAATAGATTTTGGGGTGATATTCAAAGGTTTTCAGGGGGATTGTGCCCGAACAGTGGGCGTGGGCGCTATCAGACCTGAAGCGAAGAATTTAATAGAGACAACTGCCGGGGCACTGAAAGCCGGTATTACCGCGGCACGGCAGGGAGCAAGACTTGGGGATATCAGTGCCGCAATTGAAGAGTACGCCGAATCCCGCGGGTATTCTGTAGTGCGTGAATACACGGGCCATGGGATAGGACGCCAGATGCATGAGGACCCGCAAGTGCCCAATAGCACCAAACCCGTGCTGGGATTGATGAAAGGGACTGGACCGTTATTAAAAAAGGGCATGACTCTGGCACTGGAACCGATGGTGAATATCGGAAGCTGGGAGACAAAAGTGGATGATAATATGTGGACAGTGCGTACCAAAGACGGAAGCCTGTCTGCACATTTTGAAGATACTATCGCAATCACAGACGATAAACCCGAGGTGTTGACCAGTGCTTAGGTAAGGAGACTATGGCGAAGAAGGAGACTATTGAGGTTGAGGGTGTAGTAGTGGAGTCTTTGCCCAATGCAATGTTCCGGGTAGAATTGCCAACCGGTCATAAAGTGCTGGCACATATCTCAGGGAAGATGAGGGTAAATTATATCAGGATTCTGCCGGGAGACAGGGTACTTATTGAACTCTCCCCATATGATTTGAATCGGGGCAGAATTACCTATCGGTTCAAATAAAGAGGAAGATAATGAAAGTCAGGGCATCAGTTAAACCCAGATGTGAAAACTGCAAGGTCATCAGACGGCATGGGGTGGTCAGGATAATCTGCACACGCCCCAAGCACAAGCAGAGACAAGGTTAATCTTTTATGAGGGAGGAAAAACCATGCCGCGTATTGCAGGTGTAGATATTCCGAGAGAAAAACAAATATATTTCTCATTACAATACATTTATGGCATTGGTCCAACAACCAGCCAAAAAATCCTGGAGCAAACGGGCATCAGCCCCGAGACAAAAGCAGATAGCCTCACTGATGGAGAACTCGCTAAAATCCGTGACCTTATTGATAAAGAATACACAGTCGAGGGAGAACTTCGTAGAGAAGTCAACCAGAATATCAAACGCCTTATCGAGATTGGTTCATACCGCGGACAGAGGCACCGTCGCAATCTACCGGTGAGAGGTCAACGAACCCGCACCAACGCGCGCACGCGCCGCGGGGCTAAAAAGACAGTCGCCGGTAGGGGTAAGAAACGCGGCGCAACCAAGAAGTAAACCAGTAAACACACGGAGGAAAGAATGGCAGGACCTAAAAAGAGCAGAGCGAGAAGAAGGGAACGCCGGATAATAGCAGCCGGACGTGCTTATATACAATCTTCCTTTAACAATACCATTGTCACCATTACTGACCCGGAAGGTAATGTACTTGGCTGGGGAAGCTCTGGGACAGCGGGTTTCAAAGGTTCCCGTAAGGGTACCCCGTACGCTGCCCAACTTGCCGCGCAGGATGCTGTCAAAAAGTCGCAGAACTACGGCATCCGGCAGGTGGATGTTTTTGTGAAAGGTCCGGGTAGTGGACGTGAAGCGGCAATCCGTGCTCTCCAGGGTGCCGGGCTAACGGTCACCAGTATTAAAGACGTCACACCCATTCCGCATAACGGCTGTCGTCCGCCCAAGAAAAGAAGGGTGTAAGGATGGTATTATGGCAAGGTATATAGGTTCAGTTTGTCACCTGTGTCGCCGTTGCGGTGACAAGTTAATGCTAAAAGGGAGTCGGTGTATGACACCGAAGTGTACAATGGAACGGCGACGTCGTGTGACCATGGGACGGGGACGCCGGCGTAGGTTGTCCGACCGTGGCATACAGCTGGTAGAGAAGCAGAAGGGGCGTTTCTCTTATGGAATGATGGAGAGGCAGTTCCACCGCTTCTTTTTGGAAGCCGCGCGCCAGCCTGGTGTCACAGGTGACAACCTCAAAGTCATGCTGGAAAAAAGACTGGACAATGTGGTCTACAGGCTGGGATTTGCGGACTCACGTTCCCAGGCGCGCCAGTTGGTTCTTCATGGTCATTTCACCCTCAACGGGCGGAGGGCTAATATACCCTCTCGTCTGGTAAAAGAAGGCGATACTATCGCGGTAAAAGAAGCCAGCACCCGCAACGAGTACTTTAAGCGACTGGTTGAAGAAATCAAAGCGAAGACGGTACCAGCCTGGTTGAGTCTGGATAGGGTCAAGCTCATCGGGCAGGTGATCACTCAACCAATACTAGATGAAGCCAGCTTTAAGTTTGATGGCAAGACCATCGTTGAGTACTACTCGCGATAAGGAGGCAGGGATTGTCGGAAGTACCTAAGATTCAATTGGTAGAAAGTCGCGAGAACTTCGGGCGATTTGTCGCCGAACCTCTGGAAAAAGGATTCGGGGTAACGCTGGGAAATTCTCTGCGACGTGTCATGCTAGGCCATCTGCCTGGCGCGGCAATCGCGCACGTCAGGATTGATGGCATTCAACACGAATTCTCACCCATTCCTCATGTTAAAGAGGATGTCATCGAGTTCCTTCTTAATGTTAAGGCAATTAGAATTAAATCGCTCACTAACCATCCGGGGAAACTGATTCTAGATGTTTCCGGTGAGGGCAGAGTTACTGCGGTGGATATCAAGCCTTCGGCAGATTTTGAGATTGTCAACCCGGAGCTTTATCTGGCAACCATGGATTCAGCTGATGCCAAACTATATGTTGAGTTCGATGTTGAATTGGGAGTCGGATTCAAACAAGCTGAATCAGCGGATGGTCTCCCTGTCGGTACAATTCCTATCGATGCCATATTTACACCGACACGGAAGGTCAATTTCATCATCGAACCCGTGCATGTCGGGCGTGAGACCAGCCTTGAACGACTATATCTGGAAGTCTGGACAGATGGCACCGTGGCACCATCGGACGCTTTGAGCCATAGTGCCCGGCTATTAAACGAACTGCTGAATCCCTTTGCCACTTACGGACAGGTGACTGAAGTCAAGGCAGAGAAAGAAGCCACCGAGTTGGCAATCCCTCAGGAACTCTACAATATGCCAGTCGAGCAACTCAATCTTTCGGTCCGTACCATGAACTGTCTGCGACGAGGCAACATTGCCACTGTCGGCGAGGTGATAAGCAAAGGCGAGAAGGGTCTGATGACACTACGCAACTTCGGAGTGAAATCACTCCAGGAGCTAGAAGAGCGGTTGCAAGAACTGGGACTCACTCTCGTAGTTCCAGAGGAGAATCAAGAAAAAAACACCGGGGATGATACGGAAGCAAATACGAAAGCAGAAAAGGCGTAGCATAATCTGGAACGATTCTACAGGTGAAATATCATGAGTAAGAAGTTATTACATGGCAGGAGATTGGCAAGGTCATCAGGACACCTGAAAGCACTTCATCGCAACCTGGTTACCGACCTCCTGAACTATGAGCAGATTACTACCACTGAGGCAAGAGCCAAAGAAGTGCGCGGCTTGGCAGAAAAAGTGATTACGCTGGGGAAAAAGGGCGGACTCCCCGCCCGCCGCAAAGCACTCTCTTTCATCTTCGATGAAAAGGTTACAACAAAAGTCTTCGACGAACTGGCAACACGTTATTCCGAACGTGCCGGTGGGTATACCCGCATTACAAAACTGGGGCAACGGCAAGGTGATGGCGCCCCCATGGTACAGCTGGAGCTGGTGAAATAAATGGTTGTAGCAATCACGAGACCTGAAGTGAAAGAAACGTTAAGTCAGGAAACTACCACGCGTATTGCCCTGGTCGTGGAATACGATGGCACAAATTATTTTGGTAGTCAGCTTCAGGCAAATCAACCTACCATTCAGGCAGAGTTGGAAAAGGCTTTAAAAAACCTGACGGGGGAAAAAGTACGCATTGCGGCGGCGAGCCGGACAGATACCGGCGTTCACGCCCGCGGTCAGGTCATCAGCTTCAAAACTGCGACAAGTTTGCCGCTGGAGGCATTTGTATACGGATTAAATCATTACCTGCCGAATGATATCGCTGTGCGGTCGGCACATAAAACGGCGCTTACTTTCAACGCCCGGCGGATGGCAATTAGCCGCGAATATACCTATACTATCCTGAACAGCACCACGCGCTCGCCACTCGCATCACGATTTGCACACCGTATCGCCGGGAGGCTCGATATTAAGGCAATGAACGATGCCTGCCGCGCACTGGTCGGCATTCATGATTTCGCGGCATTCGCCAGCGAGATTGGTAACGAACCAGAAAAGAGCACTATCCGAAATATCTGGCGGGCAGATGTGGTTAGAACTGGTGAGAAAATCATATTTACCATTGTGGCGAATGCTTTTTTACGGCACCAGATGCGAAACACAGCGGGTGCACTCGTACAAGTGGGACTGGGTAAAATGAGCGCGGCTGAATTTGCTCACCTCCTCGAGGTAAAACAACCCGGTCTGGCCGGACCGACTCTTCCTGCCTGCGGACTCTGCTTGGTGCAGGTCAATTATCCCCATGCAATTGAGGAAATGAGATGATGAAAACCTATAGTGTTAAAGCAAGCGATATCAAACGTGAATGGCACATAATCGATGCCTCAGATGAAATTTTAGGCAAGCTGGCGACACGGGTGGCGAGATTACTTTCCGGAAAACACAAGCCAATGTTCGCCCGCAATATGGATGTCGGCGATTTCGTCGTTGTTATCAACGCAAGCAAAATCCGCTTTACCGGCAAGAAGGCTGGACAGAAAATGTACTACCGGCATTCACAGTATCCCGGTGGACTGAGAAGCGAGAAGCTGGAAGAGCTGGTAGAGAAATACCCGGAGCGGATTATCGAGCATGCGGTCAAAGGGATGTTACCCAGGAATCGGCTGAATGCTAGAATGATGAAGCGTCTCCGGATTTTTACCGGCGCTGATAATCCTTACGGAAAGCCGCCATCTGCGGCAGAGCCAGTAAGCGAAAAAGGAAGCAAATAGCTTTCGGTAATTTGAATTAAACAGAGGGAGGGATTCTTGGAGGAGCACTATTTCTACGGAACCGGTAGGCGGAAGACATCGGTCGCTCGCGTGCGACTTCTGCCGGGGAAGGGCGCTATTGTTATCAATGGAACCCCATACGAAGAGCTATTCACACGTACCGAATACCGCCGGGCTATCACCAAGCCCCTCATCGTGACCGATAGCATGAATCGATTCAATGTGGTGGTCAAGGTGGAGGGGGGCGGTATCACCGGTCAGGCGGTGGCTATTTCCCACGGTATAGCGCGCGCGCTGGTACAGGCAAACCAGGAGAACAAGCTCAAACTGCGTCAGGGTGGTCTATTGACCCGCGACCCCCGTGCCAAGGAGCGCAAGAAAGCCGGTTTGAGAAGAGCCCGCAAGGCACCACAGTATACGAAGCGATAGAGTTATCTGGTTTCTTGGGATTATTGTCACATTCGTGTCTTTACTTGTTTCGTATGAAATCCCAAATTCAAATAAGAAAAACACAAAGGGGGAGTGGAAACTCCCCTTTCTTTTATTAGCGATTCGTTACTTCCATTAAACCTGAGGTTATTGATAGTTGACGATTGAATTTTGTTAGTTATCTCAGGAACCGGCGGAGTCTCCCCACCACCTCATTCTTCTCCCCAATACCCAGCCGCGTTTTATTTACAACCCTCGCCAGGAACTCAATGGAATTATCGTAGGTTTCACGGTCAACCGGATACGGGTAGCCGTCTTTGCCGCCGTGGGCAAAGCTGTAACGTGCCGGGTCACTATAACTCGGTGCTACACCGTAAACCAGCTCAGAGATTAAGCTCAGAGCACGTAGCGTCTTAGCGCCGACACCCTGCATCCCCAGTAACTGCTCGAAATCTTCGGGTTGGCGTTCGTAGACACTGAGGATAATTTTGTTCAGGCTCTCCGGGTGAATATCGGCAACCGTAAGGGGATGATGGGCAGGGAGGGTCAACGTTACCAGCTTTTTCAGGTCGGACATCAGGTTTTCTGGCTTCGTTTCCGTAGCAATTTCGGTAATAGTGGCGCGTGCGGGAGAACTTTCACTGGCAACCAGATTCAGGGTTGTCCCTTTTGTTTCGGAGAGAATTGCGGAATGCGGCTCGTTGACAAAATCAGTAACCGTCTCCCCGAGCCAGTGATAGCGCCGTGCGTAGTGATTGGTTTCATTCATCCCCTGCTGGACTACAGCCCATTTGCCCTGAGATGTAAAGAAAAAGTTGTGGTGATAAAGCTGGTAGCCATCCTGCACCGCGTTATTATCTACTTTGGCAAGACATACGGCTGGCATACACGAGTGGTGCCGGATTTAATCCTATGGTCTCCCCCCAACTTTCCAGTTCCGCAGGTGTTTTGCGGGAAGTGCCGCCTTTGCCACCAGCAACAAAGAAGCCCATGTCTTTCTCCAATCCTTTGATGCCTTCTTTGAGTGCGCCGCATAGCGTAGTCGTAACCCCGCTGGAATGCCAGTCGAAACCGAGCACACAGCCGAAAGCCTGGAACCAGTAAGGATGGGAAAGTCGGCGGAGCATTTCTTCCGGACCGAAATCGGAAACAATGACGACGGTAATTTCGCGGGCGAGTTTCACCATCCGCTCAAAGAGCCAGCGCGGTGCTTTGCCATGATGAAGCGGGAGGTTAGCGACTCCTGTGCGTCTCGAGCTAGGTAACGTCATCTAACAACAACTGCCTAGTTATTGCAGGTGTCACAACTTGAGGAACTGCAGCCGGCGCATCCGGTCGGTCCAGACGGGCCAGCCCCGCTTAACCTTTCCGGGTCACCATATTCATTGGTGGTTATACACATGAAGCGGGACATTACCCGTTCAGCTCTCCCGTTACAGGAAGGGCAATCTGCCGGTTCGCTTGACTTGCTAATCGGGCGCATTAATTCAAACTTGTTCTGGCACTTATTACAGACGTATTCGTAGATTGGCATTATTGCTCTCCACATTCAGTTTACTGGTTTATAGAAAGTGAGTCAAGGTTGATGCCGTTCCAATATTCACTCAAAATGTTATCCGCTGCCAAATCGTACTACTTTCATAGGATTCATAGCTTGACTGTGACTAATATCCAGCTAATAGTCTTACCCCCTCTTCCGGCAAGCTGTTGGAAAAAGAACCAGTACTCTCCCGGTGTAAGAGTTTCCGCTGCTTTGATAGTGAGTACTGAATGGTCACCTAGCGAGTTTCCGCATTACTATGCCAGTAGCTATGCACGCCAGACCCGGCAATAACCCTACGAATAAACCAAGTATAAACTTCGCTTCAAAATCAAAAGCATAACCGTAAAACGAAGCAATATAAGCAATCCCAACTACTATGGCTCCTATCCAGAAGTATCTAGGTCTGGAAATAAATCCCCCAATAAGTGCTAGCAATGTACCAAAGGCGCCGATGCACGTTGCAGCAAAGTACCCAACTCCAGACCCTAACTGCCCCGGTCTGCTAACCATTACCCATGAGGACGAGTACGACAGCAACAAGCCTGGTAAAATAATTAGCAACCCAATCCAGGCTAGAAATTTCAGAAATGTTTTCATAATATTTTCTCACTAATTGTCACTGTATACGCTCTCCTGATTTTGCGCAATTGTTTGTTCACTGATGCTGTGGACCCATTACTCACATCGGTTACAATGCGTTATTAGGTTCAAACTTGATTCACGAGGTTGTTAAATAATGGCGTAATTGTGCAATGTGGAGGGGTGTCAGCTCAACGTGATTAGTTTGAATCTTTTATTACATTCCCAGCAAGCCAGCAAGGACCTTTAGCGTCTTCCGGTAGCGCACAGCCTATTTTTTCCTCCGCTACCCAAGTATCAACAAATCCGCCGCCCACCATTACCATATCTCCCACACGCGCGACTGCTTGGCCTTTATCATTGATAATCCAGATTTCTTTGCCTTCGATTTTCAATGAATAACCATGCGGCCAGATTATCAAAGCGTCGTATACCCTTAAATAGCCGGCATCATCCATCACCAATTTACCCTCTAATCGTGCCTGCATCACTTCCTCTGCGACTTCTTTCTGCACAGGGAAATACGGTTCAGGCTGCGTATTATCAGCCGAATTGCAGGTGCAGGCAATAGTAAAAATAGGAAGAATTACTAGCATGCCCGCAAGCTGTATTAGCCGACAGAACTTTCCTGATTGTATACGTGAAATGGGAATAAATCTGCAAGACTTTATATAGTTTAACTTCATCACATCCTGCCTTTCTGGCTTAAACCTCTGAGAGAATTTGCAGGATAGCCAGAACCAGAGACCTCATATGTCCTTCACTTCGATGAATTTGTTTTCGACCGATTGATGATCACCGTCACAAGCTGGACAATTCCGAGCAATGACACCGCGAGACCTGGAATTAGAAGCACGTATACAACATAATAAATAGCAGAATACTCAAGATGCCCCAGTGTAGCCGCTCTTATTCCCAGAGCCGTGTAGACGATGGTGATTATCAGCCCGAAAATCATCTGCAAGCCGGCAAACTTTGCATGTATTCTACGTTGCAGGTAGCCGCAGATGACAATTACGAGACCGAAAAATACCAGCACGAACTCAACGGAGCAATCCGGGGGCATATAATAAAGGCTTTCGGGTGGTGGATTAAACACGCGTGCTTTCACTTGTGCCAATAACCAGGAAAATAACATGACCATTGCTCCGGAAATCACCTGCACGATAGCCAAAACCAGACCTTTCATCTGTGCCTCCTGTAAGTTGGTTATCCCGAAAAATTTTCGATAAAGTCAATTATATCAATGAATCGGGAATATTGATATGGCTAGCTCATAAATACTAGAATAATGAAAGTGGCTGGTTTCAGCCACTTTCATTCCTGCTATAGCTGACGGGCATATGCATATTACAGTAGGATTAAGGATGTACGTCACTTATTTTTGCAGATGACCATGCTCCATATGCTATATATCTGTTAGCGCTGGTGTCCCGTGTATTAAAGATCCTAATCTGGTTTCCGCCATCGGTTTTATAACCATATGCGCATACAGAATGATTCCCATATGTTGGGTTGTCCCACATACTAAGAACGAAAGGTCTACCATTATCGATTTCATATGTAACCCACTCCCACGATATATCAGTTTCTACAGTAGCGAAGTTGTATCCATATATATAGTTTGTTACCCGCCACATGCCGTAGTCGATGTATTGAAATTGCGTACTACCATCGATGGCCGTACCCATCCAATAATGGCAGTGGTCAATAAGGATTTCTTCCGTCTCTTGATAGGCAGGGTTGGGTAATGAAGTGTAGCCTTTGGAATACCAGTAGCCAATCACCATAGCTCCAGAAATAGGAGAGCATCCGTCCCAATCATTCCACAGGTCATCAGGATTGCCCACACAACCAGGGTAGTTATCAGCATCTGAATCGTGATCATCACCGTGTTGGAACCAAAAATTGCCTTGATAAAATGCCGGGACCCCGGTGAGGTTTTTTGATATTGCAGTTGTTTGAGTCTGCTCGCCAAACCTCCGATTGTCCGTTGCTGCTAAGGCTCGAGAGGGACTGAACCACGACCTTATAGTTTTCACAATGTGGTTTTCATTTGCGACACCGAGAATTCTAGACCAAGCCTCTCTTGCTTCCTGGCTATCCATCTGTAGAACAGGGGATTCCTTGGGCAAAGTCCTATCTATTCCGTTATCGAGTTGAATCACTGCTCTTTCGCTTTCCATTTTCTCGCCAAACTGAACAGAGTATGTGCAGGCGCCCCAATAGAAAATACAAGGCTTTGAGTTGTCATTCTCGCTGATATAATTTTTATCTATTGCTAATTGTTTCGCATAAGGCAGATAGCTGCTAGGAGCGCTCCCGTCAGCATATTCAAGGATAGGCATCCAATCTTTTCTGGCCGAGACGATGATGAAACCGACATTTTTATCATCGTTAATGACAGTGAACTCATAAGCAGATATCGTTTCTTCTGGTGCATAATAAAGAACGGGTTCACTAACTGTGGCATTATTCCACTCAGCTATTTCTTGACTACTCTTTTCTATTTGATGGAGAGCTGCTTGTTTAGCTTCATTTGTGTTTACTGCGTTAGATGTTGAAGCGATTCCCACGGATGGTATTAGTAATCCAGCTATTATCAATACGATTGTCACTATTAGCGAAGTCTTTTGCCATAATTTCATTGTAGGATACTCCTTTCTTATTTTCCTTTTTAGTGATTGCTAATTCACTTAAGTCATAGTTCTCACCTCTCTCACCCTTGATTTATCATGGATTTTTCTCAGGTAATGAAAATAATAAACTTGAAAACACAAGAAATCACTAGAAAAACGCTCAAAATTCTCTCAAAAATCACTGAAAAAGAATGAATGGTACAGTACTATCGTATTAAAGGAGGCAGTCGAAACGGTACTCTATCCGGGGGATGTCGATGATATGTTGAGGATGCCTGGGGTCAGTTTCGCATCGTACGCAGGTAACGGGGCATCATAGTTCTCCTTTTTATTCCCCTAAAATTAATATAGCAGGCGAAGTTAAAAACAACATGAACGGGAGTTAAAAAATAAGATGAATTTTGAGATTTAATAGTTGTACTTTGGTAATGGTGAGTTCATCAATAAAAAGCACCGGCTTTCCCTTTGTTTGATTTCGTGAGTAGCCATTAAGTCCTGCCATTTGCTATACTTGGTATAAGCGTTGCCGTGTCTTGTGAAGAGGGGGTGAAGAGAAGCCCCCTCTTTTCCATAGCTGTCCTCATATTCGATTTAGATAAAAACAGGAGTGTATAATATTTCTGTTTTCAAACTGAAGAGGAGCAATTTTATCGATGACAGGTAAAAAATCGGCAAAAAAGGCTTATGAAGAAGTATACCAGCGTTCGTTGAAAGACCCTGGGGATTTCTGGGGCGAAATTGCCGAGCAATTCCACTGGTATAAGAAATGGGATAAGGTCCTCGATGATTCACATCCGCCATTCTTCCGCTGGTTCGTCGGCGGTAAAACGAATCTCTGCTATAACGCCGTCGACCGTCACGTGAAAAATGGCCTCCGCGATACTCCCGCCATCATCTGGGAGGGTGCGGCTCAGGGCATCACCAGAATCACCACCTACGGCGACTTGTATCAGGAAGTCAACCGCTTTGCCGGCGTTCTGAAAAGTCTGGATGTACAAAAAGGCGACAGAGTCTTATTGTTTATGCCCACCGTTCCTGAGACAATCTTCGCCATGCTTGCCTGCGTGCGTATCGGGGCGATTCATGTGGGCATTTTTACCGGCTACGGACCTGGTGCTCTTACCAAGAGAATCAAAAGCGCCAAACCTAAAATCGTGATTACTGCCGATGGCAATTTCCGACGCAACCGGGTGGTGCCTTTGAAAGAAACCGTGGATATCGCTCTGCAAAAAGCTCCTGTGGGAAAGGTCATCGTGCTTAACCGGGGTATTACGCCATTCGATATGACGCCGGGTAGAGACCTGGACTGGGCAGAGCTGGTTAATAAATATGGCATCGACTATGTGGAACCGCTGCCGGTGGAGAGCGAGCATCCCTCACATATGGTCTTTACATCCGGAGATACCGGCAATCCACGCGGCGTGGTCAATGACACGGGCGGGTATATGGTAGGACTCTGTAACTCAATGAGCCAGATATACGGTGCGCGCCCGGGTGACGTATTCTGGGCAACCTCGGACATCGGCTGGCGCCTGGGACATAATCATATCGCTTATGGTCCGCTTTTATATGGCATCACCACAATTATGTTCGATGGCACGCCGGACTACCCTGACCATGCTGTTTACTGGCGGCTGATTGAGAAACATCATCCGGTGGTCCTGTTCACGGTGCCGACTGTTTATAGGATGTTGCGCCGGTTCGGCATTGAGCACGCCAAAAAGCATGATATTAGCTCAATAAAATACCTCTTCCTGGCGGGTGAATACTGTGACGTCGACACATGGAAATGGGCAACCGAGGCACTGAATGGCAGACCAGTGATTGACCACTACTGGCTGACGGAAGCCGGCTGGCCTATGACCGTACTGATGGCAGGCATGGAGCTATTACCAATTAGACCCGGCTTTGCCGGCAAACCATGCATCGGCTGGGACCTGCTGGTAGTCGATAAAAAAGGGAATTCGGTGCCGCCCGGTACAGAAGGCATACTGGTCGCGAAGCCTCCCCTACCCCCAGGTAATATCATGACCCTGTGGGGAGCTGATAAATTCTACGAACAGGAATACTGGCGCCAGTTTCCCGGCAAGATGCTCTTTCTCTGCGGTGATTATGCCACACAAGACAGGGATGGTTATATTGCCATCGGGAGACGTGTGGACGAGGTTATCAACATTGCCGCTCAACGGGTAAGCACGAGAGAAATAGCCGAAGCCATTGCCAGCCAGCCGTCAGTCGCCGAGGCATGTGTGATTGGTGTCGCAGACGCGCTGAAAGGTGAGGAGGCGGTTGGCTTGGTAGTGCTGAAACCAGATGTGGAAGCCAATGCTCAGTTGAAGATTGAATTGCGTAATGCAGTCAGAGAACGTGTCGGCGCTATTGCTGCACCTAAAGACATATACTTTGTTCCTTCACTGCCCAGAAACCGGCAGGGCAAGCATATGAGAGCCGTCTTCAAAGCCATCCTTGATAAGCAGGAAATCAAAAACCCGACGGTTCTTGAAAACGATGCCAGCAAGGAAGAAATCGAGCGGGCGATTGCTCTGATAAAGCAGGCGTTGGATTAGGTAATTATTTTTATTGCCGGGAAAACAATGATGTACAAGTGGAATCCCGAAGAATACCAAGACAATTCCGATAACCAGAAGAAGTGGGGAGCTGACTTGGTCCTCGGTCTCAAACTAACCGGAAATGAACGCGTCCTCGATATCGGGTGTGGGGTCGGTAATATCACCGCCATAATCGCAGAGCAACTCCCCAGAGGTTCTGTCATTGGTATAGATAGTTCGTCGGATATGGTAAGGCAAGCTGAGAAGAATTACCCTGCTATCAGACATTCCAACCTCTCTTTTATGTTGAAAGACGCTAGAGAACTGGATTTCGTTAACAAATTCGACGTTGTCTTTTCCAATGCCTGTTTACACTGGATAAAAAATCAACTTCTTGTTCTTCAAGGTATAACACGCAGTTTGCATTCCGGCGGCAGAATAATGCTCCAGATGGGCGGCAGGGACAATGCAAAGCAAATCCTGGAAGTCATCACATTGCTGACGGGAAAACGGCAGTGGGCGCCCTTCTTCACTGATTTCAAGTTTCCCTACGGTTTCTACGGACCAGAGGAATATAAAGACTGGCTTGGCAAAGTGGGGTTGTCCATCAAAAGGCTCGAACTCGTGCCAAAAGATATGATTCACGAAAATAGAGAGAAATTTGCCGCTTGGATAAGAACAACCTGGCTGCCATACACACAGGCAGTACCAGATTCGCTCCGGGAGCAGTTTATAGACGAACTGGTGACAGAATATGTAAAGCTTTATCCTATGGGTGACAATGGTTTTATTCACGTTCAGATGAACCGTTTGGAAGTCGAGGCATATAAACCATGATAGTGAATGGCATAGACTTTCAAATCAGGCAATACTCCACGGCAGACCAGGAGGCTGTTATCGAACTCTGGCAGAAATGCAACCTGACACGTCCGTGGAACAATCCGAAAAGTGATATTGAGCGTAAACTAAAGGTAAATCCGGAACTATTCCTGGTTGGATTAGTAAATAACAAGGTTATTGCTTCAGCGATGGGTGGATATGAAGGGCACCGTGGTTGGGTATATTATCTTGCAGTCGACCCGCTCTGTCAAAGAAAAGGATTGGGGCAGCGGATTATGAAAGTCCTCGAGGATAAGCTAATAGCGCTTGGTTGTCCCAAGATAAACCTGATGATACGGACCGATAATTTATCTGCAGTTCCCTTTTATAATAGTATCGGCTACAAAACAGATGATGTTATCAGCATGGGGAAGCGACTGGTTGAGGATTAGTAGAGTTAGCAGAGCCTGGTTGATTCAGCAAACTGTAGCGATAAACGTGCCGTTCGATACGTGCAGACCTACCATAAAAGTAGTAATATATAAATAGAGATAGGATTTAAGAAAGAATCAGGTAAATCCGTGATTAGAGGCTAGAAAAATGGTTAAGATGGTTCCTATAGAACATAGAAACCCTGCTGTCAGAACCTTTATGCTTTTCACACAGCAAGCAGGCGCCACAATCAAGTATCTGGACAGCCGATTTTACCGTGCTAACAAGCTATCAATGATTAAATATATTACTCTCAGAATCCTTCTAATTAACGGTGGTACAATGAAACACTCAGAACTCGCCAGATGGACAAACACGAAGAAACACAACATCACTGCCTTAGTTGACCGCATGAAAGCAGAACAGTTGGTTACCACGGAACGGAGTCAAAAAGACAAGAGAGTTAATAATGTTGTACTGACGGATAAAGGACGAGAGTCCTTTAAGCAAGCTAACATTGAAGCCCGTAAAATAGTACAACATTTGATGCATGGCTTTGATGAAAATGATACCCATGAGTTCGAGAGATTACTTCATATCATCAAAGAGAACATAGAGCGCGATTAACAGAAATCCTCCCACCGGACACATACCAGAAACCAGATTGCCCCCATCTAGATTTCCCCCACCTACCTGTAAGAATTTGCGAGTTTTGCCAGCGACCAGCAGTAAGATATAATTAAAGAGCTTCAACCCGGATTCTTTTGACTCAGGTGAAACGCTTTATGCCCACCCTCTACATTATCGCTACACCAATCGGTAACCTTGAAGATATCACACTGCGTGCTTTACGTATTCTCAAGGAAGTCAAACTCATTGCCACAGAAGATACTCGTAAAACCCGTCGGCTTCTGACAGCTTACGACATTAAAAATCACATGACCAGCTATTATGAACACAACAAGCTAACTAAACTTAACTACATACTGGAGCAGCTTGCCAGTGGGGACATCGCGTTGGTCTCCGAGGCAGGAATGCCGGGGATTTCTGACCCCGGCTTTGAGCTGGTGAAGACAGCAATTAAGAAGGGGATTCCCGTGGTGCCCATCCCCGGCGCCTCCGCAGTCACCGCGGCATTGGCAGTCTCCGGATTACCCACCGACCGCTTTCTTTTCCTCGGTTTCCTGCCAGCACGAGTAAATGCGCGCCGCCACCTATTGAAAGAAATCTCCTATGAAAAAAGTACGCTGGTAGTATATGAAGCACCGCACCGTCTCCTCGCCTCACTGAAAGATATGCTCTCCGAACTTGGCAATCGCCGTATTACCGTCTGCCGTGAATTGACTAAACTCCACGAAGAGATTTTCCGGGGTGCTATTAGTGACGCCCTCGTTCATTTCACAGCGCCGCGCGGTGAATTTACTCTGGTCATCGAAGGTGTCACAGACACAAGAGAACCAAAACTGACACCGGACATAGAGTCGCAGATGAAGAAAATGCGCCGTTCCGGAAAGACGGCTAAAGCATCCATCAGCGCCCTCGCCAGCCAGACCGGCTTATCCCGAAAGGAACTCTATCGTGTCTGGCTCAAGCAAAAATGAGCGTAATAGTGTATAGTAATAAGTTGGAACAATAAACAACCTTTGGAGGATGCTGGTGCGTATTGGGACGATTTCTCAGGGAAAAATAAAGTGCGATAACTGCGGGCGGACCATAACCTACGCAGAACGTTATCTCATTGTCAAAGAAACGGATGGTGTCGAGGATGAGGAAAACGGCGAGGTGCGGCGTTACTGTGTGAAATGTGCTACAGACAAGGGTTACGTACAATCCCGCCAAGAGAAAGGTGAACACATCCTAACCTTTTTCCAAGCTGCCGAAAAAGGACTGGAACCGGTAGAACCTGTTGAAGAAAAAAAAGAAGACCAGGAAGAAGAAAAGGATGCGTGAAAGGATTCTGGTATGCGTCGCCTGGCCCTATGCTAACGGCTCGGTGCACGTGGGTCAGGTGGCGGGGTGTTACTTGCCGGCGGATATCTTTGCCCGCTACCACCGGGTGAAGGGCAATGAGGTGCTCATGGTCTCCGGCTCGGACGAACACGGCACACCCATTACCCTTAAGGCAGAACTGGAAAACAAAACACCAGTGCAGATTGCCGACTTCTACCATAAGGAATTTCTGGACACATGGCGGCGTCTCGGCATCACTTTCGACCTTTTCACTAACACGGAGACTGCCAATCACGCTCAGGTTGCCCGGGATATCTTCCTAAAACTACTTGAAAAAGGCTATCTTTTCAAAGACAGTGTCCCCCAGGCATACTGCCCGAAATGCCAGCGCTTTCTCCCCGACCGCTACGTTGAAGGCACCTGTCCTTTCTGTAAAAAACCGGGGGCTCGCGGCGACCAGTGTGAAGCCTGTGGCAAACCACTCAATGCGCCGGAACTCATCAGCCCGCAGTGCCGTATCTGCGGCACACCACCTCAGTTCAAAAATACAGAGCACTTCTTTCTGAAATTGAGCGCTTTCAATGCCCCCCTGCTGGACTGGGTTAAGAAACAAACCCACTGGCGTCAGAACGTGCTTAATTTTACCGTGCGCTATCTGGAGGATGGGTTGAAAGACCGCGCCATCACCCGCGATATTGAATGGGGTATTCCCGTACCCGTCAAGGGCTTCGAAAATAAACGCATCTATGTCTGGTTTGAAGCAGTCATCGGTTACCTCTCCGCCTGTAAAGAGTGGGCAACATCCAGCGGTAATGTGGAGAAGTGGCGTGATTTCTGGGAGCAGGACTGCCGGATTTATTACTTTATCGGGAAGGACAATATCCCTTTCCATACCATCATCTGGCCAGCGATGCTGATGGGCTACGGGGGGCTAAACCTACCCTACGATGTGCCAGCCAATGAATTTCTGACAATCGAAGGTAGAAAGGTTTCGACGAGCCGGAACTGGGCGGTCTGGTTGCCGGATTACCTGAACAATTACGAACCCGACCCACTGCGTTATCTGCTATCCATCAATATGCCGGAAACGGGTGACACTGATTTTTCCTGGCGCGAGTTTGTCCGACGCAACAATGATGAACTGGTAGCTACCTACGGAAATTTGGTACACCGGGTGCTGACCTTTACTTACAAGAATTTCGACGGCAAGGTACCCACATTTACCGGTGCCGATGCCACCAGCCAGCAATTAAACACCCTCGCCGATGCTATCTTCATCGAGGTGGACAGTCTGCTCGCCTCATGCAGTTTTAAGCAGGCAATAAAACGGGCGATGGACCTGGCACACGAAGCCAACCGCTATCTTGATGAAAAGGCGCCATGGAAAGCTTTTAAGACAGATAAACAAGCGGCGGCAAATTCCCTCTACACCGCTTTGAGAATCATCTCTGCGCTAAAAACAATGCTCTATCCCTTCCTGCCCTTCAGTTCTCAGAGACTCCACGAGTATCTGGGGTTCGGGGGCAAGGTTGAGGATTTCGGCTGGCAGATACAAACACCACAATCAGGACAGAACCTGCACCAGCCACAGCCGCTTTTCACCAAGCTTGAGGACGAATTGGTAGAGCGAGAAACGCAGAAACTGGGATATTAACGCCCATGAAGGGGAAGACTTGCAGTTAAACGAAATTTACGAGCCTATTAAAGACGATATAGTGGAGGTTGAAGAAGGGTTACGGGGGACAGGTATCGGCGACGCTCCATGGCTCAGCGAACTGCTGGATTACGCGCTCAAAGGTGGGGGGAAACGGCTCCGTCCCGCGCTCACGATTCTCTGCGCTAAATTCTACGATTACAATCTGCCTCGCCTTCTGCCGTTGACCATGGCGGTGGAGTTAATGCACCTAGCAACGCTGGTACATGATGACACAATCGATAACTCTTCGGTCCGTTGGGGCAGACCCACTATCAACAAACTCTGGGGAATGGAGAAGGCAGTTCTCCTCGGCGATTACCTCTTCGCCAAGTCAGGAGAACTAACTGCGAGAACAGAAAACCTGCGGGTGATTAAATTATTGCCACAAACATTAATGATTATCACCAACGGGGAACTGGCACAAGCGGCGAGCGCTTTTAAGATTGACCAGGCGCGGGAGCACTACTTCTTCCGTATCAGCTGTAAGACCGCCGCCCTCTTCGTCATGGCTACGGAATCAGGTGCTGTTTTAAGCGGAGCGCCAGAGAAGTCCATCCAGATTCTGCACAACTATGGACACAACCTTGGTATCGCTTTTCAGATTGTCGACGATATCCTTGACTTTATCGGCACGGAAGAGGAAGTGGGCAAACCGGTTGGTTCCGACCTTTTGCAGGGGACATTGACCCTGCCGGCGATGTTACTTGTAGAACGCTATCCGAAGGATAATCCGGTGAAACAGCTCTTTGCGGGTGGCGATAACAAAGAGAATATCGCTAAGGCGATTGAGATGGTGCGTAACTCCGATATCATCCAGGAATGTTTTGTTATTGCCGCCGATTACCAGAAGAAGGCATGCAAAGACCTGAAAAAACTGCCGGAAGTTAAAGCGCGGGAAATTCTCATGAACCTGGCAGATTACATAGTGGCGCGACGGCGTTAACTACGCTCCATAATTTGAATAATCATCCCTCCGAAAACAGATTGCATCACGGTCAATAGCATCATCTTCTTATAGCTGCGAATACATCTGGAAGCGTCCGATATGGATAAAGCGAAAGCAATACAGACATTTTTAGAGCATGTAGAGCACTTGACCCGGCTCCCGCTGATTACTGACACTGAAATGAACACGCTCTACGGGGAAGAAGTAACAGCGGCGCTGGAGGGGCTTGCCCGCCTTAACGAAAAGGAACAGTTTTGCCAGAACTGCCAGACCCGATGTTGCCCGGCAGTTAAATGCGAACTCTACGCTCCACAATTTAACCGGTGCCCGATTTATGAATTCCGTCCGCCGATATGCCGTCTCCATTACTGTCATCGATTCTTTGCTGATGACGACATCCTGCTCAAAGAGATGAGTGACATTTTCTTCGATAGCCTGCTCACCGTGGATAAATTAGGCAGTGCAAAAGCCAGGCTTTTTGATTGTCCACCGCTCACAATATGTTGTCCCGACCTCATAACAGCGACAGCGCAATGGATGAACTCCGTTCGTGAAGGCACACTTAACTCCGAAGTAGCAATCAGACTCATCCAGCAGAAGGCAGAGAAGTACCGGACACCCGCTCCGCAATCACCATCGTAGAGTGATGCTTCACCTGCGCTTGACTATTCCTGCCCGATGTATGAAAATTAAGCGTTGGGAGTCGCTAATTTATCACCAAGACTCCAGTTGTTGAAATCGGGGTGTAGCGCAGCCTGGTAGCGCACCTGAATGGGGTTCAGGTGGTCGGAGGTTCAAATCCTCTCACCCCGACCAGATTTTGAAGCTAAAAAGGTCTTTATGTCTATTAAGACGTAGAAGCTTTTTCTGTTTTTGCCAACATTCTGCCAACATTTCCTTTGGAATCACCCGTACACGGTTTGCCTTGCCCGCTCAATTTATCCTGGGGTGATAGTGGCCAATTTGGTAGATGCGCCAGTTCTATTTTTTCCAGCGGCGACAAGAAGAGGTTTACGATCTTCACGGGACATAAGAGTGGCGTAAGGGCCAAGCCCCCGCTCGTAGTGGTAGTGGTAAAATTCGGGTAAAACGTCCGTCTGATGTTCATGGAAAGCCCTGAATTGTTTGTCAGTTACTAGTAAGTCCAGTATGTCTTTAAATCTTCCAATCATTTGTCTGTTACCGAGAGTTTTGAATAGGTTATATCCAGAACGCATCGGTTGTGCTAAGTCCCCAAGGCCTTTTATGAACCGGGCTCTGGAAAAGATATGAGAATACATATCGATTAATTTCGTGTAAAAGCTCACCGGATCGTAATTTCTTAAGGTGTATACTAGGTATGGCATGTAATAGAAGCTGAATGGCATTGTTGTTAGAATGCGGTTTTCACTCAGATATTTCTCAAAGAGCGGTGTATTTCCAAAGGGAACCGGAATATTAAAATTGGGCATAACGAAGGGAACTCTATCTGCAAATTCTTCGGTCAGTGCCACAGGTTCATTCCCAATATCTACGTCAAGCCCGAACATAAAATTGGCTTGAATTCCGGTAACGTGGTGGTGAATGGTGTTGAATTGTTCTATCAATTTTTCCAGTTTTTGCCTGGGACTTACCGAGGAACTAGCTCCTACCTTGTTCGAATAAGCTGTCCAAGATTCTACGCCGGGAACTATGTAGAAGTCTCCCATGTTTTTCATCCGTTCCAATCTTGAAGGCCGAAGGACAGAAAGTGATGTCTCCACAATATACAGGTTTCGTTTTCGACCGGGGATTTTTTCTAGTACGTCGAATACACTCTCAAATTTCAGAGCGAAATTGGGGTCATGAAAGCCAATCATTACTCTGGAGAAATGCCGAAAGATATAACGCATATCGGCTTCCAACTGATCCAGGGACAAAAGAGTGTAAGGATTATTCCAGTCAATGCAGAAATCACATGAATTAGGGCAGCCGGTACTGGTCAGTAGCGAAAACGAGGTGAAAGGGAAGGTTTTGTTTTTGATGAACGTTGAGGCGCGGATTTCCGGCATCCTTTCTTGTACACCGGGAATATCGACGATGGAATGTCCGCTGGTCACAAATTCGCCCTGGGGTTTGTCCTTCAGGATCTCAGTTATGAGAGTTTTATCGCAATCACCAACAACGACGTCAAAAAACCGCTGGCAATCATCTGGAAATTGTTTGGCGTGAGGCCCTCCGATGACAGTGAGTGTTTTTTCCTGGCGATATAATTTAGCCAGGGCGTATGCCAAGGCACTAGCCTGAGTATAAGTTGAGATAAATACAATATCGAGATCATTTGGTAGCAGGCTTTTAGGGTCACCATTGCCAAAATAGGTAGCGTAGAAGACCTCGCGGGTTAGGTTGCGACACCACACACTGATTGCCTGAGGCATGATACTGGCATATTGCCTGGTTACCAGATAGTTATAGGCTTTTTGGTTCCATCCCCTGGATGCTCCGGCACTCAATAACTCCAGGATTCCTATTCTCATTGTCTGATATCCATATATATATATCTTACCAAAACAAAAGGAAAATTCATACGTTTTTTCCCTGACATTCGAACCATTGACTTTGACGGTCTGGACTTTTGATGTCGTTCCGGAAAAACATGGGGTGTAGGCAGCTCAATTGCACAGAAAGCCAAATTGTTTCGTACGCACTATTTTGCTAATAAATTGCTAATGGACAAATGAACCAAATAATACTATAGGTTTTGGCGAGTTTGAATAATTGTATCCTGTGTTTCTTTGCTCACAATCCCCACTCGGGCGGCACTGCTGCCTTCATTGAAGATAGCGGGTTGATAAAACGGTTGGTGTAGCAAGGGGCTATTTTATAGTGAAGATACGAGCCTAAAGTTCATTATGGCTTACAATTTTTCTTCATACCTGCATTTAGTACAAAGACGGTAAAGTGCCGTCACAAATGCTTGTGGTGCCGGACCAGAATTTTCTTTTCTGACTACCGTGCGCCAATCATTTTTCCCACAAACCGGACATTTCATAAAACAGAACTCCCTTTACCTGAGTATTAACAAGTTGGTCAACGTTTAATCTCTTTAACTCGAC